>CAIMCI010000327.1 GCA_903839465.1 uncultured Pseudomonadota bacterium
GCTGCACACCGTGCGCGCCGTCCTTGCCCGCCGGCCGGCGGCGGTGCGCCGGCTCGTCGTGCAGGGCGGCCGCGACGACCAGCGCCTGACGGAGCTCCTGGCACTCGCGCGCGCCGCCGGCGTGGCGACCGAGAGCCGGCCCGTCGCGGTGCTGGACGAACTGGCGCCCGGCGTCGTGCACCAGGGTGTCGTCGCCGAGGTCGTGCCCGCCGCGGCGCTGACCGAGGACGAGTTTCTCGCCGCGCTCGGCGCGCGCCCGGAAGGAGCGCCGCCGCCGCTCCTCCTCGTCCTCGACGGGGTCCAGGATCCGCACAACCTGGGTGCCTGCCTGCGCACGGCTGACGCCGCCGGCGTCGACTTCGTGGTCGCACCGCGCGACCGGGCCTCGGGGCTCACCCCGGTGGCGCGCAAGGTGGCGGCCGGGGCGGGCGAGACCGTCGCCTTCGTCCAGGTCGTCAACCTGGCGAGAATTCTGCGTGAAATCAAAGAGCTGGGAATCTGGCTGGTCGGCACGTCCGACCACGCCCGGCAGTCGCTGTTCGACGCCGACCTGAAGGGCCCGCTGGCCGTGGTCATGGGGGCGGAGGGCAGTGGTGCGCGGCGCCTCACCCGGGAGCTGTGCGACCTCGAAGTGGCGCTGCCGATGCGGGGCGCCGTCGAGAGCCTGAACGTCTCGGTAGCCACCGGGGTGGTCCTCTACGAGGCGCTGCGGCAACGGGGCTTGAGTTAAGCCACTAAATTTATTACTCTTGCCGGCTCTCCGCGCAGGTGTGCGGAGGTGTTCTCCTTGCCGCACCGGTCTGTCCGCCGGGCGGCATTACCCCACAAGGAGCCGACCATGCGACATTACGAAATCATCTTCCTCGTGCATCCCGACCAGAGCGAGCAGGTGCCCGCGATGATCGAGCGCTACAAGGGCATCATCGCCGCCGGCAACGGCGCCGTGCATCGCCTCGAGGACTGGGGCCGCCGCCAGCTCGCCTATCCGATCAACAAGGTCGCGAAGGCCCACTACGTCCTGATGAACATCGAGTGCGATGCCAAGGTGCTCGCCGAGCTGACCGGCGCGTTCCGCTTCAGCGACGCGGTGCTTCGCCACCTGGTCGTGAAGATGGATGCCGCCGTCATCGAGCCGAGCCCGATGTCGCGCCCGGCCGACCCGGAGAGCGAGATGCGTGACCGTGACGATCGTGACGACCGGGACGACCGGCCGGAGCGTGGCGAGCGCCGTGAGCGCCGCGAGCACCGCGACCACGACGCCTGATAGTCACCCCGCACGCATCCACAGAGGACAGCAAACATGGCCCGTTATTTCCGCCGCAAGAAGTTCTGCAAGTTCACCGCCGACGGCGTCGAGAGCATCGACTACAAGGATCTGGCGACCCTGAAGAACTACATCACCGAGACCGGCAAGATCGTGCCGAGCCGCATCACCGGCACGCGCTCGTTCTACCAGCGCCAGCTGGCCGAAGCGGTCAAGCGGGCGCGCTTCCTCGCGCTCCTGCCGTACACCGACCAGCACTGAGCGGGACCGGCGCCTGGCGCCGGATACGCCACATGAGCCGCACGTTCGCGGAATGGCTGACCGACTCGCGGGCGAAGACGCTGGTGTGCGTCTGCGTCGCGGCGATGTTCACGCCCAGCGTGCCGTTCGCGCTCTGGGTGCCGGGCGCGCTTCTGGTGCTGCTGTCGCTGGTGCCCTCGGCGGTGCCGCCGCTGTCGGGTCTGCTGCTGGCCGGTGCCGCCATCGTCGGCCTGACCATCGAGGCCGTCGGGCCCTGGCCGGCACTGCTGCTCGCTACGTGCCTGCTGGTGCCGCAGTACCTGATCGGCCGGCTGCTCGCCCGCGGCGCTTCGCCCAACCTGTCGTTCCAGATGGCGGCGGTGGCGGCGCTCGGGATGCTGGTCGTGATCTACGTGGTGCTGGCCGATCCCGCCGGCGTCTGGCGGCCGGTCAGGGAACAGCTGATGCCGACGCTCGAACGGGTCGCGGACATGATGGACAACGCCGGCTCCGGCCACCGGCTCGATGACAAGCAGATCGTCGAGGAGTCCTTCGCCCGCGCCTGGGGCCTGGTCGCCTGGCTGCTGCTGCTGAACACGATGGTCAGCATGCTGTTCGGCGTCTACTGGGCGCGCGGCAAGGGCTACGTGCCGCCGGGTGGTGCCTCGTTCAGCTCGCTGTCGGCGGGCCGGACGCTCGCCTACGCGAGCCTGGTGACGATCGCCGCCGCCCTGCTGTTCTCGGCGTCGCGCCTGCCGGGGGATGCGCTCCTGGTGTTCTGCGGCGTGTTCATGCTGCAGGGTCTGTCGATCCTGCACTCGGCGATGCTGGCTATGGGTTTCAGCGGCGTGTCGCTCGGTCTCGGCTACGCGGCCGGTTTCTTGGTGTTTCTGCTGGCGGCGCTGGTTGTCCCGGCGCTGTCGTGGTCGGTGCAGAGTCTGCTCGTCGTGTCGGGCTTCATCGACAACTGGCTGCCGATCCGCGACGGTCTGAAGACGCTGGTCGGCCGCCGCCTTTGAGGAATAGCTGAACCGGCGCCCGGTGGCGCCGGGCGTTGACTGGTCATTTCACGGTACATTTACTTTCAATCGACAGGTGCTCTCATGGAACTCATCCTCCTGCAGAAGGTCGCGAACCTCGGCAACATCGGCGATCGCGTCAAGGTCAAGTCCGGCTACGGCCGCAACTTCCTGCTGCCCACCGGCCGCGCCACGCTCGCCACGACCAAGAACGTCGCGAAGTTCGAGGCGATGCGCGCCGAACTCGAGTCGAAGGCGGCCGCCGAGCTCGCCAGCGCCGAAAGCCGCGCGGCCGGCCTCAAGGACTTCCGCCTCGAGCTTTCCGCCAAGGCCGGTGCCGAGGGCAAGCTCTTCGGTTCGATCGGCACGGCCGACATCGCCGAGGCACTGGTCAAGGCGGGTCATGCCATCGAGCGCGCCGAGGTCCGCATGCCCGAGGGTCCGATCCGCGTGGTCGGCGAGACCGTGCTGACCGTCCACCTGCACACCGACGTCAACGTCGACATCACCGTCGTCGTCAACGCCGAGGCCTGAGGCCCTGCGCGGCCGCCGCGGCGTGGCGCCGCGGCGGCGTCCCGCCCGGCGACCGGGGACTACCCGCCGCCGGCCGGGGTAGTAGACTCAGCGCTCCACCCGACCGAGCCTGAGGAGTCCCATGGCCCAACCCGGCGCCCCCCGCCGTCCGGCACCGCCGCCGGTCTACGATGAAGCCCGCCTGCCGCCCCACTCGATCGAGGCGGAGCAGTCGGTGCTGGGCGCACTCCTGATCGATGCCCAGGCCTGGGACACGGTCGGCGACATGCTGCAGCCGAAGGACTTCTACCGGCGCGACCACCAGCTGATCTTCGAGGCGATCGGCACCGTCGTCGAGGCGCAGGGCCCGGTCGATGCGGTGACCGTCGCCGAGGCGCTCGAGAAGCGCGGCACGCTGACCGACGCCGGCGGGCTCGCCTACCTCGCCACCCTGTCGCGCGACACGCCGAGCGCCGCCAACGCGCGGGCCTATGCCGAGATCGTCCGCGAGCGGGCGCTGCTGCGGGCGCTCGTGACCGCCGGCGGCACGATCGCCGCGTCCGGGCTCAACCCCGAGGGGCGCTCCGCGTCCGAACTCGTCGATCAGGCCGAGCGGATGGTCTTCGAGATCGCCGAGAAGGGCACCTCCTCGCGCGAGGGCTTCCAGCAGGTCAAGAAGATCCTGCCGGCGACCATCGACCGGATCGACATGCTGCACCAGAACCCGGGGGCCTTCACCGGCGTGTCGACCGGTTATCACGAGCTTGACCGGATGACCAACGGCCTGCAGAAAGGCGACCTCGTGATCATTGCCGGCCGCCCGTCGATGGGCAAGACGACGCTCGCGGTGAACATCGCCGAGAACGCGGCGATCATGCACAAGGTGCCCGCCGCCATCTTCTCGATGGAAATGTCCTCCGAGCAGGTCACCCTGCGCATGATCTCCTCGCTCGGGCGGGTGAGCCAGGCGCACCTGAGGACCGGCACGCTGTCGGCCGAGGACTGGCCGCGGATCACGTCCGCGACCGAAGTGCTGTCCCAGGCGCCGATCTTCATCGACGAGTCACCGTCGCTGTCGCCCACCGAAGTGCGGGCCCGTGCGCGGCGTCTGAAGCGCGAGCACGGTCTCGGCCTGATCGTCGTCGACTACCTGCAGCTGATGCAGGTCTCCGGCAATACCGAGAACCGCGCCACCGAGATCTCGGAGATTTCGCGCGGCCTGAAGGCGCTCGCGAAGGAGCTCGAGCTGCCGGTCATCGCGCTCTCCCAGCTCAACCGCAGCGTCGAGCAGCGCACGGAAAAAAAGCCCGTGATGAGTGACCTTCGCGAGTCCGGCGCCATCGAGCAGGATGCCGACCTCATCCTCCTGATCTACCGCGAGGAGGTCTACGACGTGAACACCACGCGCCGTGGCATCGCCGACATCATCATCGCCAAGCAGCGCAACGGCCCGGTCGGCGACGTGCAGCTGACTTTCCTCGGCGAGTACACGCGCTTCGAGAACCTGGTCGCCGAGTCCTATGGCGAAGGACCCTTCCGTTAGCGGGTCGCCGCCGATCGCCTTCGGATCGCGCCGCAAGGCGGCGCCGAAGAAGCGCGGCGCCA
>CAIMCI010000328.1 GCA_903839465.1 uncultured Pseudomonadota bacterium
GACGACCAGGTTCTGGTCGCTGACCGGGCCAATCCGTACGGCAAGATCCACGCGCTCACGGACCAGATCGACCAGACTGTCGGTCAAATTGAAGGAGAGGGACAGGCCCGGGTATCGGGCGGCAAATGCCGCTGCGTGAGGTGCCACATGGCGTCGCCCGAACCCCGCTGGTGCCGATACCGCCAGTTCTCCACTGACGTAGCGCCGGCTGCGGGAGATGCTCTGCTCAAGATCGTCGAAGTCGCGCAGCGTGGCGCGGCAGCGGTCCAGGAACTGCTCGCCGAGCTCGGTCAGGCGAAGCCCCCGGGTCGAGCGATGCATCAACTTGACGCCCAGGCGCTCCTCGAGGGCGCTCAGGCGGCGCCCCATGACCACCGGCGTCACCCCTTCGTCGAGTGCGGCAGCCGCAAATCCGCCGCGCTCGGCGATCAGGACGAAGCTGCGCAGCTGGGTGTGCCGGTCCATGGACCGGTAGTCTACCCGCCGATCGCTCCTCCCAGTCGCCGGCCGATACACCCCGTGTACAAAAAGTACCGATAGTCCGGATGGCGCAACGGTTTACGCCCGGGCGCACAGTGCTCTAGCATGTGCACTGCAGCACGAGCTGTGTTGCGTCTGTCTAACTGAGAATCATTCATGTCCACGTTGCCGTCGGGAGTCGAGGTTCGCGGGCCGATGCTCGACCAGTTTGACCGAATCCTCACGGGGCAGGCCCTCGAGTTGGTCGCCCGGCTGCACCGCGCGTTTGAGCCGCGACGCCAGGCGCTTCTCGCAGCCCGCGCCGACCGGCAGGCCCGGATCGACGCCGGCGAGGCTCCCGATTTCCTGCCGGACACGAAGAACGTTCGGGACGCGGACTGGGTCATTGCGTCACTGCCCAAGGCGCTCGTCCGGCGACGCGTCGAAATCACCGGTCCGGTAGAACGCAAGATGATGATCAATGCGCTCAACTCCGGCGCGGATTCCTACATGGCGGACTTCGAGGACTCGAACACGCCCAGCTGGGGAAACCAGATCCAGGGTCAGCTCAACGTCTATGCGGCGGTTCGCCGCAGCATTGACTACGTCAGTGAGGCCGGAAAGAGGTACCAGTTGGACGAGCGGACCGCGACGCTACTCCTCCGGCCCCGCGGTTGGCATCTGGACGAGAAGCACGTGCTGGTCGATGGTCAGCGGGTCTCGGCGGGGATATTCGACTTCGCGCTGGCATTCTTCCACAACGCGGCGGAGCAGATTGCGCGCGGTGCCGGGCCGTATTTTTACCTGCCGAAGCTCGAGAACCACCTCGAGGCACGCCTCTGGAACGATATCTTCGTGCTTGCCCAGGATCACGTGGGCCTGCCGCGAGGCACGATCAAGGCAACGGTGTTGCTGGAAACCATCCTCGCAGCGTTCGAGATGGATGAAATTCTGTACGAGCTGCGCGATCACTCGGCCGGCCTGAATGCCGGGCGCTGGGATTATATTTTCAGTGCGATCAAGAAGTTCCGGACGCGGCAGGACTTCTGCCTGGCAAACCGCGCGGCGATCACGATGGAAGTGCCGTTCATGCGCAGCTATGCGCTCCTCTTGGTCCAGACGTGTCACCGCCGCGGTGCGCCGGCAATCGGCGGC
>CAIMCI010000329.1 GCA_903839465.1 uncultured Pseudomonadota bacterium
GGTGGCGGTGGTGGTGCCGTCGCCGGCCTCGTCGGAGGTCGCCGAGGCGACTTCCTTCACCATCTGCGCGCCCATGTTCTCGAACTTGTCCTTAAGCTCGATTTCCTTGGCGACCGAGACGCCGTCCTTGGTGATGGTCGGGGCGCCGAAGCTCTTCTCGAGCACGGCGTTGCGGCCCTTGGGGCCCAGGGTGACCTTCACCGCGTTGGCGAGGATGTTGACGCCCTTGACCATCCGGTTGCGGGCGTCGTCGCTGAAACGTACTTCTTTCGCTGCCATGTCTTTAGGTTCCTGTTAGATGTTTGGCCGGGGCGGTGCTTACTTGGCGTCGATGACGGCGAGGATGTCTTCCTCACGCATCACGAGCACGTCCTCGCCATCGACCTTGACCTCGGTCCCGCTGTACTTGCCGAACAGGATCTTGTCGCCGACCTTCACGTCGAGCTTGCGGACTTCGCCGCTCTCGAGAATCTTGCCGTTGCCGACCGCGAGCACCTTGCCGCGGACCGGCTTCTCGGTCGCCGTATCCGGGATCAGGATGCCGCCGGCCGACTTGCGTTCCTCTTCCTCGCGCTTAACGATCACGCGGTCATGAAGCGGACGAATCTTCATCGTCTAGTCTCCTCAACAAGTACTGGTGGATTCAGTGGGTCGGGTGCGAGGCACCCGCAAGCTGCCTGCCGGCGAGGTAAACCCGGGGCGTGTCCGCCCTTGTTAGCACTCTCCGGCACTGGCTGCTAATGATAGGGGCTTTCGCCGCCATTTCAACCCACGGATTCGTGACAAGGGTCGGTGGCGGAACTTAACGGCACCTGCTACGGTCCATTGCAGGACGACCCTTTCGGGTTTAAGCTTCTGTTTAGAAAGGTTTTTTGTCGCAATCAGGCGACAGTCCACCCGTCCCAGCCAGCGGAGTAAGCGCCGATGTCGACCGTTCGAGGCCCCGCCGGTACCACTCCGGCCGGCCGGATCAGCGCCGTCGCCGGCGCGTTGCTGCTGGCGGCCGGACTGTGCTCAGTCCCCGTCGCCCGGGCGCAGCCCGCGGCGTCCAGCGCCGCGGCCACGGCCGCCGAGCCGGAGGCCCGCCGCTCCCCGCTCGAGGGTCTGATCAAGCACCGCGCGAGCGACGAGGACGAACGCTTCCTGCCGGTCGACGAGGCGTTCCGGGTCGAGGCCGCGCTCGGCCCGACGGGCCGCGCCGAACTGCATTTTCAGGTCGCGAAGGGCTATTACCTCTACCGCGACCGGCTGCGGATCGTGCCGGCCGACGCGAACACGGTGCTCGGCACCCCCGACATGCCGGCCGGCGTGACCCACGAGGACAGCTACTTCGGACCGCAGCAGATCTACCCCGAGGCTTTCGTCGTTTCCGTGCCGGTGACCCGCGGCAGCCCGCCGACGATCAAGCTCACCTACCAGGGCTGCGCCGAGGCGGGCCTGTGCTATCCGCCGCAGACCCGGGTGCTGACCGTGGGCCGCGGCCTGTCCGGCAACACGGGCGCAGCAGGCCCCGCCGGCGGTGACGGCGGCGGCCATTCGGAACAGGACAAGCTCGCGAGCCTGCTGGCCCACGGCCGGCTCTGGTCGGTGCTCGGCGTCTTCTTCGGCGCCGGCCTCCTGCTCGCCTTCACGCCGTGCGTGCTGCCGATGATCCCGATCCTCTCCGGCATCATCGCCGGCGACGGCCCGGCGACTACACCGCTCAGGAGCTTCCTGCTGTCGGTGTCCTACGTGCTCGGCATGGCCGTGACCTACACCGCGGCCGGCGCCGCCTCGGCGCTGCTCGGCGCCCAGGTCCAGGCGGTCTTCCAGCAGACCTGGATTGTCGTGCTGTTCGCGGGCCTGTTCGTGGCGCTTGCCTTTTCGATGTTCGGCTTCTACGAACTGCAGATGCCGGCCAGCCTGCAGACCCGCTTCGCCTCCGCGAGCGGCCGTATTCGCGGCGGCAAGTTCCTGTCGACCGCGCTGATCGGTGCCCTGTCGTCGCTCGTCGTGACCGCCTGCGTCGCCCCGCCCCTGGTGGCGGCGCTGTCCGTGATCGCGGAGACCGGCCAGGTCGCGCGCGGTGCGTCGGCGCTCTTTGCGCTCGCGCTCGGCATGGGCGCGCCGCTCCTCCTGGTCGGCGCCTCGGGCGGCCGGCTGCTGCCGAAGGCCGGCCCGTGGATGGTGACGGTCAAGTGCCTGTTCGGGGTCGCCTTCCTCGGCGTTGCCGCCTGGATGCTGGAGCGTCTGCTGCCCCCCTGGGCCGCGTTCCTCCTCTACGCGCTGGTCGCGGCGTGCCTCGTCTACGTGCTGCTGCGCGTGGGGCTTCGCGGCGTCTCGGCCTCGGGCTGGCGGAAAGTCTGTGCCGGCATCGCCGCCGCCTACGCCGGCGCGCTCGTGGTCGGCGCCGCCTCGGGTGCATCCGACCCGCTGCACCCGCTCGCGCGCACGGCGGCTTTCGGCTCGACGGCAACGGCGGCCACGCTCGAGTTCCACCGCATCAAGAGCCTTGCGGATCTCGACCGCGAACTCGCCACCGCCGAACGCCAGGGCCAGCGGGTCATGCTCGATTTCTACGCGGACTGGTGCGCGAGCTGCAAGGAAATGGACCGCGCCACGTTCAGCGATCCGGCGGTCGGCAGCGCCCTGCGCGATTACCGCGTGCTGCAGGCGGACGTCACGGCGAACGACGCCGCCGACCAGGCCCTGCTGCGCCGCTTCGGCATCATCGGTCCGCCGACCACGGCGTTCTTCTCGACCGACGGCCTCGAACGCCGCGACTACCGGCTGGTGGGCTTCAAGGACGCGGTCGCCTTCCGGGCGCACCTGCAGTCCTTCGAAGCCGCGCGCTGAGCCGTGTCTCCCGCCCTGCGCTGGCTCACCGTCGGCCTCGTGATCGTCGGCGGTGCCGTCACCGGCGCCTACGTCCGAGACTGGCAGCAGCACCGGGCCGCCCCGGCGCCGCTCGTGCACGAACTGAAAGCCGCGCCGGCACCGGGTCCGCTGGCCGAGGTGCCGGCGCGCCGGCCGGACTTCACGCTCAGCGATCCCGCCGGTCACCCGCACGCGGTCGCCGAGTGGGACGGGCGGCTCCTCCTGGTGAACTTCTGGGCAACCTGGTGCGCGCCGTGCCGGCGCGAGATCCCGCTCCTCAACCGTCTGGCCGGCGAACCGGCGGCCAAGGACCTGACGGTGCTCGGCGTCGCGGTCGATTTCCCGGACGATGTCCGACAGTTCCTGGCCAAGATGCCCGTCCGCTACCCGGTCCTGATCGGCGAGCAGGACGGCATGGACGCGGCGGCGGCGTTCGGGGTCCGGGACATGGCCTTCCCGTTCACGGCCTTCGTCGACCGCCACGGCCGGGTCTTCAGCGTCCACCTCGGCGAGCTGCACGAGGCTGACGTGCGCGCGACACTGGCGCTGATCGACCGGGTCGACGCCGGCCAGCTCGACATCGACGCTGCACGGCGTGAACTCGCCGCGGCCACGGCAGGCACCCGCCCGCGCTTCTGACCGCGCCTGTTGCGGACGCGCAACATTGGCGATCCGCCGGGAACCGGCCGCGAACTCCGCCGAACCGCCCGATTCGTCCGCCCCGGGTGGTAGACATCCCCCGTCACTTGCGCTTAACTCGCCGCCTCGCCCGTCCACGGGCGGCCACGGACACGGCGGATGGCGCGCATTCTGCTCCTGAACGGACCCAACCTGAACCTCTTGGGGACCCGCGAGCCGGAAGTCTACGGCAGCGGCACGCTGGCGGACCTCGTGGCCCGGCTGCAGGGCCTGGCCTCGGCCCGTGGCGTTGAACTCCTGGCGTTCCAGTCGAACGCCGAACACGAACTGATCGACCGGATCCATGCCGCGAAAGCGGCCGGCATTGGCGGGATCCTGGTCAATCCGGGCGCCTTCACCCACACCAGCATCGCGCTGCGCGACGCCTTCCTGGGCGTCGGCATCCCGTTCATCGAGGTCCATCTGTCGAACGTCTACGCCCGCGAGCCGTTCCGGCACCGGTCCTACCTGTCCGACGTCGCCGCCGGCGTCATCGTCGGCCTGGGGCCACTCGGCTACGAACTCGGCCTGGAGGCGCTCTTGCGGCGCCTTGCCGCCCACTGACGCGGACCCGGCTCGCCCAGAGCGCCAGCACTCCGCTCCCTGTCAACCGTCTGAACGGCCGCCCGGCGGCCGACCACGAGGACTGCGATGGACATTCGTAAGGTCAAGAAGCTGATCGAGCTCCTGGAAGAATCCGGCGTCGCCGAGATCGAGATCCGGGAGGGCGAGGAATCGGTCCGCATCAGCCGCTACGGCAGCGGCCAGGCGGTCACGCACTACGTGCAGGCGCCGGCCGCCAGCGCACCCGCGCCGGCCGCGGTCGCGGCGCCCGCGGCAGCA
>CAIMCI010000330.1 GCA_903839465.1 uncultured Pseudomonadota bacterium
CCACCGACCGTCGCGACCGGGTGGCGCATCCAGTAGAGCTCGCCCCTGCCGCTGCGCTCGACGACGACCGGCGCCCGGCCCGATGGCAGATCGAGCATGATCCGCTGCGTCCTGGCGCCGGCGACCTCGGTACGCAGGACGTGTGCGGTGCCGAGCACCGGATGCCCGGCGAACGGCAGCTCGCGCTGCGTGGTGAAGATGCGCACCGGCCAGCCGCCCGCGACCGGCTCGGAGGCGGTAACGAAGGTGGTCTCGGAGAAGTTCATCTCGCGGGCGAAGGCCTGCATCTGCCGTGTCGTCAGCCCGGCCGCGCCCAGCACGACGGCGAGCGCGTTGCCGGTGCAGGGCTTGTCGGTGAACACGTCGACGATATGGAGCTTGCGCTGCATGGGAGCATCCTCAGGCCTTTGAGCGCCAAGGATAGGCGAGCAACGGTCACGGCGACCGCGAAATACCTCGCGTTTCGCGACCTGCGCCTTGTCGACCACGCACGGTCGCCGGCGCAGGGCGCCGCGCGCTCACTCGCGAAGGCCCGTGCCGCGATTCATCAGGCCGACCGCCGTGACGAACAGCACAACGGCCAGTCCGCCCATGATCATGAAGCTGACGCCCACGTCGACGTCGGAGACGCCGAGGAATCCGTAGCGGAAGCTATTGACCATATAGAGGATCGGGTTTAGGTGGGACGCGGTCTGGGCCCAGGCGGGCAGCATCGAGATCGAGTAGAACACACCGCCGAAGTAGGTCAGGGGCGTGAGAATGAACGTCGGAAACCAGGAGATATGGTCGAAATTCTTGGCAAACACGCCGTTGATGAAGCCGCCGAGCGAGAACACGAAAGAGGTCAGCAGCACCGCCAGCGCGATGACGCCGATATGGTGGATCTGCAGGTGCGTGAAGAACAATGCGACACCGGTCACACAACCGCCGACGAGGAAGCCCCGCACCAGCCCGCCCGCGACGTAACCGAGCACGATCAGCCAGTTCGGCAGCGGGGAGACCAGCAGTTCCTCGATATGCTTGCCAAAACGCGCCCCGAAAAACGACGAGACGACATTGCCGAAGGAGTTCGTGATCACGGACATCATGATCAGGCCCGGCGCGATGTACTGCATGTAATCGTAGCCGCCCATCGAGCCGATCCGGCGGCCGATCAGGCTGCCGAATATCACGAAATACAGCGTCGCCGTCACCGCCGGCGGCAGCAGCGTCTGCGCCCAGATACGGGTGATGCGATTGAACTCCCGCCGGACGATCGTCTGGAACCCGATCCAGTCCGTGCGCGCCAGATCGGTCCGCGACGGCGACGCCTCGGTCAGCTGCACGGTCACTTGGAAGCTCCCTGGGCGGGTGAATGGCTGACCAGGCGCATGAAAAGCTCCTCGAGGCGGTTGACCTTGTTGCGCATCGACACGGTCTCGATCCCCTGGGCGGCGAGGCGCACGAAGATGTCGTTGAGGCCCCGGTCCTTGGTCACGTCGATCTCCATCGTGTGCGGATCGGTAAGGCGACAGGCATAGCCCGCCAGCACCGGCGCCTGCGCGAGCGGCGAACGGACGTTGATCACGAAGGTCTTGGCCTGCAGCTTCATCAGTACGTTGCTCATCAGGTCGTTCTCGATGATCCGGCCCTTGTCGATGATCGCCACCTGCCGGCAGAGCGTTTCGGCCTCCTCGAGGTAGTGGGTGGTGAGGATGATCGTCACGCCGCGCTCGTTGGTTTCGCGGAGGAACTCCCACATCGTGCGGCGGATCTCGATGTCGACGCCCGCCGTCGGCTCGTCGAGGATCAGCAGGCGCGGCTCGTGGACGAGGGCCCGGGCGATCATCAGGCGCCGCTTCATGCCGCCCGACAGCGAGCGGGCGATGGCGTGGCGCTTGTCCCACAGGCTGAGCTGCTTCAGGTAGGTTTCGGTGCGCTCGCGGGCCACCCGGCGCGGGATGCCGTAGAACCCCGCCTGGTTGGTCAGGATGGTCTC
Organism: uncultured Pseudomonadota bacterium; assembly: GCA_903839465.1. Taxonomy (GTDB): domain Bacteria; phylum Pseudomonadota; class Gammaproteobacteria; order Steroidobacterales; family Steroidobacteraceae; genus CAIKMS01. The sequence goes on from CAIMCI010000330.1 coordinate 1,979, forward strand.
CGCGGTCTCGAACTGGTTGAAGTTGATTTCCTGCGGCACAACGCCGATGCAGGACTTGGCGAGTTCGAGCTCCGTGTCGATGTCATGCCCGAAGACGGACACCCGCCCGCCGGTCTTGCGGACGAGCGAGGTGACGATGCCGATCGTCGTCGTCTTGCCGGCGCCGTTCGGGCCGAGCAGCGCGAAGAAATCGCCGGGCCGTACCTTGAGGTCGATACCCTTCAGTGCCTCGACGCCGTTCGCGTAGCGCTTGGTCAGCTGTTCGATCGACAGTGCGTCCATGAACCCTCGGCACAAATTGGAGTGCGCGAAGGGTACGGTGCGCGTGCCGGCGGCCGCAACCGCCACGTGTTCGAGGACGGCTCAGCGCACGGCGGCGACCGGCGCCAATCGCGCCGGCAGGCTGTCGGTGGCGAGCAGCTGGAGGCCGAGGAGGCGCACCCCGGCCAGCTGCTCGAGGTTGCCGGACACGGCGCCGTCGACCAGCAGGCTCCAGAAGGTCGGGTGCCCGGCCCAGCGCGGCGCGAGGAACGGCGCGGCGGTGGCCGCGACATGATCGAGCAGCGACAAGGGGATGGTGCGCCACAGGTCGACGACGGCCGGCACCATGCCGAGCGTCAGGGGTGCCGCGAGCTCCGAGGAGCGAACCAGGTGCCAGGTCAGGAACGCGGCGGCCCGGCAGAAGGCGGCGGCTGGCCCCGGCGGCGCGAGCGCCGGGCGGCTGTCGGCGGCGATGCTGCGCCAGAGGTCGGCGTCGGCGAACCGGAAGTCGTACAGAGAGTAGGGGCATTCGGCGGCCAGGGAACGCGCCGCCGGGGTCAGCGCCGCGACCGCCGCGATCGCGGTCGGACGCTCCTGCAGGGCGGGCAGGACACCGCCGAGGAACTGCCGGTTCAGGTCGTGTACGCCCCGCAGCGTCGTCGCGTCGACGACCCGGCGCGGCCGCTCCGCCGCGGCGATTTGATCCCTGACGCCTTCCCCTGACAGCAGCATCCGTGTGCTCCGGTGCCTTTCTGGCCGATACGGGGCGAAATCCTCGCTGGACCCCGCCGCCGGGCGGCAGTACATTTTGTGGTGTATTTATACCAAAATTTGTACACGGGCCAAGGTCCGGGGGAGGAAGCGTGCGGGTGACCGACGACCGATACAGCCGCGACTGGCGGCGCCTCGAGCTCGCCGTGCGGATGATCCGGCATGAAGCGCGCACCGGCACGATCCGCCTGTGGACCGGCCTGTCGGACGACCGGATCCGCAAGCTCTACCGCACCTACGTGCAGTCGGTCGCGGTGACGCCGGTGCGTCGCCACCGCGGCAAGACCCCGTCGCAAACCAGTTTTTTCCTGCGCAACCGCGAAATGCGCCGCCATGGCGCGTTGCTCGCCGGGATCTATTCGCGGCTTGGATTGCTCGATCGGGACGCCGCCGGCCATCCGCTGCTGCCGGGCCGGCCGGCCATGCAGTGGGGCGGCCTCGTGCTCAGCGCCTACGAGGCCTACCTCGAACTCTGCCCCGACGTCTGCATTTCCTTCGAACACGCCTGCCACCTGCTCGATGCGCTCTGGGCGGAGACCGAACTCGGCCTGGCCGCGTGCCGGTCGTGCGCGGCCCTGACGCTGGTCGACCGGCTGCGCGTCGGCAGCGCCGGTTGCACGTTCTGCAGCAGCCAGCGGACGTCGCGCCCGCTCGCCAGCCCCGGCAGCGAGAGAATGCAGTGAAGCGGCGGTAGACTCGGGTCGCCGCCGCTGTTTCCAAGGTACGCGTCCGATGAGCGAACGCCCGCTGCACCCGCCCACGCATCTCTATGCCGGGCCGTACCTCGACCGTGGCGGCGAACGACGCAAGGACCCTGACTGGGTGGCCGCGGCGCTGACCGGGCCCCGCGCCCGCTTCGTCCCGGTCTGGCAGGCACTCAACCTCGTCACGGCAGCGGCCGAGCCGCGCGCCGTGCTGTACGATCGCGCCGAGGCCGACGCCTGGCTCGCGCACGGGCCCGCGATCTACCTCGGCGACTTTCGCGGCCACGCCTGCTTTGCAGTCGAGCTCCACGGCAGCGAACCGCCGGACGCGGCGCACCGCTTCGTCGACCTGCGCCTCACGGGCGCAACGCTCGACGGTGCCGAAGCCGGCCTCCTCGCCTATGCGCGGGCACTCGTCTACTGGCGCTCACGCCACCGCCACTGCGGCGCCTGCGGCGCGCCGGCGCGGCCCTCCGAAGGCGGCCAGGTGATGGTCTGCACGAACGAGGCCTGCGGTCAGCAGAGTTTTCCGCGGCTGGATCCGGCGATCATCGTCCTCGTCAGCAATGGCGAGCAGGCGCTGCTGGGACGGCAGGCCGCCTGGCCCGCGGGTCGCTACTCGACGCTGGCCGGCTTCGTCGAGCCCGGCGAATCGCTGGAAGACGCCGTCGCACGCGAAGTGGCCGAAGAAGCCAATGTCGCCGTCCGCGACGTCCGCTATCACTCGTCGCAGCCCTGGCCCTTTCCGTCCTCGCTGATGATCGGCTTCGCGGCCGGTGCCGCCCCGGACAGCGTGCCGGTCGCCGGCGAGGAACTGGAGGACGCCCGCTGGGTCGACCGCGAC
>CAIMCI010000331.1 GCA_903839465.1 uncultured Pseudomonadota bacterium
CCGCCTATTACGATCATTTCCCCGGCCGCTCGTGGCGAACGCTGAGCGACACGACCAACGACGAGATCATCAATCCGCGCCGGCCGATGTCCTGGCCGAACTGGCAGCGTTTCGAGGACTACTACTCGGAAGGTCAGCTGATCTGGCTCGACGCCGACACGCTGATCCGCGAGCGCTCGCACGGCGCGCGCTCGCTCGACGACTTCGCGCGCCGGTTCTTCGGCGTCAACGACGGCAGCTACGTGCCGGTGACCTACCGCTTCGAGGACGTCGTCGCCGCGCTCAACGCCGTCGAACCCTACGACTGGGCAGCGTTCCTGAGCGCGCGCCTGACCGGGCACGGACCGGGCGCGCCGCTTGACGGCATAACCCGCGGCGGCTACCGGCTCGCCTACGACGACACCGCCAACGCGTACGTCAGCGCGCGCGAGACCGAGAACAAGCACACGAACCTGCTGTACTCGCTCGGGCTTGCGGTCGACCACGACGGCAAGATCACGGAACTCTTCTGGGACAGTCCGGCGTTTGCCGCGGGCCTGACCAGCGGCATCACGCTGGTCGCGGTCAACGGCGCCACCTTCGACGGCGAGGCGCTGAAGGCCGCGGTGCGTGCCGCCGCGACAACCAAGGAACCGATCCGCCTCCTCGTCCGCCAGAACAAGCGGCTGCGCGAGGTCGCGATCGACTACCACGGTGGCCTACACTATCCGCACCTGGTGCGCGACGAGGCGAAACCCGCCCTGCTCGACGCCATCCTCGCACCGCGCAGCTGACTCAGGGACCGAAAAGCGTCCGGTACAGCAGGCGCCCCGGCACGAGAGTCAGGGCGCCGGCCAGCAGGATTGCCGTGAGGTAGAGGCTCGTCATCGCCCGGCGGTGGCCCTGCACGTCGTGGCGCCGGGCGGCACGCAACCCGCTGACGACGCCGTACAGCGTCGTAACGACGAGGATGTGCACCGGACTCAGGCCGAGCGGGCCGTGCGGATTGAGCGCGTGTATCCACATCGCGGAACCCGCGGCGAGGACCATCAGGACGAGGTAGAGCGCGCCGAACACGCGGTGCGCCGTGCCGCCCTTGCGGCTGGCGAGCAGGAGCCACGCGCCGAGCACGAGGGCCGACACGGCTGCCGCAAGGTGCAGCCAGATCGGACGCGGTGCGGCGAGCAGCGGTGCAAGCGTCATGGCGTCGGCCCGCCGCGCCCGAGCCGTCGCCGGCGCATGAGGTGGACGACGACGAGCGCCAGCACCCACGGAACCCCGGCCAGCGGCGCCACCCGCCAGAACTCATCGTCCCAGGCCATTGTCGCCAAGAGCGCGACGAGCACGCCGATACCCGCCCACTGGACGTACGGGTAGCCCGGCATCGTCAGCGGCAGGCGCACGCCACGATGCCGGCGCCGGAAGGCCAGGTGGCTGACGAGAATCGCCAGCCAGACGAATACCCCGCCAAACAGTGAGACCCCGAACAGGAGGCCATAGGCGCTCGGCGTCAGCCAGGCGAGCAGCGTCGCGGCGAGGACCGCCGCCGTCGCCAGCAGCGTCGCGTGGCCGGGTACGCCATGGCGGCTGAGCGCACCGAACACCGCCGGCGCGTCACCGGCGCGCGCCAGCGAATAGAGCATCCGCGACGACAGGTACAGGCTCGTGTTCATCGCCGAGAAGGCGGCGATCGTCACCACCGCGTTCATCAGGGCGGCCGCCGCGGGAATGCCGGCCGCCGCGTACATCCGCACGAACGGGCTTTCGGTCGCGACGGCCGCGCCACCGGTCGTCCATGGCAGAACCCCGATCAGTACCGTGAGTCCGAGGCCGTAGAAGAGGACCAGGCGGAGCGCCATCGTCGACAGCGCCGCCGGGATCGCCCGGCCCGGATCGCGCGCCTCGCCGGCGGTGGCGACCACGAACTCGATGCCAAGGAACGAGAAGACCGCGGCCAGGGTTGCCATCCAGATGCCGGCCACGCCGTGCGGTGCGAAGCCGCCGGGCAGGTCCGTGAAGTTGGCCAGCCCGGGACTCGTGCCCCACAGCCCGGCAAGGCGCGCAAGGCCGACGACGATGAAGAGCACGATCGCCGCCACCTTGATCGCCGTGAGCAGGTACTCGAGCGAGGCAAAGCGTGCCACCGGACGGGAATTGATGATCCCGACCGCGACGGTGGCGGCGACCGCGAAGACACCGATGCCGACGTCGGGGAACCAGTAGGTCATGTAGGTGCCGACCGCGACCGCTTCGCTGGCGATCACGAGCACCTGGGTGGCGACGTAGGTGGCGCGGACCACGAACCCGGCACAGGCGCCGAGGTAGATCTCGGCGTAGGTCCCGAACGAGCCGGCGACCGGATGCACGACCGCCATCTCCGACAGGCTGAAGACCATGACGACGGCCAGCAGCGCCGCCAGCAGATAGCTGACGAGCACCGCGGGTCCGGCATAGTGGATCGCGATCGAGCTGCCGAGGAAGAGCCCGGTGCCGATCGCGCCGCCGAGGCCGACCATCGTGATCTGCCGGCGGCCGAGCGTGCGCCGCAGGCCCTCCTCGCGCGTGCCGGCGGGGTCCGCGCCCGGAGCGGGAGAATCGGTGGCGGTGGCGGTCTCTGGCATCGGCGGATCTTACCTGACGACCGGCACCCGACCGGACGGGTCAGCGGCGTCGCTGGCGGGGCGTGGTGTTCGCGGCCGGCGCCATGCCGGGCACGCGCGCCTCGCTGACGCACGCGACGAGGTGGGCCTCGAAGGCGAGTCCGGGACGGGTTGGCACGAGTTCCCGGAGCGTCGCGACCCCGACGCGCATCGCCGGCGGATCGCCGGCCAGCTTCACCCGGACGAGCGCGCGACCGTCCAGTGCAAGATCGGCCCGCGGCCGGACATTGGCCAGGCTGTAGCCGAAGCCGTTGGCCACCAGCGTGCGCACGACGTCGCTCTGCCGCGAAGTCCAGGCGATCGACGGCTCGAGCCGTTCGTGGCGGAAGAGCCCGAGGAAGTAATCGCGACTCTGCGGCAGGTCCAGGAGAACCATCGGCAGCGGCGCGAGCTCGGCGAGGCTGAGCTGGCGTCGCCGTGCGAGCGGATGCGCGGCGGCGAGCAGCACGTGCGGCGGGAGCGTGGCCAGTGCGCGGAAGGCGACGTCGGCGCCGATCTCGAGGTCATAGGTCACGGCGAGGTCGATCTCGCCGCGGCGCAGGGCCGACACCAGCTCCTCCTGGTGACCTTCGCGCATCGTGAGCCGCACGCCCGGGTGCCCGGCGACGAACGACTGCAGGAGTTCGGGCATGAGCACCGGCGCGAGCGTCGTGAACCAGCCGACGGCGAGATCGCCGCCGAGCGGCTGGCCGGCCTCGCCGACGGCCGAGTACAGCCCCTCGGCCTGCTTCAGCAGGCGCTTGGCGTCCTTCAGGAGCGTCCGGCCGGCCGGCGTCAGCGACAGGCCCTGCGCGTGACGGCGCAGAAAGAGCTGTACGCCGAGTTCGCGCTCGATATGCGCGATCGCCGTCGAGATCGCCGGCTGCGAGATGTTCTGGCGGCGCGCGGCGAGCGTCACGCTGCCGGTCTCGCCGGCTGCGACGAAGTAGCCGAGCTGGCGCAGCGTGAGGTTCATGTGCCGGCCGTCCGGGCCGCGGCCTTAAGGATCGCCCGGCACGCCATAGCGCGGCGCCGCTGCCGGATCGAGGGCGCGCTGCACGTAGGCCTCGAGCTGCGGCTCGTACCGGCTCCACAGCGCGTCGAGCTCGCCGATCGGATCGTGCTCGCTCCAGTCCACGCGCAGGTCCACGACCGGCCAGCTCACCTCGCGCACGACCAGCAGCCCCGCCGAGTGCACGGGGCCCGCCTCCCCGCCCGCCGCGAGGCCGCCCCGGAGCGCGGCCATC
>CAIMCI010000332.1 GCA_903839465.1 uncultured Pseudomonadota bacterium
CTGCAGCGACGGGCCTAGCGTCAGTGCGTCGCCGGACGACGTGCCCTTTCCGAAATCGACCGTACGGGACGCAAGCGACCACGAACCTCCGATATCAGCGATCGTGCCGTCGAGATGTGCCCCGCCCAGGGCGTCGATCGATACCGCGCCCTTCGAGGCAATGGCGGCGGCGGCCTGACCGCCGCCAGCCCCCTCGAGCAGGACAGTGCCCCCGCCGCTGCCGGAGTCCGCGCCGCGGTTGACGATCGGCGTGCTGAGGTCAGAAACGGCGACGAGCGCGGCCGAGCCGTTGCCGGCTCCCGACATCGTGTAGGAACTCGCGGCGGGCGGTGCTTTTGGTGCCGTGCCAGTCGCCGACGTTGAACTCAGCGTCGAGCCGGCGCGCAAGTCGACGGAATCCGCGGCAACGAGGATCACCTCGTCGCCGGACAGGTGGGCGCCGGCACCGAGCGTCACGCGATTCGCCGCCACGGCGATGTTGCCATTGGCCGCGGTACCGCCAATAACGAGGGAACCCGCCTTCCAGGTACTCAGCACCGCATCGGAAATCACGACCGCGCCACTCGGCGCATCTGCTCCCGCGCCGATGTACAGATCGCTGGCGGTGATGTCGATCGTCGCCGCCAGGCCGCCGGCACCAGCGCCGGATCGGATTTCGCCAAGTGCGCTGAGATCGGTTGTCGCCGCCAGCACCAGCGAACCGGCATCAGCCGTCGACACCACGCGCGCCGCCGCCATCGCGGCCGGATCGACGACCGCAGCAAAGTACTTCGATGCAGGGTGCACCGCATATTGGGCGATTTCCTGGCCGTAGCTGCCACTTCGAATCGAGAAACCCAGGTAATCGCTCGTCGTGTGCAGGCCGGTGCCGCCGTAAGCGAAGTACGCTCCGACGACGGGGGTGCCATCGGCGAGGGAGGCGAGCACGCCGCCGGTCGGGCCGCGCACGGAGGACTGCAGTTGGACGAGGAAGGAATCGGGCAGCAACGCGTAGCGGGCTGGCAGCAGCGCGTAACTGCCCGCCGCGAGTCCGCCGCCGCCGCTCCAGTAAATGGTGCCGTTCGGGGCACCCGTATAGCCACTCGACTCCTGCGGGTCACCGGGCCACAGCTGCCCGGCGCCCAGTGACGGCAGGATGGCGTAGAGTCCGGGGGTGACCCCCGCCGCCAGCGCGTCTTTGGTACCGCCAGAACCGGGCACCCACTCAAAGGCCTGCAGATCGCCACCGCCGCGCACGTCCACCGTGGCGCGTGCCGCCAGCGTCACCGACGGGCCGCCGAGCGTCACCGACCGCGTCGGGACACCGGCAACCGGAACGACCAGCGCCCCCTGGACCCCGTAGACCCATTGCCGTGCGCCGAGCTCGGTCTCGCCGAACGGAATCGTCAGACCCGCACCGCTTACCGAGGTCAGGCTGCCCGCACCGAGGACCAGCGACTGGCCGGCGTTGAAGGCAACCTGGCCGAACGGAGCGTAGACCGTACCGGTGCTCGTGATGCGGTCGGCGACGAACGACAGGCGACTGTCGGCCGACAGCGGAGTACCCGGGTTGGCGCCCGTCTGACCGAGTGCGAGCCGGTTTCCCGAGCCCGCGGTACCGGCCGTAATGGCAAATGTCGTACCTGTCGTGCCGTAGATCCGCGCCGCATCGAATTCAAGATCCGCGAGCGCGGAGAAGGCCCCCGCGAGCTTTAGCGGCGCCGTGTCGAGGAACGTGCCGCGAAGTCGCAGGTCACCCCGGCTCGCGAAAGTGGCCGATCCAATGCCCTGCAGAACCGAACGCCCGAGGAGGTCGATCGAGCCCCCCGTCACGGCAAGCGTGCCGGCACCGCCGAGCGGTGCCTCGGAATTGCCGGAGCCGCTCGCGTCGGCGAACCCCAGCCTGACATAGGGAGCACGGACAGAAGCGTGCGCGCCATTGTCGACGGCAAACACCCGCGCATCCAGAGACAGCTCCCGCCCGAGTGCGATACCGGTCGAGCTTTCAAAGCGGATGCTGCCGCCGGACTGCAGCCGGACGGCATCGACACCCTCGCCAGCCAGCGTCCCGAGGTTCAGGTCCGCCCTGTTGGAGTCCGTCCCCGGCAGGAACGTGCCCTGCGATCCATCGACGAGATCGAGGGCGAGCGGCGCGTTATTGAAAGGAGTGCCCGTACCGATTCCGGAGTCCCAGCTCGGGACGTCGCGCGACAGTACGACCGACAGCGTGCCGCCGGCCAGCGAGGCGCCGCCCGCATGCCCGCCGATCGTCCCGAGCAGCGAGATCGCCTGACCGGAACTGACCGAGATCGAGCCCGCGGCAGAGGCCTCGGTCACCCGCACCAGCGATCCATTCGGCGTGCTGACATCGAGCGGGGCACTGGTTCCCGCGATGTTCATCACCGAGCCTGGGTCCGCGTAAACCGCTCCGCGATCGGCAGCGAGCGTGATCCGACCGCCGTCAAGTACGGAGCCCCTCTGCACGTAGGGGTTGCCGGTCTGGCTGACCAGCGTGCCGGAGACATCGAGCACGGCGGACGGCAACAGCTCGAGACGCTGGTCCGGCAGGTAGCCCACGTCAAACAGGTCAACGCCAGCAGCGCGCGGAGTCAGGAGACCGGCTGTGATCGAACCACCCGACGCGGTCAGGCGACCGCCAATCGTGATGCTGCGCACGGACTGCAGCGAGATCGTTCCGAGCGGGTCGAGCTCGATGGCGGCACCGACGTCGATCGCCAGACTGCCGAGCGCCGATTCCCCCGGCGCCAGCGTGCCGGAATAGTTCTCGGAACCGGCGGGACGCGCGCTGAGCGACACGGTCCCGGCGACGCGCTGCGCGGTCGGCAGCAGCTCCGGAGTCGAAAACGTCGAAAGCTTGGCGCCGGTTGGCTGGGCGTAGTAGGCCCCGGTCAGCACGCGGTCGGCGGCGATGGCGCGCAAATCCGCGCCGGGAAGCACCTCAAGCACGTTCCGATCGGCGCTGCCCGGGACGCGCAGTCCCGACGCCGTCAAGGAGACCGAACGGAAGCCATACGACGAAAAGAGCGGCGCGCCGAGTTCGAGGAACGTACCCGGATTACTGAGTTCGTCAGCTCTCTGCGCCACCGTCCAGGAGCCGCCCGGACCGATGTGAAGGCGCGGTGCGGCCAGAGAAAAGCTGCCGCCCGCCGCACCGTTGACGCCAAAGCCGGCAATCGTCGGCGTACCGGCAAAGGACACGGCCGCATTCGCAACGCCCGCGGACAGCGTAAGGGAGCCGCCCTTGCCGCCCGTCAGCACGCCCCCGGAATCCAGGGACGCACCGCCCGATACGTCAAGCGTGTCGCCGGCCCCGAAAAACAACCCGCCACCGATCGTGGCGCTCGAGAGGCCGAACGCGATGCTCCCGCCATCGCGCCAGTACGGCTTGAGCGAGGAACGAGCGACGCCAAGATCGTTGGACCAGCCGCCGCTGACATCGAGCGTTACCTGATCACCGAGGTAGACGCCGGGTCGACGTTTCGGATCATCTTGAGCGGTAAACGCACCGCCCTGCGCCGTCAGGCTGAGAGCGCCGCCCGGCAAGTAGATGTTCGAGTCAACCTCGATCCGCGCGCCGGTAAGCGCAAACGAGCTGCCGGCCGCCAGATTGAGCGGCAGTCCCGCCGGCAGCTCGATGTCTCCCGCAGTGAGGATTTTGGTTCGCGTGAAGCCGCCGCTCGACAGGTACTCAGTCGGCAGCTGCAGCGTCGTGGAAAGCGCTACGTCATCACCGACCGCGACACCGGGCGCCGTACGCGCGAAAATAATGGATTCCGGAGCGAAACTGCCGGTCGACTCGGACTGCCCGGCGAAGATTGCCCGACCGATCTCCAGCAGTCCGCCCTGGACTGCCTTGCCCGCGGCACGCTGGTACGGCCCGTTGACGGCCGTGCCGCGAAAAGTGCCATTCACCAGCAGGCGCGAACCCGCGATACTGACGACACCCGCAGCCGCACCCTGGTCGTACCCCGCTTCGTAGTGACTGAGGCCTGGCGATGACAGGACCTCCTGAACACCCCACTTGTCATAGGCGACATTCAGAGTCGGGTTCACGACGCCGACATAGGTCTTCAGCGGATCGGCCGTCGCAATCGGATACAGCACTCCGTCTGCGCCGCGCAGATAGGTCGTCTGCACGATGCCACCCAGGTAGTGCGTGACACCGCCGGAGACGTTGATCGAGGAGCCGGTCTCAATCGCCACGGCGCCCTCGGCAGCGATCGCGACGTTGCCACCTGCGGCCGTCCGCTGCGCGATGTTCCGCGGGATTGCCGCTATCGACCCGCTCAGATTGGCGAACGCCGTGGGCGTGCCGTTGGCCGTGCCGTTGCCGCCGTCCACGCGACCGTCGACGACCACGGTCAGGCCGCGAAGGTTGCCATTGCGCTGGGTGGGGTCGTCGGCGAACTCGTTAGCGCGCAGCTGCGCAGTCACGAGGTTTGCCGCAACCGGGAGCGTCGCCTCGGATCCCGACACGTCGATCGTCGTCCCGGACTCGATGAGGATTCTGGCCGCCGGGTCCGTCGTCGCGGCACCCAAGGTAGGGTTGGCGGCCGCGGCGACCGAAACGTTGCCGCTGGGGGCTGTAATGGTGCCCCCACGCACGAAGATCTGCTCGCCGAGGAGAGTCACGTCGGAGACGAGTTGGGTCTGCGCATCGACGGCCGTCGCCGTCGCCGTGAGCTCTGGAAGGATGCTGATGGAACTCGCGGACCCTACGGTCAGGGCACCGCCGTGGGACGATGCAACGGTCGTCGAATTCGTCGAACTCGTTCCGAAGGCCGCCGTATCGGCGGCCTCGAGGCGAATCGTGCCGTTGGCGGCAACCGTCGTGGTCGTC
>CAIMCI010000333.1 GCA_903839465.1 uncultured Pseudomonadota bacterium
CCGGCGCGCTGATCAAGCTGCTCGGCCCGCCCGTGGCGCTGCTGGCCGACGTCGTCCTGCTGCTCTTCTCGGCCCTGATCCTGCGCGGTATCCGGGTCACCGAAACCCTGCACGCCTCGCGCGACTGCGTGGCCGCCGTCGCCGAGGGCTGTGCGCAGCCCGGGAGCGGAACGATGGGCGGTGGAGGCCTCGTCGTCGGCACGGTCGTGTCCGCCGACTTTCCGCTGCTCGACCTCGTGCGCCAGCTCAGGGTACTGCTCGGTGCGGGGCACGCCGTCATCTGCCTCGCCCCATCGCATGCGCCGCTCGCGATCGGCGCGTTCGTTGACCTCCTGACCGACCTGCCCGCGGGATCGGTCAGCGTGGTTACCGGCGACGAGCTCACCCGCGAGTCGTTCTTCCGGGCACGCGGCATCGATGCCTGGCTCGACACGGATGGCGCGACGACCGGCCGGGCGGACGCCGCCGTGACGGCGCTCGCCGGCCGGGCCCCGGCACGGGTACTCGCGGTGGCGGCGGATGCCGATCCCGCGCTTGCCGCGGCGACGATCGCCGGTGCCCGGCTCTACAACGGCGGCCAGCTCGCGGTTCCGGCCCTGCGGCTCTACGTCGAGCGGCCGGTGGCGGCGACGCTTGCCGATGCGCTGCACGCGTACGTCGCGTTCCTGGAAGTCGGCGACCCGGCGAAGCCCGGCACGGATCTCGGACCGCTGCACGCCGTGGAGGCCGCCGACCGGGTCGAGGCCCAGGTCGGCGGGCTCCTCAAGCGCCGGGTGACGCTCAAGCTCGGCGGCCGGCGCTTCAGGCCCTGGGGACTTCCGGGCTTCTTCTTCCAGCCGACGGTGCTCGCCGACGTGGCGGCCGCGGATATGGCAGCAACAGGCGATATTCGCGGCCCGGTGCTCGCGCTCTCGACGATCGATGACCTGGCGGCGGCGCTGGTCGGGGAGGCCACCCGCTGGCCGACGGTCGAGGCACAGGTCATCAGCGCTGATCCGGAACGCGCCCTGGCCTCGCTCGCCTCCGTGGCCGGCGTGAAGCGGTCGCCGGCCCGTGCGTCGCGGCCGGCGTTCTCCGAACTCCTGGTGCGCGCCGGCTACGACTCCCTGTACGGACCGTCGGTCGCCGGGGTGTCCGTTGCCGCGGCCACCGGACCCGGCGCCGAGGGCTTTCCCTACGCCGAGCGCCCGCGGCGGCACCCGCCGTGAGCGGGTTGATGCGACTTGCGACGCTGGCGCGGGACGCGGCGGCGGCGGGCCTCGCGCTCCGGGAAGCGCTGCACCCGACGGTCGCCGACGACGCGCCAGGCCTCGCCAACGGCCAGCCGGCACGTACCCTCGTGCTGCTCGGGTTCACCGGCGGCCGGCAATGGTCCGTGTTCGCACAGTCACCGGAAGCCGCGGACGGCGAGCCGCACCCGCTTGACCGCTGGTCGCGACGGGTCATCGACGCCCTTGCCCGGCGCCACGCGGCGATGGCGCTGTATCCGTCGGACGGTCCGCCATGGCTGCCCTTCCAGCGCTGGGCGATGCGCCGCGGCGAGGTGCATGTCTCGCCGCTCGGGCTCCTGATCCACCCCGAGTACGGCCTGTGGCACGCCTACCGCGGCGCGCTTGCCTTCGCCGACGAGCTGCCGCTGCCCGCGGTGGGGCCGGCGCGCAGCCCGTGCCTCGACTGCGCCGACCAGCCATGCCGGAGGAGCTGCCCCGTCGGTGCGATACAGGCGACCGGCTTTGCGCGCGACGACTGCCGGCGGCACGTCTCTACGGTGCCCGGTAACGCCTGCCGCACGGGCGGGTGCCTCGCGAGGCTCAGTTGCCCGGTAGGGCGGGCCTATCACTACGGTGCCGACCAGGCGTTGTTCCACATGGACGCCGTCGTCCGCGGTTGAGCGTGCGGCGTTTCAGGCCGGCCCGTCGGCCTGGACGCCCGGCAGCGTGCGGATATGACGCATGTCGGTGAACCGCCACGCCGCGATACCGAGCAACAGCGACAGGCTGCCCGCGAACGCGAGCGACGTCCGCAGGGTGAGGTGCTCGCCGAGCCAGCCGCCGCAGAGCGCGCCCGGTGCGCCGGGCAGCAGGCTCAGCCAGCGCATCGTGGTCGTCATCCGGCCCAGCATCGGTGCGGGCGTCACGGCCTGGCGCAGCGACAGGAAGTTGATGAAGATGAAGACCGCACCGATGCCGAACAACAGCAGCATCACGGCGTAGGCGGCGATCCCGAGGCGGTTGGCCGGCGCGACGGCGAGCAGGAGCCAGCCTGCCCCTGTCAGCACGAAACCGAGGATCAGCATCGGACCCGAGCCGATGCGTGCCGCCACGCGGTGACCAAAAGCACTGGCGCCGATGGTGCCGATGCCGAGCGCGATATACGAGAAGCCGACGCTGCGCGCCGACAGGCCGAGCTCGCGGGTCGCCACCAGGATCTGCACGACCGTCGCCGCCTGGTTGCAGAACTGCCAGGCGCCGACCGTCACCGCCATGGCGACGAGGAGCGAATGGCTGCGCACGAAGTCGATGCCGGCGCGCATGGCCGGCCAGAAGGATTCGCGCGAGGCGTGCAGGGTTTCGGTGACCCGGATACCGCGCAGGATCAGGGCCGAGAAGAGCAGCAGGACGACGTCGGCCAGCAGCGCCACGGGCGGGCCGAGCAGCTTGATCAGCGC
>CAIMCI010000334.1 GCA_903839465.1 uncultured Pseudomonadota bacterium
GAGGCTGGTTGCCGCCGTGGCGGCGGCCCGGTGAGCGGCCTCTACGTCTTTGGCGACAGCTACCTGGACAGCGGCGCCGCGCTGACCGTGAGCCAGGCCGCGGTGGCGGCCGGGGTTCCAGGCGCCAAGGTCATGCCGGCGCCTCCAGGCAGCCCGGTCTACGCGACCGGTCGCTGGTGTGACGGGCCGACCATGGCCGAGCACCTCGCGACGGACCTGGCCGTTCCGCTGGTCAACTACGCGATCGGCGGGTCGAAGGCGGCGGGCGGCAATTATCACGCCTGGCTCGATTACTTCGTGGACACCGGCCTCGCCGCGCAGGTCGAAAGCCTTGCGATCGCGCAACGGGGCGCGTCGCTTGCGGCGGATGCGATCTGTGTCATCGGCACCGGCACGAATGACTTCTTCCAGTACCAGGATTTCCGGCAGCCGGGCTATATCGTGCTGGACGAGGCGCCGCGGCTGTCGCCGGCCTCGGTCGCCGCGCGCGCGGCGCGCTCTGTCGGCCTGGCCGTCGAGCGACTGCATGCGCTGGGCGGCCGGCGGTTCCTGCTGGCCGAGGCCTACGCGATCGAGGCCACGCCGTTTGTGGTCGACGTCGAGGCGCAGGTCGCTCATGCCACGTCCTTCGTCAGCGCGTTCGATCTCGCCCTCGCCGAAGAGGCTCGCCGGCTGACCGGACGGGGTCTTGAGGTCGTCGTGGCGCCGATCGGAGCCGCCATGCGCCGGCTCGCCGCGGCGCCGGAGTCGGTCGGGATCACCGACGTGCGCAGGCCCTGCCAGCCGATGCTGCCGGTGCCCGGGTCCCGGCAGGGCCGCCCCGAGGCGCACTTCTGGTGGGACGAATACCATCCCTCGGCCGTGGTGCAGCGGTTCCTCGGCACGGTGCTCACCGAGCGCGTCCGGGCAGCTGGCTGGCACTGAAGCCGATTCAGGTTCCCGGCACTGCCGCCGACAACCGGAATACCGGTTCTCGGAGTCCCGCCGTGTCGTCAGGGTTTGCGCGCGTTGGCATGTTCCTGTTGGGTCTCGCCACCGGCGGGCACGCCCAGGGTGGCACTGCGCTCGATGCCTGGCTGGCAGATATCGACCACCAGCACGCCGCCAGCGTCGGGGCCGCGATCGCCCTGCTGCCGGTGGGCCTGCGCACGGACTACGTGCTGGTGTTCGCGAGCCGCAGTCTGCAGGCCGCGTCGTTCACGGCACCGCGCGCCGTGCTGTACGGGACCGACGGGCGATTCATCGTCACGTTCAACGGCGACAGCGGCCAGCGCGGGTTCGAGGCCATCGAGACGATGGAGTTCGACGAGCGGACGGGCACCTTCCATTTCCGCGAACTCCGCTTCAGGCCGGACGGCGTCGCCGAGTTGTCCGCGGACAATCCGGCCCGCTGTGCGGCCTGCCATGGCCGGCCCGCGCGCCCCGTCTGGGACCTGCCGCCGGTCTGGCCCGGCGTCTACGGCGAGCGCTACCGGGCCGGCCTGTCGCCTGCCGAGGCGGCGGGTATGCAGGCGTTCCTGCGACGCCAGCCGGCCGATCCGCGCTACCGTCATCTGGTCTCGCCTGCGCGGTTCGCGGAGCGTTCGACGTATGTCGGCAGCGCGCACGCGCGCTACGACGGAGACAGTGACGAGCCGCCGAACTTCCGCCTGACGGCCCTGCTGTCCGGCATGCAGCAGCAGTCGCTGATCGCCAGCCTCCTGGCTGCACCCGGCTTTGGCAGATACCGTCATCTGCTCGTGGCTGCGGCGGATGGTCACTGCGGGGACGTGGCCACGTACCTGCCGGCAGAGCAGCGCGAGCGGGTTCGATCCGAGCGGGAGCGTCGACTGGCCTATGCGGCGCCCCTTCGGGAGCGGGAAGCAGTCGGGCGCAGGTCGAGACGGGTGGCGACGGTGGAAAGCTATCGCGCCGGCTTCCACGCCGAGGACCTGAGTGAGCTCAGGATCCTCGCAGAAGCCGTCGCGGGTCTGGCGCCGCAGCGCTGGGCACTCGCACTCGACAACGACGAGGAGAATCGACTGCTGGTCGACTCGGCACCCGGCGCCGCCGACCTGCTGGCCGGGGTTGTCGAGGCCGGCGATGCGACGTTGCGAAACGCCCGGGGCCTGCGCACGTTTGGCGAGGCCGACCCGTACTGCCACTACCTGCGGGCGGCCAACCAGCGCGTACTGGCCGAAACGTCCGGTTTGGCCGGTGCTGATGTGGCGCGGGAAAGCGCCGGTTCCCCGGGGCCCGCATCGACCCGACCGTCCCTCGTTGCCCGATGCGCGACCTGTCATACCGGTGAAATCGGCCCGAAGCTGCCCTTCGACGACAGCGCGATGCTGCGCCAGGCGCTGCTGGGAGGCGGATATCCCCGCGGCCGGTTGCTCGATGAAATCCTCTACCGACTGACGCCGGCGGCGGGCCAGGACCAGATGCCGCGCGGCACGATGACCACAGGCCCCGAGCAGTCGGCGCTGGAGGACTATTTCCTGGGCGTCGCGGCATCCGCCCGCACCGATACCCGTCCCTAGTCGAACCGCCCGGCGTGGCCGCAACTCATCTATGATCGGCATTCGGCCGACTGCATGGGGGGGTGTGCGATGGGACGACTGTCGAGGCGTGAAGCCATCGGGCTGACTCTGGGCGGCCTGCCGGCCGTCGCCCTGGCTGGCGGGAAGCCGGATTCGACCGGCGCCACGGCCGATCTCGTCGTCCTGAACGGCAGGGTTCGGACGATGGAGCCTGGCGCCGCGATCGTCGAGGCGTTCGCCGTGCGGGCCGGGCGCTTCGTCGCCATCGGCTCGTCCGCCGATATGCGCGCCCTGGTGTCGCGAGACACGACCGTCATCGACGCCGCGCAGCAGACGGTGACGCCCGGCTTCATCGACGCGCACTGCCATCCCGGTGAGGTCGAGGAGCTCTACGACATCAACGCCGACGTGCGCACGATCGGAGAGATCCAGTCGGCGATCCGCGAACGCGCTGCCCGAACGCCGCCGGGCCAGTGGATCCGCGCCTTCAAATTCGACGATACGAAGGTTCGCGATGCCCGGCCGCTGACCCGCCAGGACCTCGATGCCGCCACGATCGATCATCCGGTCCGCGTGGACCATCGCGGCGGGCACACGACGTGGTTCAACAGCAAGGCCTTCGAACTGGCCGGGGTGACGCGCGCGACTCCGGATCCGCGTGACGGGCGCTATTACCGCGACGCCAATGGCGACCTGCAGGGCGAGGTTGCCGAAAACGCCCGGGACGTATTCCAGACCGTGGGGATCTACGAGCAGTTCACGCCGGCGCAGCAGCGCGAACGGGCCCGCGACGCCATGATCGCCATGTCCAGGCGACTGACGGCCGTGGGCCTGACGACCGTGCACGATGCCGAAGCGACAGCAGACAAACTCCGTGCCTACCAGGATGCCAGGGCGGCCGGAGGCCTGCTGCACCGTGCCTACGCGATGCCAACCGGCATGCTGGCCGATGGTCCTTATCAGAAGCTGCGCGATGCGGGCATCTACACGGGCGTCGGCGACGACTATTTCCGGATCGGCGCCGTGAAGTTCGTGGCCGACGGCTCCGCCTCGGAACGGACGATGCGCATGAGCACGCCGTTCATCGACAAGCCGGGTGACTACGGCATCCTGACCATGGATCAGAAGCAGATACACGAAGCGGTCGAGGACGCGCACCGCAATGGCTGGCAGGTGGGCATCCATGCCAACGGTGACGTGACCATCGACATGGTGCTGAATGCCTATGAGCGCGTGCAGAAGCTCTGGCCGGCGCCGGACCGCCGGCATCGGATCGAGCACTGTTCGCTCGTGACCCCCGAGCTGGTTCGGCGGATCAAGGCCAGCGGCTCCATTCCGACCCCGTTCTGGACCTACGCCTACTACCACGGCGAGAAGTGGCGGGCCTATGGCGAGGAGAAGATGCGCTCGATGTTCGCGCACCGATGGTTCATCGACGCCGGGATTCCGGTACCCGGGGCCTCCGATTACTCGCCGGGCCCGTTCGAGCCGATGATGGCCCTGCAAAGCATGGTCACCCGGCGGGACTACGCGGGCCGGGTGTGGGGCGCCGAGCAAAGAGTCACGATCGATGAGGCCGTGCGCATCGGTACCTTCAACGGCGGCTACGCCTCCCACGAGGAGCGGACCAAGGGCTCGATCGCGGTCGGCAAGCTCGCGGATTTCGTCATTCTGGAGCGGGACCCTTACCTCGTGCCGGCCGATGAGCTGAAGGACATACGGGTCCTGCGCACCGTCGTCGGCGGGAACACCGTCCACCTGCTGGCCTGAGTTTCCCGGCCCTGGGTGGCCTAATTTCCGAGCGGGGTCGATATAATTCCGCTTCCCGGCCCGCCCCCTTCGGCATTCTTAGGTCGGGAATTGCAAGGATAATTAGAGTGTTGCAGCGTTTATTCGGGAAGAATCGCGAGGCCAGTCAGGCGTTCATTCTGGTCACGGTTTTCCTGGATGTGC
>CAIMCI010000335.1 GCA_903839465.1 uncultured Pseudomonadota bacterium
CACGCCGAGCTTCGTGAGGTGATAGGCGATCGAGCAGCCCGCCACTCCACCACCGATGATTACGACGTTTGCGTGGCTGGGAATCGTCATCTTGGCCAGTCCTCTCGATCCGCGTGGCGGAAAAACTCGTCGCTCAGGCCGGGCACTTCACGACCACGGCCGGCTAGTGCCGGCTCAGGGCGGCGGCCAGTGGTGGCGCCGCATCCCGGCGTGCGGCTCCGTAGTCCTTGCCGACCGCCGCCGCGACGGTCGCGGCGATCTGCGCCTGGGTTACCGGGGCGACATCGTGAAGCTCGCCGAGCGCCGGCGTGTGCGGGCCGATGACCGCGATCCAGATGTTCTCGGAACCCTTCTGCTCGACGCCGTGGTCCTTCCACTCGACCGGCCCGGATCCCCGGCCGTGGTCCGCCGTGAGGATGAAGGTCGTGTGCCCGCGATAGCCCGGCAATGCCTGCATCTGCTGCCAGAGCGCACCGACAAACGCGTCGAACGAATGAGCCGCCTCGAGCACCAGATCGTAGCGCCCGGAGTGGGCGAAGTTATCGGTGTCGCCGAAGCCCACGAACATCACGCGCGGGCGGTGCGCCTTCAGATGCTCGCGCAGCGCGACGCTGAGAAAGGAATCGTACGGGTCCTCGCCTTCCAGCCGCGTCGTTGTGCCGTACAGCTCGCGAAGCAGCTGGCCGGTCGGCGACCGGTCAGCGGCATCGACGAGATTGGCCCCCGACCGGACCGGCAGGTGCGAACGTGACTCGTTGAAGATGTCGTGAAAGACACTCCAGGTGCCGAAGATCTCCACCTTGCCGTTGAGGTCGGGCTGCCCGTTCAGCCATTCAAAGACGGTGGTGTTGGGGTTGGCGCCGTACTCGTTCTTGTCGATGCGCGGATCCGCGACACCGGTCGACATTTCGTTGTAGCCCGGGTAGGAGAACCACCACGGGTTGGTGACGTGGGCAACGCTGCCGACAGCCTGGTTCCCGTAGATCAGGCCCTGGCGGGCAACGGTACCCCACAGGAACGGCATGAGGCGTGCACGCCGGTCGCCGGTCGACTCGGCCCAGAAACGCTCGCGGAGCTCGGCGACCGGAGCCCAGCTGCCACCGGCCTCGCCGTTCAGGAGCGCGGCCTCCGCACCGGTAAACACCTCCTGCCAGCGCAGCCCGTCGCAGACGATGAGGACCACGTGCTCCTCGGGGGACTTTTGCGGCGCCGCAGCAATTGCATTCAGGCTGAGGAGCCCCAGACCTGCGATCAGAAACGCTCGAAGTCGCTTTGCCATGGCTGCTCCCTAACCGTCGCGTCCGATGCTCCCGGTCCCGCGCGGACCGCCGCGCATCTTACTGGAATGGGGTGCGGGAAGGCCGGTTTTGGCGGGTTTTTCCGTCGCCCGCGCGAACCGCCGCCCGGGCCGGCCGACGCCGCCCGATAACCGGCACCGCGCCGCTCATGCCGCATCGGAATTGCCGGAAATGGCCCTGAGCCCGCAAACTTGCCGACCTGCCGCCGGAACGCGGCCGACCCCCTGCGGTCGACGCCCACCCGCCCGGCCACGCCGGGTTACAGAGTTGAAGGAATCGAGCCCATGCCCATTCGCCCCCTGTCCCGCGCCGTACGCGGTGCCCTGCTCGGCGTACTGCCGCTCGCCGCCGCCGTCCAGGCCGCGGAGCCTGCCGCGCCGCCGACGGCCGAGTCGGCCGGCAACCTGGAGACCGTCACGGTGTTCGGCTCGCGGACGCAGGCCCGTACCGTCTTCGAGAGCGCCGTGCCGATCGACGTGCTGAGCGGCACGGATCTCCAGTCGGCGATCCAGTCCGGCGAACTCGGCCAGGCCCTGCAGGCACTGCTGCCGTCCGTGAACATGCCGCGCGCCTCGGCCAGCGGCACGTCCGACTCGGTGCGGGCGATCCAGTTGCGTGGCCTTGCCCCCGACCAGGTGCTGGTGCTCGTTAACGGCAAGCGCCGCCATGCGAACGCTGTCATGGACATCGAGGGCCTCTTCCCGGGTACGGTGGCCGTTGACCTCAACACCATCCCCGAGAGTGCCATCGACCACATCGAGGTCCTGCGTGACGGCGCCGGCGCGGTCTACGGCAGCGATGCCATCGCGGGCGTCGTCAACATCGTCCTGAAGTCAGGCGCCAACGGCGGGGAAGCCCACGCGAGCTATGGCGAGAACCGCACCCACTTCGCGCCCGCCAACACCGAGATTACCGACGGCCGTAACCGCGTCCTCGGCTTCGACTACGGGCTGCCGTTTGCCGGCGACGGCGCCTTCCACTTTGGCGCGGGCTACCAGAAGCGCGGCTCCACCAACCGCAGCGGACCGACCGACGCCCACGCCTCCTACAATTACACCCCGGCCGACCAGGCGCTCGACGGCAAGATCGTGTTCCGCTCGGGCGATCCGGTGCTCGAGAACAAGAACCTCTACTACGACGCCA
>CAIMCI010000336.1 GCA_903839465.1 uncultured Pseudomonadota bacterium
CGCCGCGCCATGATGGGCCGGTGCCGATACGTCGAATTGCCGGACGAGATCGGCACACTCGGCGGCCGAGGCGACGGGCGCCGGGGCCGGGGCCGGGGCCGGGACACCCCCGGCGAACGACGCGGCGGCCAGGGCCGAGGCCACGACCACGCCGGCGGCCAGGCCGCCGTCAACGAGGCGCCGCCAATGCGTCTGACCCATGGCCTGCTCCGCCACCCGCCCCGGTCGGGGCGCTCCTGGAACAAGAGTAGCCGGGCCGCCGGACGGATGGTCTAAAGCCTTGGTTAAGACTGGTTAAGATGATGGTCCGGCCCCGCCCGAAAGCGGGGATGATCCGAGGCGTAACCAACTGCCGGAGTGGGAAGCGGATGAAGATCCTGCTGGTGGAGGACGACGAAAGGGCCGCCGAGTTCCTCGCCAAGGGCCTGCGTGAACTCGGCCATGCGATCGAGCACACCGCCGACGGCGAGGCCGGCCTCGCCGCGGCGATCGCCGGCGGCTTCGACGCCATCGTGCTCGATCGCATGCTGCCGAAGCTCGATGGCCTCGAGGTCGTGCGCCGCCTGCGCGCGGGCGGGTCGGGCGTGCCCGTGCTGATCCTCTCCGCGCTCGACGAGGTCGACGAGCGCATCCAGGGGCTGCGGGCGGGCGGTGACGACTACCTGACCAAGCCCTATCACCTCGAGGAGCTGACGGCCCGACTCGAGGCACTCGCCCGCCGGCACGGCGAAGCGGCGCCCGCGGCGCGTCTGGTGGTCGCGGACCTCGAACTCGACACCCGGACCCGGCGCGTCTCGCGCGCCGGCCGGAAGATCGAGCTGACCGCGCGGGAGTTCCAGCTGCTGGAGTTCCTGATCCGCCACGCCCGCCAGGTCGTCACGCGGACGATGATCCTCGAGGGCGTCTGGGACTACCACTTCGATCCGAAGACCAACGTCATCGACGTGCACATCAGCCGCCTGCGCCAGGCCATCGACAAGGGCTTTGACCGGCCGTTGCTGCATACGGTGCGCGGCGCGGGCTACACGCTCACCGAAGAGCCGTAGCAACGTGCGTGCCGGGTTCGCCCGCTCGTCGATCGCGCGCCTCGCGCTGCTCTACACGCTGGTCCTCGCCGCCTCGATGGTGGCCGTGCTCGGTGCCGCCTACGTCCTGACCTCGCGTATCATCGAGCGCGAGACCGAGCAGCTCATCGGTGCCGAGGCGCAGGGGCTCGCCGACGACTTCCGCGACAAGGACCTCGATACCTTCGTGAACCTTGTCAGCGACCGGGCCGACGATCCGTGGGTCCGCGGCGGCGTCTACGAGCTGCGCGGCCCGAGCGGCGACTTCCTTGCCGGCAACGTCGTCGCCCTCGCGGACGCCAAGCGCAGCGTCGGCGGCTGGACCGAGTTCGAGGTGACGACGTCGCGGCGCGACGAAAACCTCGGCCGGCGGATCCGCGCCAAGATCACCGATCTTTCCGGCGGCTTCCGGCTGCTGGTCGGCCGCGACGTGCAGGACCGGCAGACCTTCCGGCACGTCATGCTGCAGAGCCTGGGCTGGGCGATTGGCGCTACCCTCGTGTTCGGGCTGATCGGCGGGTGGTGGCTTGGCCGGCGCATCTCCCGGGCCGCCGCCGCGATTTCCGCCAACGCCGCCCGCATCGCCTCGGGCGCCCCCGGCGAACGGCTGCCGACGACCGGCAGCGGCGACGAGATCGATGGCCTGATCGGCCGGTTCAACGAACTGCTCGAGCGCGTCGACGTGCTGACCGCGACGCTGCGCGCCGTCATCGACTCGACGGCCCATGACCTGCGCGGCCATCTGAACCGGATCCGCGGTGCCGCGCAGGATGCCGAGCGGCTGTTCACGAATGCCGGACAGAAGGACGCCCAGGGCATTGTCATCGCGGAAATCGACCGGCTGGGGGCGACGCTGCAGGGCCTGCTGCGCATCGCGCTCGCCGAATCGGGCACGGCGCCGCTCGAGCCGGTGGACTTCTCGGGCGTCGTCAGCGACCTGTACGAGCTCTACGAGCCGACCGCGCCGGGCCGCCTGACGGCCGAGGTCGAGCCGGGGCTGTTCGTCCAGGCGCACCGCCAGCTGCTGGCGCAGGCGGTGGCGAACCTGATCGACAACGCACTGAAGTACGGCAACGACGGCCCGGTCGACCTCCGCCTCGGCAGGGACAACGGCCACGCCCGGCTGGAGGTACGCGACCGCGGGCCGGGCATTCCGGTCGAGTCCCGGGAGCTCGCGCTGCAGCGTTTCCGGCGCCTGCCCGGAGCCACCGGACTGCCCGGCTCCGGCCTCGGCCTGTCGCTGGTGGCCGCCGTGGCCCGCCTCCACCACGCCGAGCTGCGCTTCGCCGACAACGAGCCCGGGCTTGCCGCGCTGCTGACCGTGCCGCTGGCCGCGGGCATGCCCGGGGACGGGCGCTGACCGCTACTTCTTCTTCGGCAGGTAGAGATCGGTCAGCGTGCCCTCGAAAGCCTCCGCGGCGAAGGCGATCGTTTCCGACAGGGTCGGGTGCGGATGGATCGTGAGCCCGATGTCCGAGGCGTCCGCGCCCATCTCGATGGCAAGCCCCAGCTCGGCGATGAGGTCACCGGCATTGGTACCGACGATGCCGGCGCCGAGCAGTCGGTGCGTCTGCGGATCGAATACGAGCTTGGTGAAGCCCTCGTCGCGGTTGATCGCCAGCGACCGCCCGGACGCCGCCCACGGAAAGACCCCCTTGCCGACCACCCTGCCCTGCGCCTTGGCCTCGAGCTCGGTCAGGCCCACCCAGGCGATTTCGGGATCGGTGTAGGCAACCGACGGGATGACACGCGCATCGTTCGCGTGCTTGAGCCCCGCGGCCACCTCGGCGGCGACCTTGGCCTCGTGGCTCGCCTTGTGGGCCAGCATCGGTTGCCCGACCACGTCGCCGATCGCAAAGATGTGCGGAACGTTCGTGCGCAGCTGTGCATCGACGGCGATGAACCCGCGTCCGTCGACGGCGACCCCGGCAGCCGCGGCGTTGACCTTCAACCCGTTCGGGCGGCGACCGACCGCGACCAGCACTCGATCGAAGCGGTCGGTCTTCGGCGCCCGCTCGCCCTCAAAGGCCACGTTAATACCGCCGGCATCGGCGCTCATCGCGCCGACCCTGGTGTTGAGGTAGATCGCCTCGAGCGAGCCTTTCAGTCGCTTCTCGAGCGGGCGGACGAGGTCGGGGTCGCAACCTGGCATCAGGCCCGGGCTCAGTTCCACCACCGTGACCCGGGTGCCGAGCGCGGCGTACACGGTCGCCATCTCCAGCCCGATGATGCCGCCACCCACGACGAGCAGGCGGGGTGGGATTTCACGCAGTTCGAGCGCACCGGTCGAATCCATGATCCGCGGGTCGTCCGGCATCCCGGGCAGCCGCACCGGCTCCGAGCCCACGGCAAGGATGCACTGGTCGAACTCGACGGTCGTAGTGCCCGTCGGTCCGTCGACCACGAGCGCATGCGGGGAAGCGAAGGTGGCCGTGCCCCGGATCACGTCGACCCGGCGCGCCTTGGCGAGCCCCGCGAGGCCGTTGGTGAGCTTGGCGACGACCTTGGACTTCCAGCCGCGCAGGGCTCCCAGATCGATCGACGGCGGCTCGAAGCGCACGCCGCAGTCCGCCATCGAATGGGCTTCCTCGATGACCCGCGCGGCGTGCAGCAGCGCTTTGGACGGGATGCAGCCGACGTTCAGGCACACGCCGCCCAGCACCGGGTCCTTCTCGATCAGCGCAACGGACAGCCCGAGGTCGGCCGCGCGAAAGGCGGCGGTATAGCCGCCGGGGCCGGCGCCGACCACGACCACGCCGTAGCGCTGGCCGCCGCCTGCCGCGGCCAGCGCCGTCGCTGCCGGCAGGCGGACGGTATCGCCCGTCGAGGTGCCGGCCTCGGTCGTGACCTCCGCCGCCACCGGTGCGACAGTCGCGGCCGGCACGACAGGCGCCGGCAGGTCGGCAGCGCCAACGACCGCGACCCGGGCGATCAGCGTGCCTTCACTGACCCGGTCACCAGGCTTGACCGTGATCTCGCGGACGATGCCCGCGACCGGCGCCGGCACGTCGAGGGTCGCCTTGTCACTTTCAAGGGTGAGCAGCGGGTCTTCGATCGCGACCGTGGCCCCGACCTTGACCAGCACCTCGATGACCGGCACGTCCTTGAAATCGCCGAGCGCCGGCACCCTGACTTCCGTGAGATTGCTCACGGAACAGCCTCGAGCAGCCCGCGGGCGTCCTTCAGAGCCTCCGCCAGGGCGACGATGAAACGCGCAGCCTCGGCACCGTCGATGACCCTGTGGTCATAGGACAGTGACAGCGGCAGCATGAGGCGCGGTACGAACGACCCGTCGACGTACACGGGCTGCATCGAGGAACGCGAGAGGCCGAGGATCGCGACTTCCGGCGCGTTGATGATCGGCGTGAAAGCCGTGCCGCCGATGCCGCCCAGGCTCGAGATCGTAAAGCAGCCGCCGCTCATGTCGGCACCCGACAGCTTGCCGTCGCGGGCCTTCTCGGACAGCGTGCCGAGATCCCGTGCCAGCTCGTAGACGTCCTTGCGGTTGGCGTCGCGGATCACCGGTACCACGAGACCCTGCGGCGTGTCCGCCGCGAAGCCGATGTGCATGTATTTCTTGAACACGAGGTTCTCGCCGGACGCATCCAGCGACGAACAGAAACGCGGGAACGCTGTCAGCACCCTGGCCACGCCGCGCAGCACGAAGGCAAGTGGCGTCAGCTTGATGCCCTCGATGAGGGCCTTTTGCTTCAGCTGGCCGCGCGCCTCCTCAAGGGCGGTGATGTCGGCAAGCTCGAACTGGGTCACGTGCGGCACGTTCACCCAGCTGGCGTGCAGGCGCTGCCCGCTGATTTTCTGGATGCGGCCAAGCTTCTGCACGTCGACGGGGCCGAACTTCGCAAAATCGACCACCGGCACCTTCGGCAACCCGTCCGCACCACCACCGGCGATGGACGACGGACCCGGCTCCGTCAGCAAGCGCTTGACGTATGCCTTCACGTCGTCGTGCGTGATGCGCTCCTTGACTCCCGTGCCGCGCAGTTTGCCGAGGTCGACACCCAGTTCGCGTGCCAATCGACGCACGGAAGGACCGGCATGGGCCCGCGCAAAGCCAACGGCCTCGACCGGCGCCGGGATGCCTGGCGCCGGTTCGCTGCGCGGTGGTGCCATCGGCACGGTCGCGGGCCTGGCGGCCGCGGCCACAGTGGCAACGGGGGCACTGGCGACGGCGGCGCTCGCCACGGGCGTGGTGGCGGATCCCGCCGGGGCGATCTCCGCGATGAGCGTGCCTTCGCTGACCCTGCCGCCCGGCTGCACGTGGACGGCGACGACGCGTCCGGCCACCGGCGCCGGTACGTCCATCGCCGCCTTTTCCGACTCGAGCGTGAGGAGCGTCGCATCGACGACGACCTCATCGCCCACCTTGACCGGCACGTCGATGATCGCGACGTCCTTGAAGTCACCGAGGTTGGGGACGCGGACCGCGACTGGCGCGCCGGCGACCGGCGTGGCCGCCGCGACGGTCGGCGCCATCGCCGCCGGGGCCGCAGCAGCAGGAGGCGGAGACGGAGCAGCCGTGGGCGCCGCGGCCGCCGCGGCTCCCTCGCTGTCGAGTTCGAGCACGAGCGAGCCCATCGACACCCGGTCACCCTTTTTCACCGCCAGCCGGGCAACGACGCCCGCCTGCGGACAGGGCACGTCCATCGTCGCCTTTTCCGTCTCAAGCGTGATCAGCGCGGTCTCGGCGGCGACCGTATCGCCTTCGCGGACGAGCACATCGATCACCTCGACGTCCTTGAAATCGCCGATATCGGGAACGGTTACTGGAATTCGGTTTGTCATGCGTCAGACCGTCACCGGGTTCGGCTTGGAGGTATCGATACCGAATTTCTTGATCGCGACCTGCACCGTTGCCGCATCGACCTTGCCGTCGTCGGCCAGCGCCTTCAGCGCTGCGATCACGATGTAGTAGCGATCGACCTCGAAATGCTTCCTGAGCTGAGCGCGGGCATCCGAGCGGCCGAAGCCGTCGGTACCGAGCGTGACATAGCGGCCGGGGACCCACTGGCGGATCTGGTCGGCGACGAGCTTCATGTAGTCGGTCGCGGCGATGAACGGGCCGTCGCGGTCGGCGAACGCCGCGCGCACGTAGGGCACCCGGGCCGGCTCGCCCGGCGACAGGAGGTTCGTACGCTCGACGTCAAGCGCCTCTCGGCGTAGCTCGGAAAAGCTCGTGACGCTGTAGACGTCGGCGGGTACGCCGAACTCGGCTTCCAGAAGTTCGGCGGCCTTGATCACTTCGCGCAGGATCGTCCCCGACCCGAGCAGCGTTGCCCGCACGCGGCCACGCCCGCCGATCGAATAGAGGTACATGCCCTTGAGAATGCCGGGCGCGACCCCGGCCGGGATCGCCGGCTGGGTGTAGTTCTCGTTCATGACGGTCAGGTAGTAGAAGATGCTTTCCTGATCGGCATACATGCGCCGCAGGCCGTCCTGGAGAATCACCGCGAGCTCGTAGGCAAAGCACGGATCGTACGCAACGCAGTTCGGAATCATGCTCATCGCCAGCTGGCTGTGGCCGTCCTGGTGCTGCAGTCCCTCGCCGGCAAGCGTCGTGCGCCCGGCGGTGCCACCGACCAGGAAGCCGCGCGCCCGCATGTCGCCGGCCGCCCACATGAAGTCGCCGACCCGCTGGAATCCGAACATCGAGTAGTAGATGTAGAAGGGAATCATCGGGATGCCGTGGTTCGCGTAGGCGGTCGCCGCCGCGATCCACGAGCACATCGAGCCACCCTCGTTGATGCCTTCCTCGAGGATCTGCCCCTTCTTGTCCTCGCGATAGTAGAGCAGCTGGTCCGCGTCCTGGGGCGCATACAGCTGGCCGGCAGACGAATAGATGCCGATCTGCCGGAACAGGCCCTCCATGCCGAACGTGCGCGCCTCGTCAGGGACGATCGGCACGATGTGCTGGCCGAGCCCCTTGTCCTTCAGCAGGATGCCGAGCAGGCGGACGAAGGCCATCGTCGTCGAGATCTCCCGATCGCCCGAGGACTCGAGCAGCGGGCCGAAGGCCTCGACCGGGGGCACCACCAGCGAGGTCGTCGACGGCTTGCGGCTCGGCAGGTAGCCGCCGAGGGTGCGGCGACGGTCGTGCAGGTAGCGGCTCTCGGCGCTGTCCTCCGCCGGCCGGCGGAACGGCAGGCTGCCGATCTCGGCGTCCGATACCGGAATGTTGAAGCGGTCGCGGAACACCCGCAGTGCCTCGTCGTCGAGCTTCTTCTGCTGGTGCGCCGCGTTCTGCCCTTCGCCCGCCTTACCGAGCCCGAAGCCCTTGACGGTCTTGGCGAGGATCACGGTCGGCCGGCCGGTCGTCGCCATCGCCTGGGCGTAGGCATTCCACACCTTGCCGGCGTCATGACCGCCACGATTGAGGTTCCAGATCTCCTCGTCCGACATGTTGGCGACCATCGCCTTGAGGTCCGGATAGGCCCCGAAGAAATGCTCGCGGGTATAGGCACCACCCTTGGCCTTGAAGTTCTGGTACTCGCCGTCCACGGCTTCTTCCATCCGCTTGCGCAGCAGGCCTGTCGAATCGCGGGCCAGCAGCGGGTCCCAACGCGACCCCCACAGCACCTTGATGACGTTCCACCCGGCACCGAGGAAGGCGGCCTCGAGCTCCTGGACGATCTTGCCGTTGCCGCGCACGGGCCCGTCGAGCCGCTGCAGGTTGCAGTTGACGACGAACACGAGGTTGTCGAGCTTTTCGCGCACCGGCATGGTGATGGCGCCCATCGACTCCGGCTCGTCCATCTCGCCGTCGCCGAGGAAGGCCCAGATCTTGCGATCCGACGGCTTGACCAGGCCGCGGTGCTCCAGGTACCGCGTAAAGCGGGCCTGGTAGATTGCCATCATCGGCCCGAGGCCCATCGACACGGTGGGAAACTGCCAGAAATTCGGCATCAGCCACGGGTGGGGGTACGACGACAGACCCTGCCCGCCGACCTCCTTGCGAAAGTGATGGAGCTGGTCTTCGCTCAGCCGGCCTTCAAGATAGGCACGGGCGTAGATGCCCGGACTCGAGTGGCCCTGGATAAAGACCAGATCGCCGGGGTGGTTGTCGGAGGCGGCCCTCCAGAAATGGTTGAAGCCCACCTCGTACAGCGTCGCGGACGAGGCATACGTCGACAGGTGGCCGCCGTACTCCGAGCTTTCGCGATTGGCCGCGACCACCATCGCGAGCGCGTTCCAGCGGATGTAGGCCTCGAGGCGCCGCTCGACCGCGCGGTCGCCGGGATAGGGTTTCTCCTGCGCCGGCCCGATGCTGTTCACGTACGCCGTGTTGGGCTTGAACGGCAGGTAGGCGCCCGAGCGGCGGGTGTGGTCGATCATCCGCTCCAGCAGGTAATGGGCGCGCTCGGCGCCGTGCACCTTGAGGACGGAATCGATGGACTCGAGCCATTCCTGGCTCTCGAGCGGGTCGACATCCTCAATCTTCTGATTTTCGCTCATGCGTACCTGTGCCTTGGGCTGTGAGGGTCGGAACCGACGGGGCGGCGCCTCTCGTTCGTGGGCGGGGTCTGGTAGCCCCTGGCACGCGTGCGATCGCTCCAACGTTCGCGCGAAGAGGTTATGATCCGGAATTGACAAAAACGGGTCAAGGCAACCACTTCCTCATGATGTTCCTCCCACCCGCCGCGCAGTGCCCTGCGACCAGCACCAAGACCGACCTGCCGATCGACAGCCTGGAGCGCCTGGACGCGCTGCTGGTCATGTTGCCCCATGCGCAGGCCGCGCGCCTGCTGAAATCGCTGCCGCGCTCGGCGCCGCTGCTGTCCCGACTTGCTGCAATCGAGCCGGGACCGGGCACGGCATTTGCAGGATTCTTGCACCGCCTGGAAGGGCTGACGGTGGTCGTGGGCCTGCTCGGCGAGGAGCCAACGCCGTTCCAGCGCCTCACGCTCGCCGCGCGGATGGTTAAGCTGGCGCAGCCGGTTGCGCCGAAGGCGATCGGACTGTACGCGCCGGTGCAGGGCGCACCCTCCTGCGAAGCGCTGCTGGCGGCCCTGCGCGCGGCGAGCGAAGCCCAACCGACGGCCAAGTCGGGGCCGAGGGCCGGCTGGACGCCGGAACGGATCCGGGTGCACGACGGCGGCGCGGCCGATCTCGCCAGGGTCGATGCCCTCGAGTCCGGCGCGCATCTCGCCCGCTGGCTGACCGCGCTGCCGCCCAACGAGCTCAATCCCGGGTCCTATCGCGAGCGCATCGGCCGGCTCGCCCGCCGGCACGGCTGGACGATGCGGGTCTACTCCGAAAAGGCGCTGGCGCGCCTGGGCGCCAATGCGTTTCTGGCGGTTGCGCGCGGCTCGGGTGTGCGCGATGCCGCCATCGTCCGCCTCGACTACCGGCCGAAGCGCGTCGTCCGCCCACGCCGCCCGGAAGCACCCGTTGCGCTGGTCGGCAAGGGCATCTGCTTCGATACCGGCGGCACCAACCTGAAGCCCGCCCGCGGCATGCTCGACATGCATACCGACATGGCCGGCAGCGCCGTGGCACTGGGCGTCCTGTCGGCCCTGACGCGCCTTGACTACCCGCGACCGCTGACCGCCTGGCTCGCGCTCAGTGAAAACCGGATCGGCCCTGACAGCTACCTGCAGCAGGAGATCGTCCGCGCCCTGAACGGCGTCACGATCCAGGTCACCCACACCGACGCCGAGGGCCGCATGGCACTCGCCGACACGCTGGCGCTGGCGGCGCGCGACAAGCCCGCCGCGATCATCGATTTCGCGACGCTGACCGGGTCGTGCGTTAGCTCCCTTACCGAGCGCATGTCCGGCGCATTCACCAACCGGCCGGCACTGCGCAATACGATCGAGCTTGCCGGCCACCGCAGCGGCGAACGGGTCTGGGTATTTCCGACGCCGCCGGACTTCGACGAGGACCTCGACAGTCCGCTCGCCGATGTCGCGCAGTGCCTGATCGACGGCAAGGGTGACCACATCTACGCGGCACGTTTCCTCAACCGGTTCGTGCCGGCGTCGATTCCGTGGCTGCACCTCGACCTGTCGAGCGCTACCCGCAAGGGCGGCCTCGCTCACGCCCCGAACGAGATCACGGGCTTCGGGGTTCGGTATGCGGCAACGCTGCTGCTCGACGACCACACTGCCCTGGTGCGGCCGACGGGTGGCCAGGGATGACGGTCGCGCGCCTGACCATCGGCCGGCCCGACGACTGGCATCTGCACCTGCGTGACGGGGCGGCGCTGGCTGCGGTCGTCGCGCACACGGCCGCCGTATTCGGCCGCGCCATCGTCATGCCGAACCTGAAGCCGCCGGTACGGACCACGGCGGAAGCTCTCGCCTACCGCGAGCGGATCCGCGCCGCGACGCCGGCCGGCGCGGCGTTCGAGCCGCTGATGACCCTGTACCTGACCGGCACGACGCCGGCCGCGGAAATAGACCGGGCGGTCGCCTCGCAGGCCATCATTGGCGTGAAGTACTACCCGGCGGGCGCGACGACGAACTCGGACGCGGGCGTTCGTGACCTCGCCGAGGCGGGCGCCGTACTCGAGCGGATGCAGGAGCTTGACCTGCCGTTGCTGGTGCACGGCGAGGTTACCGACCCTGCCGTCGACACCTTTGATCGCGAGGCCTGCTTCATCGATCGGGTGCTGGCGCCGCTGGTCAGGCGACTGCCGAGGCTGCGCATCGTGTTCGAACATGCGACGACCCGCGAGGCAGTAGCCTTTGTGAAGGATCACGCGCACCTGGCGGCGACGCTCACGCCGCAGCACCTGCTGCTCAATCGCACCGCCATGTTCACCGGCGGGC
Organism: uncultured Pseudomonadota bacterium; assembly: GCA_903839465.1. Taxonomy (GTDB): domain Bacteria; phylum Pseudomonadota; class Gammaproteobacteria; order Steroidobacterales; family Steroidobacteraceae; genus CAIKMS01. The sequence goes on from CAIMCI010000336.1 coordinate 10,853, forward strand.
TGCGCCCGCATCTCTACTGCCTGCCCGTGCTGAAGCGGGAGAGTCATCGCGAGGCGCTGATCGAGGCCGCCGTCAGCGGCAGTCCGCAGTTCTTTCTCGGCACGGACAGCGCGCCGCACGGGCGCTCCGCCAAGGAGGCGGCCTGCGGCTGTGCGGGCGTCTACAGTGCGCACGCCGCGCTGCCGCTGTACGCCGAGGCGTTCGAGTCGATGGGCCGCCTGGACCGCCTCGAGGGCTTCGCCAGCCAGCACGGCCCGGCGTACTACCGCCTGCCGCGCAATCATGGCACCGTCACGCTCGTCCGCGAGGAGTGGACGGTCCCTGAATCCTACGACTTCGGTTCCGACCGGCTGGTGCCGTTCCGGGCCGGCGAAACACTCAACTGGCGCGTAGCCGAGGATGCGCCATGAGCGGCGAGCTGCAACTGATCAAGGATCGCTTCCGGGGCTTCCTCCCGGTCGTCGTCGACTGCGAGACTGGTGGCTTCATCAGCGCGACCGACGGCCTGCTGGAGATCGCCGCGGTGATGATCCACCTCGACCCCGACGGCATGCTGCACCGGGGCGAAACCCACCGCTACCACGTGCAGCCGTTCCCGGGCGCCCGACTGGACCCGGCGTCGCTCGCGATCAACGGCATCGACCCGTTCCACCCGCTGCGACCGGCCCTGCCGGAAAAGGATGCGCTGGGGCGCATCTTCAAGGAAATCCGCACGGCGATCCGGGAGACGGGCTGTACGCGCGCGGTGCTGGTCGGCCACAACGCCTCGTTCGATCTGGGCTTCCTGAACGCGGCCATCGCCCGCACGGGAATCAAGCGCAACCCGTTCCACCCGTTCAGCTGCTTCGATACCGCCACGCTGGCGGGCGTCGCCCTGGGCCAGACGGTGCTGTCCCGGGCGGCGCTCGCCGCCGGACTCACGTGGGATAACGAGAGCGCCCACTCGGCCGCCTACGACGCCGAGCGGACGGCGGACCTCTTCTGTGTGATCTGCAACCAGTTCCAGCCGATCTTCGCCGCAGCCTCGAACCGGTTGAGGAACTACGGCCCGCTGCCGGCCGAGGCCAGCAATCCGCTCATCGACGCGGAGCCCATCGACGGCGGCGACTCCGACTGAGGGGAGTCGGCGCTCGGTGCCGCGGTCGGACGCAAGGCCGACCGCGACCGGGGTCAGGCGGCGACGGCGCCCGCTTCGGCCAGGAGCTTGCGCAGCTCGCCGCTGTGATACATCTCGAGCGCGATGTCGCAGCCGCCCACGAGTTCGCCGTTGACGTACAGCTGCGGGAACGTCGGCCAGTTCGAGTACGACTTCAGCGCCTCGCGCAGCTCCGGGTCCTCGAAAATGTTGACGTGATTGAAGACCGCGTGACAGTGCTTCAGCGCCGCGACGGTCTGGGCCGAGAAGCCACACTGCGGAAAGTCCGGCGTGCCCTTCATGAACAGGACGACGGGCGCGGCCAGGTGGGCCTTGATTCGGTCGACGACTTCGATATGGCTCATGGCATTGGCATCCTTCACGAAGGGGGTAACGGGTTCTTGCCGGGATCGTTCGCCGCCCGGCTGGCGCGGCGCGCCCGGGCACGCTGGGCACAGGCGGTGATAACCGCCCACTGCTGCGGTGCCGACAGGCGCGTCCACTGCGTGATCTCAGACACGGTCCGCAGGCATCCTCGACAAAGCCCCTCCTCGTCCAGCGCGCAGACCGCTATGCAGGGCGAGATCGGCGCGCCGCGGGGAATCGTCGTCGTCATGGATGGAACCGCGGGCAAGATGCAAGTGGTTGAAATTATGTGTCCTTGGGGCCTATTCTTCAATGGTACTGAGCGTCGCGCCGAAACGCGCGGTCCGGCGGCTGCCGCAGGCGCCCGGTCCAGTACAATACCGTGCAGGCAGGAGGCGAATTCCTGAATTGCCGGCCGACCGTGTTACGGTCGGCGGATTGCACACCGATTCTGACGTTTTTTGGGGGGAAACCGCATGCATCCGATTAATTCCATCAAGAACGCCCTGGCGCTGGGCTTGGTGCTCGCCATCGCCATCAGCATCATACTGACGACCAGCCTGGGCGGCGCCATCGGGCTGAACCTGCCACAGGTCGACCGCTGGCTGCACATCGTTTCCGGCGTGATGTGGATCGGTCTCCTCTACTACTTCAACGTGGTCCAGGTCCCCGGCCTTGCCGAGGCTGCCGCCGACAAGGGCGGCCCGGGCGGTGCCGGCGTGACGAAGTACATCGCGCCGCGCGCGCTGCTCTGGTTCCGTTGGGCCTCGGTCGTCACGTGGGTGTCGGGCTTCCTGTACCTCGTGGTGTACTACGGTCTGAGCGGCACGCACGCGGCGTTCACGCTGCAGCCGCAGATGCGCGTCATCGGCGTGGGCGCCTACCTCGGCACGATCATGCTGTTCAACGTCTGGCACTTCATCTGGCCGAACCAGAAGAAGATCCTCGGCATCGTTGCGGCGACCGATGAGGAGAAGGCCAAGGCGCGCAAGGTGGCCCTCACGGCCTCGCGCATCAACTTCATCCTCTCGATCCCGATGCTGATGTGCATGGGCCACCTGCACGGCCTGCCGTTCTGACGGGCTGACCGACCAGCGGCCGGACCGGGTACACCCCGGTCCGGTCTCGTGCCACCGTGCACCCCGCCGCCACCGCCATCCTGCCGCCGCCTGACCTCGCCACCGAGGTCGGCCGCGCGCTGGCCGAGGACATCGGCCCGGGCGACCTGACGGCGGCGCTCGTCCCCGCGGACGCCACCGCAACGGCCCGGGTCATTACCCGGGAACAGGCGATTGTCTGTGGCCGCCCCTGGGTGGATGCCGTGTTCCGCGCCGTCGATCCGGCCATCGAGGTGCGCTGGTCGGTCGACGAGGGCGCCGAGGTTGAGCCGGACCAGTTGCTGTTCGAGGCGCGAGGTCCTGCCCGCGGCCTGCTGTCCGCGGAACGCACGGCACTGAACTTCCTGCAGACCCTGTCCGGCACGGCGACCGCCGCCCATCGCTATGCGCGACTCCTCGACGGCACGCCGTGCCGCGTCCTCGACACGCGAAAGACGGTGCCCGGCCTTCGTCTCGCGCAAAAATATGCCGTCAGGGTCGGCGGCGGGACGAACCACCGGATCGGGCTCTTTGATGCCATCCTGATCAAGGAAAACCATATCGCCGCGGCCGGCTCGATCGGCCGTGCGGTTGCAGCCGCCCGCCGCCTGTCGCCCGGAATCACGGTTGAGGTCGAAGTCGAGAACCTTGGCGAATTGCGCGAAGCGTTCGCGGCCGAGGCGGACAGCGCCCTGCTCGACGAGTTCTCGCTGGAAGACATGCGCCGGGCGGTCGGCGAAAACCGCGCCCGCGCGCGACCGCTGCAACTCGAGGCCTCGGGTGGTGTCGACCTGACGACGCTGCGCGCCATCGCCGAGACCGGCGTCGACTTCGTGTCGGTCGGTTCACTGACCAAGCACGTGCGCGCGGTGGACCTGTCGATGCGCCTGACCATCGCCTGACCATCGCCTGACCATCGCCTGACCATCGCCTGACCGGAGGCCGGACGCGGGTCGGGAGACGCAGGCTACGCGCCGCCCCGCACCCGCTCCGGAAGCGCCCCCAGCACGTTCTGTGGCATCGAAACACCGTAACCCTGTGCATAGTCGACGCCCAGGTTGCGCAACATCTCGATGATCTCGTCGTTCTCGGCAAACTCGGCAATCGTCTTCTTGCCCGTGAGGTGCCCGATCTCGTTGATCGAGCGGACCATCTCCCGGTCGATCGGATCGCGCAGAATCTCCTTGACGAAGCTGCCGTCGATCTTGAGGAAATCCACCGGGAAGTGCTTGAGGTAGCCGAACGAGGACATGCCCGTGCCGAAGTCGTCGAGCGAGAATTTGCAGCCCAGTTCCTTCAGGGCGCGGATGAACCGGTTCGCCTGACTGAAGCTCGCGATCGCGGCCGTCTCCGTGATCTCGAAGCAGATCTTCGAGGCGTCGAGGCCGCTGGAGTGGAACTCCTCGATCACGTACGGCAGGAACTTGTCATCGCCGAGGCTCTGGCCGGAGAGGTTGATAGCGCACATCGCGAGCTTCTGCCGCTCGTCCGCGGAGGTGACCAGCCAGCGGAAGGTGTGCTGGATCACCCAGCGATCTATCGTCGGCATCAACCCGTAGCGCTCGGCCGCGGCAATGAAGTTGTCGGGCGAGATGATCTTGCCCGCCTCGTCACGCATGCGCAGCAGGATCTCGTAGTGCAGGCCCTCTTCCTCGTTCTGGAGCGGCCGGATCACCTGCCGGTAGATATCGAAGCGGCCTTCCTCAAGCGCCGCATTGATGCGCGAAGCCCACTGCATCTCGCGCCGGCGGCGCATGAGATCGATATCGTTCTCTTCGAAGGAGTGCACGCGGTTGCGACCGAACTCCTTCGCCGCCTGACAGGCGCTTTCGGCCGCCGACATCAGCGAGGCGACGTCGCCGGTGTCGGCCGTGATCGGCACGACGCCGATCGAGGCGCCGAGCCGGAAGGTCCGGTCCTCCCAGGTGAAACGGAAATTTCGCACGGCCTCGCGCAGCGTCTCCGCCGTGCGCAGCGCCTCGTCCAGCGAGCAGCTTTCGAGCAGGATGCCGAACTCGTCGCCGCCGATCCGCGACAGCGTATCGCGCCAGCGCACCTTCGACTTGAGGAGCGTGCCGGCCTGGCCGAGCACCGCGTCGCCCGCGGCGTGACCGCAGGTGTCGTTGATGATCTTGAACTGGTCGAGGTCAACGTAGCAGACGACGTACGACGTCTCGTTGGCGCCGGTACTCTTCAGCGCGCGCTCGAGCCGATGCTCGAATTCCCGTCGATTGACCAGACCCGTCAGGATATCGTGACTGGCATGATACGAGAGTCGGCGGTTGAGCTCGCGTGACTCCGTGACGTCGTGGAACACCAGCACACCGCCGGTGACCGCAGCCGAGCCGTCCTTGATCGGGGACGCCGTGCTCTCGACGTAGAGCTCGTTGCCGTCGCTCCTGATCAGGAGCATCGGCCTCTGCGACTTCACGGCCCGGTCGCGGCGGATCGCCTGGGTCAGCGGATTCTCCAGCGGCTCGCAGGTCTCCTCATGGAAGGCCCGGAACACCTCTTCTATCAGGTGGCCCATTGCGTCTTCCACGCGCCAACCGGTCAGGCCCTCGGCCACCGGATTGAGGTACTCGATGCGCGAGTGTTCGTCGGTCGTGATGACGCCGTCACCGATGGCCCGCAGCGTGATCTGCGCGCTCTCCTTTTCGCGAAAAAGCGCCTCCTCGTAAAGCTTGCGCTCGGTGACGTCATGCTCTACGCCGGCAAGCCGCCGCAGCCGGCCCGACTCGTCGAGAAACGCCTTGGCACGGCTCACCACCCAGAGCCATTCGCCGTCGCGGCGCAACATGCGGTGCGTGCTCTCGAACACCTCGCTCTTGCCGGCGACGTGATCGCGGATCAGCTGCGACACCCGCGATCGATCATCCGGGTGGACGAGCTTGTTCCAGTCGATGCCGTCCGCCAGCTCGTCGTCGTCGTAGCCGAGCATGGCCCGCCAGCGCGGCGAAAACCACGTGCGGTTCGAAGCGGCGTCGTAGTCCCAGAGGCCGTCGTTGGCGCAGCCCTGCCACAGCGCCTCGCGCTCGCGGACGTGGGCAAGTTCCCGATCGAGAGCAAGCCGGCCGAACCCCGAACCGAGGCTTGCCGCCAGGAGCTTGATCGACAGATGCACATCGACGGCGAAACCGACGCTCGGGCGGGCCGTGGCGAGCGCGAGGAAGCCCTGCGCGCGGCCGCGGACGCTGAAGCCAACGAGCACGACGGAGCCGATACCGGCCCGGGTGAAGGCCGCGCCCTCGGCGGCGAACGCGCCCCCGGGGTTGCCGGTATCGCGGATCTCGAGACTGCGGATATGCCCCAGGCGCGCCACCAGGCCCGGCAGGTCCGCGAGCGCCGTGCCGCGCAGGGCGGCGGGCTCGCAGGCGCCGAACACGGCCTCCGCGGAATCGATCCGCTCGATCGACGTGCCGGCGCTGTTGTAGGAGGCGAGGAACGCCGCGTCGCTCTGTGTCTCCGTGCGCAGGATCTCGAGATTCTGCAGCAGCACGGCCTGGGCGGACTCGACGGCAAGCGTCTGGAAGTCGACGGCAATCTTGGTGGTGGCGGCCTGCAGGCCGACGGCTGGCTGGCGGCGGGCAGCCTGCCACGTCTCCGGAGACAGAATGTCCGAGGCGGTAAAGTTTTCCTTGCTGTCGCCGGTCAAATTAGACATGGCCGCCGGGCATTCCTCCCCCTCGACTTGCGCAGTCTTGCAGCAAGGGCGACGGCCGGTCCGGAACTACTGCTCAGTTCTGCCGCGCCGCTTTATCCACTAGTTACACCGAGTATCGCCATAAAGTTTAAGCTTTGCAAGCTAAGCGACTGTATCTATTAGGGGTCCGCCTGATGGCCCGTGCGGCTCCGGAAAGCCGCCCGCGTTGCCACCGTCGTGCCGGCTCCTTAAAGTGCCCGCCATGAGTGACCCCCACGACGATCACGACCACGGCCACGGCCACGATCACGACCACGACCACGATCACGGTCACCGCCACGGTCACGACGACGGCCACGGTCACGACCACGGCCACGGCCACGGCCACCGGCACGGCACGCAGGCGCACGACGCGCACGACCATCATGCGGCGTCGACGCGCAAGCTCGGCGCGGCCTTCTGGCTGATCGTGGGCGTCATGGTGGTCGAGGCCGTCGGCGGCTTCTGGTCGAATTCGCTGACCTTGATGGCCGATGCGGGCCATCTGTTCGTCGACGCCGCCTCGCTTGGCCTCGCCTGGTTCGCCCATCGCCTGGCGGTCCGGCCGCGCACCGACACGCGCTCGTTCGGCTACGGGCGGTTGCAGGTTCTCGCGGCTTTCGTCAACTCTCTCCTGCTGCTGGTCATCGTCGCCGGCATCGTCACCGAGGCGATCAGTCGCATGATGACCCCGCACCCGGTCGAAACCGGCATCGCGGCGGCGGTTGCCTCGCTGGGCGTCTTGGTCAACGTCGCGGCTGCGGCCCTGCTGCACGGCGGGCACCAGCACGACCTGAATACGCGCGCAGCCTACCTGCACGTGCTGTCCGACCTGATCGGTTCGGTGGCGGCGGTGGCTGCGGCACTGATCATCCGTTACACCGGCTGGCTTCCGGCCGACGCGTGGATGTCCCTGCTTGTCGCCGCGCTCATCGCGCGCGGCGCTTGGCGCCTGCTGCTCGACTCGGCGCACGTGCTGCAGGAGGGCGTGCCGCACGGCCTGGATCTGACGGCGCTCGCCAGCCGGCTGCCGGTGGCCGTCCCGGGCATCGAGGACGTGCACCACGTGCATGCCTGGTCGCTGAACGCGCGGGACACGCTCCTGACCGCGCACGCCAGGGTCCGCGCCGGCTTCGACGTCGCCGCGACGCTTGCCGCCCTGAAAACCGTCCTGGTCCGCGAGTACGGAATCGAGCACTCGACGATCCAGCTCGAGCTGGACGACTGCACCGACACGCACCTGCACTGCGCGGGCGACGCGCCGCGCGCGCGGCCGGCCGCCTGAACCGCTCGCCCGCTAGAGCGACTGCCGGGCGGCCAGCTCCAGATCGCGCAGCGCGTCGCGCATGCGCGTCTGCCAGACTTCCTTGTCGGCCGTACTCGCGGTCTTCGGCACGGTGAGCGCCGGCCCGATCGCGACCACGACCCGGGCGAAGGGGTACGGCAACAGGAACCGGTCCCAGCTGCGGAAATGGAAGCCGCCACTGGCGGCCATCGCCATCGGCAGCATCGGTCGACCGGACAGCTGCGCCAGCAGTACCGGACCCTGCTTGAATTCCTCGCGCGGACCGGCCGGCCCGTCCGGCGTGATCCCCGGACTGACACCGTCCTTCAGGACGTCAAGGTAGTCGCGCAGGGCCCGCGCCCCGGTATTGGAAGAGGAGCCGCGAATGACGACGGCGCCGGCCCGCGCCGCCAGCATCGCCGGCACTTCGCCGTCGACCGACGGGCTGATCAGGAAACCGAGCCTGAGACCCTGGCCGCGGCGGTCCAGCAGGCATTTCACGCAGAAAAGCTGCTGGCCGTGCCAGTAGACCGGAATCACCGGCCCGTCGAGGGCCGCGGCGGCGGCGATGTGCTCAGCGCCCCGCACCTCGACCCGGCAACTCCACCACCAGAACCGCACGAGGCCAAAGGCCACCGGCGCACCGACCCGGTACAGCCGTCGCCGCCAGCGCGACAGCTTGCGGGTCGACGATGTCTGCTGCTGGTAGATGGTATTGCGCGGCGCACGGCCGCGGACGTCGTTCACGCGCTGGGAGCCTTGGATTGGAGCGTCCGCGCATTCTACTCACCCCCCGGCCGGCGGCCAGCGCTTTGCCCGCCGCCGGACGCGTGGCACCCGGGCCCACAGGCCGGGGCCGGGCCGTCGGGCCACGCCACCGGCGCCGCTGCCGGCGCGGCGCCGGTAAGGTAAAATCCCGCGATGCACGACGTCCCCCCGCCGCACGGGATAGAACCCGGCGCACTTCCCCCGCTCGCCGAGCCCGAGTTCGACGTCGGTGACACCGAGGATTCGCTGGTCCGGCTCGAGGAGCTGGCCGCCCGCCATGGCGCCGTTTTCCGGATCTACGCTCCGGGCCGCAAGTCGGACACCTGGATCATCAACAGCCCCCAGGACGTCAAGCGCGTACTGGTCACCAATCACCGCAACTACACCAAGGGTGTCGGCCTCGACCGGGTCAAGATCCTGCTCGGCAACGGCATCATGGTCAGCGAGGGCGACCGCTGGCGCACGCAGCGCCGGATGCTGCAGCCGATGTTCCACCGGCGCATGGTCGAGAACTATGCCCGCCTGATCGACCGATGCATCGACGAGCGACTGGAGCGCTTTGCCTCGCTCGCCGCCGGCGGCACCGTCATCGACGTGACGGAGGAGATGAGCGAGCTCACGCTGGACATCGTGCTGCGTTCGATTTTCGGCGACGACCTCGAGTGGCTGGAGCAGCAGCTGGGCGAGAACCCGTTCGGGATCCTGACCGAGGATCCGGAACGCAACCTGCAGTTCGCCTACAAGTTCCGTTCGCTCGGCGAGATCGTCCAGAAACTGATCGACGACCGCCGCCGCCACGGCCGCGACGAGCCGGACCTGCTCGGCGCGATGCTGGCCGCCCGCGACAAGGACAGCGGCGAGCCGATGGCGGACCGCGATCTGATCGACGAGACGCTGACGCTCGTGGTCGCCGGACACGAGACGACCGCCTCGGCACTCGCCTTCACCTGGTACCTGCTGGCGCGCAATCCCGAGGCGCTGGCACGTCTGCATGCCGAACTGGCCGCGTCGGCCGAACTGCGGCCGATGTCCTACCAGGACACGGAAGAACTGCCGTACACGCGCGCGGTCATCGAGGAAGCGATGCGCCTGTACCCACCCGGATGGGTACTGACACGGCGCTCGGTCGCCGCCGACGAGCTGTCCGGTTACGCGTTGCCGCCGGGCACCGATGTCATGCTCTCGCCCTACGTCCTGCAGCGGACCGCCGCCTACTGGCAGGACCCGGCCGCCTTCCGTCCCGAGCGCTTCCTCGGCGAGATCCACCCCAGCGAGGAGTGGACCTACATCCCGTTCGCGGCCGGCCCGCGCCACTGCATCGGCGAGAACCTCGCCATGTACGAGATGGTCGTGCACGTCGCGCGGGTCGCGCGCCGCTACGAACTCGTCCTCGAGGACGACCGGCCGCTCGATCTCGAGGCCGCCATCAACCTGCGCGCCCGCAACGGCATTAAGATGAAGCTGATCCGTCGCGCCGATGGCCCGCAGACCGTCGTCCCGCGCCGCGCCCCCTCCCAACCGCTAGCCGAGTTCCGCATGCAGTACCAAACCCTGACCGAGGCTCTCGAGGGCAACCGGCGCGTCCCCCGCGCCGTGCATTACCTGGAGGGTGAGCACGAGGAGCGGGTCGTCGAATACGCCGAGCTCTACGAGCGCGCTACCGGCATCCTCTACCACCTGCAGAGCATGGGCGCGGCCCGCGGCGACAAGCTGATCATCTTCCTGAACAACAACGAGCAGTTCCTGGACGGCTACTGGGCGGCCATTTCCGGCGGCATCATCCCGGTCCCGCTCGCGGTCGGCATCAGCGACGAGCACCGGCACAAGCTGCTGCGCATTGCGCGCAAGCTCGGCAGCCCGTACCTGTACACCGACCGCAAGAATCTCGACCGCCTGGAGTCGTTTGCCGCCAGCGTCGGCGAAAGCGCGACCTTCGACGCCCTGAAGGCACGCGCCTTCCTTGTCGACGAACTGGACGACATCAGCCGCGCCGGGCGCATCGTCCGCGCCAGCCCGGACGACGTTGCCTTCATCCAGTTCTCATCCGGCTCGACGAGCGCGCCCAAGGGCGTCGTGCTGACCCACCGCAACATTCTCGCGAACTGCGCCAGCGCCGGTGGCATTTCGCGCTTTTCGGCCGAGGACGTGTCGCTGAGCTGGATGCCGCTCACGCACGACATGGGCCTGATCGGCTTCCACCTCTTCATGTTCTGCTACCGCATGCAGATCTACCACATGCCGACCGATCTGTTCATCCGGCGGCCGCTGTTGTGGACGACCTTCGCCAGCCGCTACGGCGCGACGATCACCAGCTCGCCGAACTTCGGCTACCGCCACTACCTGAAGGTTCTCGGCGAACGCGCGCTGGCCGACACCGACCTGTCGAAAATCCGCCTGATCTACAACGGCGCCGAGCCGATCTCCGTGGAACTGTGCGATGAATTCATGGCGCGCATGAAGCCGTACGGCCTGCGCGAGACGGCGATGTTCACCGTCTACGGCCTCGCGGAGGCCACCCTCGCGCAGAGCTTCCCTCCGCCCGAGACGGGCTACCGCGCGCGGTCCTTCGACCGGCACTCGCTGGGCGTCGGCGCGACCGCGCGCACCGTGCCCGCCGACAGTGACGACGCGCTGACGCTCGTGACCGTGGGCCGGGCGATCCCGGGTGCCGAGGTCCGAATTGCGGCCGCCGACCGCAGCGCGCTGCCGGACGGCACGGTCGGCCACCTGCTGATCCGCGGGCCGAACGTGACCCACGGCTACTACGAGGCGCCTGAGATCAATGCCGAGATGATCAGCGCCGACGGCTGGCTGGACACCGGCGATCTGGGTGTCGTGGTCGAGGGCGACCTCTACATCACGGGCCGCGCGAAGGAGATCATCTTCGTCAATGGCCAGAACTACTACCCGCACGACATCGAGGGCATTGCCCAGAACGCGGGCGGACTCGAACTCGGCAAGGTCGTCGCCGCCGGCGCGCGCCCGGCCGGCGCCGAATCCGACGAACTGACGCTGTTTATCCTGCATCGGGGCAGCATGGCGGACTTCCTGCCGGTCGCGACCGAAGTCGCGGCGCTCGTCAACGAAAAGGCGGGCCTCGAAGTCCGGCACGTGGTGCCGGTCAAGCGCATTCCGAAGACCACCAGCGGCAAGATCCAGCGCGTGGCGCTGGAGGAAGCGTTCGTCAACGGCGAGTTCGCGGCCGAGCTCGCCGAGCTCGAACAGCTGCGCGGTGCTGTCGCCGCGCCGGCCTCTGCCGCGCCGGCGAGCGCGCTGGCGGAGCGCCTGCGCACCATCTGCGAGGGCGCTCTCCCCGGCAAGAGAATCGAGGTCGATGACAACCTGTTCGAGATCGGCGCCAGTTCGCTGACGCTGATCCAGATCCACGAGGAAATCGACCGCGAGTTCCCCGGGCTCGTGGAGCTGACGGAGCTGTTCGACCATCCGACGATCGCGGCGCTTGCCCGCCACCTCGAGGCGAAACTGCCGCCAGCCTGATCGGCCGGCGGCCGGGCGCGCCCTCAGTGGCCGAGGTGCTGCAGCCGCTCGGCGTCGGTTTCCTGTTCGGTTTCGCCCATCCGGCGCAGGAACACCTCCGCGTCGCCGGCTGCGAGGGGATTGCTGAGCAGGAAACCCTGGCCGACCGCACAGTTCTGGTCCTGCAGGAACAGGAGCTGCTCGAACTGCTCGATCCCTTCGGCGACGACGCCAAGTCCCAGCGTCTTCGCCATGCTGATCATCGCAGCGATGATCGCGCCGTCCTCGGCCGAGTGCTCGGTCGGTGACTTGACGAAGCACCGGTCGATCTTCAGGCGATCCACCGGGTACTCCTTGAGCCGCCCGAAGCTCGAATAGCCGGTCCCGAAGTCGTCGATCGCCAGCTGCACGCCGAGGGTCTTCAGGCGCCGCGTCATCTGGTAGGCCCAGGCCTCGTTCTTCATCACGAGCGACTCGGTGATCTCGATCTCCAGCCGGGACGGCTCGAGCCCGGTTTCCGCGAGGATGCCTCCGACCTGCTCGACGAAGTCCTTCTGCGCAAACTGCACCGGGGAGACGTTGACCGCAATGCGGTTGATCGGCAGCCCCTTGTCGATCCACTCCTGCGCCTGGCGGCAGGCGGTACGCAGCACCCACTCGCCGATCGGCAGGATGAGGCCGGTGGCCTCGGCCAGCGGGATGAACTCGAGCGGCTGGACCTGGCCGAGCTCGGGACTGTTCCAGCGCAGCAGCGCTTCCATGCTGGCGATCCGGCCCGTGTGCAGGTCGAACTGCGGCTGGTAGTGGAGCAGGAATTCGTCGTTGCCAAGCGCACCGCGCAGCTTCGCTTCCATCTGCAGCTGCAGGGCCGCGCCGGCATTCATCTTCGCGTCGTAGAAGGCAAACGTCCCGGGCGCGCTGCGCTTGGCGGCGTACATCGCCAGGTCCGCGTGGCGCAGAAGCGTTTCGGCGTCATCGCCGTCCTGCGGATGCATGGCGATGCCGATGCTGGGGGTGACGGTGAGTTCATGCTCGCCGAGCATCAGCGGCTGCGAGAGCGCCTTCATGATCCGGTCGGCAATCAGGCCCGCCTCGGCCGGCGACATCACCTCCGGCAGCAGGGCCATGAATTCGTCGCCACCAAGCCTCGCGCAGTCATTGCCGCGCTGCTTGTTCGCGTTGACGTGAATGAAGTCGTCGGACTTGCGGATCGCGGCGCGCAGCCGTTCGCCGACGATCTGCAGCAGCTCGTCGCCGGCCGTGTGGCCGAGCGTGTCATTGATGCGCTTGAAATTGTCGAGGTCGATGTAGAGCAGCGCCACGGGCTTCTGGTGGCGGCGGGCGTTGTCGAGCGTGACCCGGAACCGTTCACGGAACTGCGCCCGGTTGGGCAGGCCGGTCAGTGAATCGTAGTAGGCGAGCTGGGCGATACGCTGCTCGGCGCGCCACTTGTGGCCGAGAGCCAGCGCCATCTGCCGCACTTCCTGCGGGTGAAAGGGCTTCGCCAGGAAGAAGAACTTGTCCTCGGGCGCGATGCGCGCGCTCAGTTCCTCGGTATCGACGTCGGAATACGCGCTGCACAGGCAGATGCTGACGTTCTCGTCGAGCGCCCGGATTTCGGCGGCCGCCCAGGCGCCGTCGCGACCCGGCGGCATGCGCATGTCCAGGAAGACGACGGCGTACGGCTGGCCGGCCGCGACCGCTTCGCGCACGCAGGCGACGGCGCTCTCGGCGTCCTGGGCGGCCGTTACCGCGAAGCGCGTCCGCTTGAAGTCGGCGACCGCGGGGACCGGAGCGCTCGTCGGGAACAGCTTCGCCCGCAGGTCGCTGATCGACGCACGGGCCGCCTCGCTCGCTGCCTTGGATTCCGGGCATAGCAGCTCGCGATAGGTGTCAAGGATGCACTGCTCGTCGTCGACGACCAGTACACGGATGGGATGCGCGTCGGTTTCTTTCACGGTCTGCCTCATGCGGCACGCGCCGCGGTAGTGGCCTGCGCCGATGGCAGCGGCACAGTAACTTCGAAGCAGGCGCCCTGCCCGGCGCCCGCGCTCGTCGCGGTGATTCCGCCACCGGCGGCAAGCAGTGCGTTTGCGCACCAGTGCAGCCCGATGCCGGAGTTCGTGTCCTTGGATTTGGTGGAAAACTGCCGCTCGAAGAGCCTCGGCAAGGCGACGGGGTCGATTCCCGCGCCGTCGTCGGCAAAGTGGCAGACAAGCATCTGGCGCTCGCCGTCATCCCGTACCGCGCCGCTGATCGTCAGTCGCCCGCGGCGCGCCGGGTAATGCGGGCAGGCCTCGGCGGCGTTGACGATCAGATTCTGGAAGACCTGGCGGAGCATCGTCGCCGGCAGCCGGAGCGACCCCAGCGCCTCGAGTTCCGGGGCGATCGACACGTCCAGCCGTTGCCGGACCGAATCGGCGACGAGCTCCTGGCTCTGGCGTACCAGGATCGCGGGACTCACCGGTTCAAGAACCGCGCCGGCGCGGCTCTTGCGCACCTGGTCGGTCAGAATCCGCTGTATGCCCTGCAGCTGGCGGGACGCGGCTTCCGCGTCGGCGCGGGCGCCCGACACGACCCGCGCGAGTTCGAGGCCCGCGAGACGCACGAACTCGTTCAGATCGGCCTGACGCGCGGGGTCGGTGGACGGCACCGAGAGTTCCGCCGCCACGAGTTCCATGTCCTCCGCCGGTGCCCGGCGCAGGGTTTCCTCGAGACCGGTGACCCGGACCGCCAGCGGCGTGAGCGCGTTGCCCAGGTTGTGCAGTGCGCCGGACGCCATCTCGGCTATTCCGGCACTGAACGACTTGTCGATCAGATCGGATCGCGTCCGGGCGAGGCGCTCGACCATCCGGTCGAACGTCCTGGCGAGATCCGCCAGTTCATCGTCGCCCTGCCGCGCGAGGCGCTTGCCGAGGTCGTCGCTGGCGCCGATCTCGGCAGCATGGTTGGTGATCTCGGCGAGCGGCCGGAACACCGCGCCGTTGAGGTAGGTCAGGAAAACGGCGAGCGCGGCACCGGCCAGCGCCACGAGGAGCGCCGAGGCGACGAGGATCGTCGTCAGCGCATTTTCCGAGATAGTGCGCGGCAGCGTAGTGGCCAGCACCAGGACAGGCCGCCCGGCGAGATCGACCAGACGCTCGGCGACGCGCGTCGTCCGCGCGGCCTGCGAGAGCGTTTCGGTCGCCTCGTGGGCGGCGGCCGGGGAGTCAGCGGCGATCGGCTTCAGGGTGACGCTGTCAGGCGCCACCTTCGCGGCCTCGGCGAGTTCCTGTGCCGACAGGAATCGGGCAAGCAGCATCGCACCCGCCGGTTGCCCGGTGCCGGTGCCGTTCAATATCGGCGAGATCGCAACCAGCATCGGTCCGCGATCGGTCATCGCCACCCCGGAAGCCTGGCTCGACGTGCCGAGCGTGCGGCGCAGTGGATCGGCCGGTGCGAGCGCGCCTGATGCAAAAAGTCCCACCCGGACCGGTGCTCCGCTCACCCGGTCGAAAGCGCCCGCCCAGACGAAGTTGCCGCGCAGGTCGACGATCGCGATCGCATCGACGTGGATATCCTGCAGCGACTTGGAGTTCACGTTCGCGCGCAGGAACTCGTCGTTCGGCGCCAGCACGTAGTTGTAGGCCTCGATCCAGTTGCCCCAGTCGCGGGCCGACAGCGAAACGACCTCGAGCTCCCGGGCGAGGCTCTGGTGCAGCCGGTCCATGGTGGCCCGTGCCTGGTCGCGCTCCAGCGCCTCGAAGTGCGGCAGCAGCATGTGGCGCTGGACGGCGTACTGGGCGACACCGAGCACCACGAAGGCGAGCGCCGCGGCGACGAGTACCCGGTTACGGATGTTCAGCTTCTGCCACATGGTGTCCGCACGTCCGCTAAAGGCCGCCGGGAATGGCAGCCCACGGGTCGATATTGCATAAGCGGCGCGCGGCGAAACGGGCACTGCCGCACAGATCGGCTGCGGCCGTGCTTGCGCGGGCGGTTCTGCGACGCCCGTCACAGGGGCCTGCC
>CAIMCI010000337.1 GCA_903839465.1 uncultured Pseudomonadota bacterium
CCGGCGCGCCGAGGTCGTCGGCGGTCGGCGTTGATTCCGGCGGGGTGGGGGAGCCAAACACTCGGATTTTCCTCGGGTTACGCGGGAATTGTCGCACACGGGTCAGCGATTTCCAGCGCCTGCATCACAGACCGGAGCGCGGCCGACCGCCGGCCGGTGTCCGGTTTGGGGTCGCGGCCGTGTTCTTACAGGGGAGACAGCGGCTCGGGCCGCGGACGACCAAGAACACAAGGGGAGCCCCATGCGGCCATACGCTGAACTCGCCGGCGCGCGCGCCATCACCCTCGCCATCGCATCCTCGGTGCTGGTGCTGGCGAGCCTGCTTCCGGTAACTGACGCGCCGGCGGCGGATCTCGTGCCGCTCTTCCAGGGCGCGCTGCGCTACGAGCCCTCGCCCGGTGACAAGCCGTTTCCGGCCTGGCCGTGCCAGGTCGCGACCGCCGACTTCAACGGCGACGGGCGCCTGGATGTCGCCCTCGTCAGCCACCGGGGCTTGAGCGTCCAGTTCGGCAACGGTGACGGCACGCTGAAGCCGGGCGCCACCTACCAGGTCAGTGCCGCCGGCTCGACGTTCTTCGGCGCCGTGGGCGACCAGTGCATGGCGGTCGGCGACGTCGACGGTGACGGCAAGCCGGACGTCGTGGCCCTCTCGGACGGTACGGCGGCGCTCTTCAGTGCCGACCGCGGCCTCGTGGTCTGGATCAACACCGGCAACGGCACGTTCCGGGCGCCGGTCATCTACCCGATTCCCGCGCTCGGGAATGGCGCGATCACGCTGGCCGACGTTAACGGCGACGGCCGTCCCGACGTCGTGCTGGCCATGGACCGCGACGCCGCGCCCGGTGTCAGCAGCGTGGTGTCGGTCCTGCTCAACCGCGGTGACGGCACGTTCGCCCCGTTCGTCAACTCACCGGTCGGCGGCCAGCCGGGCAGCATCGCCGTCGGCGATCTGAACGGCGACGGGAAGCCGGACGTGGTCGTGGGTTCGTTCGGCGACAACGTCGTGCGGGTGCTCCTCGGCAACGGCGACGGCACGTTCCAGGCGGAGACCGGCTACACCGTCTCGACGGACGAGACGTGGCCCGTGCTGCTTGCAGACCTCGACGGCGACGGCAAGGCCGATATCGTCGTCGGCGTTCCGGGAACCAACTTTGGCCAGCGCAGCGGAACGTACTCGCTTCGCGGCAACGGCAACGGCACGTTCCAGGCCGCACAGCTCCTCGTTGACCTGACCTGGTCGGACTCGATCGTCGCGACGGATCTCAACGGTGACGGCAAGACCGACCTCGTGTTCGGCAATCCCTCGAGCGCCCGCTCCGTCGTCGCCAGCCAGGTCTTCATTGGCAACGGCAACGGCACGTTCCAGTCGCCGCAGTACGTATACGTGAATGAGACGGGCTCGGGTCCGATCGCCATCGGCGACTTCAACGGCGACCACCGGCCGGATCTCGTGCAGGCCGGTCGCGATACCTACCAACCGCCGTCAATCACGCCCAATCCCGGCGTGGACTCCCGTCCGGGCGTGGCCGTGATGCTGCAGCCGTTCGCGTCGACCTACGGTTTGAACCTGGTCGATCCCCGCAACAACGCCCAGCGCATGCCGCAGAGCCTCGCGGTGGGCGACTTCACCGGCGACGGCCGTATCGACATCGTCAGCGTGCAGGGCGACGCAGACGTTTTCCTCGCTAACCGCGGCGCCGGCCAGTTCAACGTGACCGTCAATCCGCAACTCGGGACGGCGAGCTTCATCGACAACGGAAAATACGTGTCGGTGGCCGACTTCAACGGCGACGGCAAGCTCGACTACGTGGCCTCCGCGGACCTCTCGCGCCAGACCTACATCGGCTTCGGGAACGGGGACGGCACGTTCCGGCGCTCTCTTCTGTTCCAGTCGAGCGGCGGCGGGCCGGTTGCGGTCGACGTCAACGGTGACGGTAAGCCCGACATCATCGAGTACTCGCAGCGGCAGGGCGCGCCGGTTATCGAAGTGCTGCTCAACGGCGGCGACGGCACATTCCCGTTCCCGGATGCGGGCTATTACAGCGTGCCGCTCATCGACAACGGTCTCGGCTACTTCGTCGTCGCCGACTTCAACGGCGACGGCAAGCCGGACGTGCTCGTCACGCCGGACAATTTCCGCAAGACGGCGGGGCTCCTCCTCGGCAACGGCGACGGCACGTTCCAGGCGCCGCGCAGCTCACCGCCGTTTCCGGCCGGGCCCAAGCTCGCCGGCGCGCTGCAGTTCATGGCAGCCGGTGACTTCAACGGTGACGGCAAGCAGGACGCGGCCGTCCTCCTCGACGTGATCGACTCGAACGGTCTCCACGCCTCGCAGGTGGCGCTCATGCTCGGCAACGGCGACGGCACCTTCAAGGCACCGGTCCTGCTGCCGGAGCTGCCGAACCGCGAGGTGTTTTCCCTGCGTGCCATCGACGTCGATGGCGACGGCAAGCTCGACCTCCTGGTCGGCGGTGCCACTTCGACGGGCAATGGGCTTCTGTTCCTGCTGCGCGGCAACGGCGATGGCACGTTCCGCCTGACCGAAACCTATACCTACGACGTCGTGGGCTTCGTCGCGTTCGGCGACTTCACCGGTTCCGGCAAGCCGTCGCTCGCGCTCACCAACGATCTCGACCGGGACATCACGGTGATGCTGAACCGCTCGCCGGTACCGGCGAGCCCGGCACCGACCGTGACGCTCGGCATCAACCCGGCGCGCGTGGCACAGGGCGCATCCGCGACGCTGACCTGGACCTCGACCAACGCCTCCGGCTGCACCGCGGGTGGCGACTGGGCGGGCAGCAAGGGGGCGAGCGGCAACCAGGCGGTGACCCCGGCCGTGTCCGGTACGCTCGCCTACAGGCTCACCTGCACCGGAGCGGGTGGCACGGCGACGGCGAGCGCGACGCTGACCGTGACGCCGACCGGCGCGCCCGCGCCGACCGTGACGCTTGCCGTGTCGCCGCAGAACCTGACGCTTGGCCAGTCGGCGACGCTGACCTGGTCGTCGACGAACGCGGCGACCTGCACGGCGGCCGGCGGCTGGACGGGCACGCGGGCGACGTCCGGCAGCACGTCGGTCACGCCGGCCGAGACCGGCAGCGCGAGCTATACGCTCGAGTGCACCGGAACGGGCGGTACCGCGAGCGCGCACGCGACCGTACTGGTCGCCGCGCAGGGCACGGTCCAGCCAACCCTGACGCTCGGTGTCAGCCCCACGAGCATCGCGCTCGGGTCGTCGGCGACGGTCAGCTGGTCAACGACCGATTCGACCGCCTGCACCGCGAGCGGCGGCCTGAACGGCGCGGAGCCGGTCAGCGGCAGCCAGCGCGTGACGCCGGCCGCGACCGGGACGGTGACCTACGCGTTCAGCTGCAGTGGGGCCGGGGGTACCGTCACGCACGCCGTGACCCTGACCGTGACGCCGGCGACGGTCGTCAGCCAGATCTTCGGTCACGTCAACGGCGGCGGCGGCGGGTTCGGCGCCGTTGACTTCCTCGCGCTCGGCGGGCTCACGGTCCTCGGCCTCGCCCGGAGGCGGCGGCGACTGTTCGCGGCGATGGCCCTCACGACGGCCATCGCGCCGCTGGCCGGCGCGGCGGAGCCGGGCTCCTGGTACGCGGGTCTGCGCGTCGAGGAGGGCCGCTACCAGCCGTCGCTGCCGACGGTCGCGGGGCTGACCGACACCGGCATCGATCGCAACCAGACGATCGGCGGACTGTACCTTGGCGCTGGTATCGGCGGGCCGCTGTCGATCGAGGTCGGTTACGTCGAGCTCGGCACCTACGATGTCTATGGCCGGACCCGCGCGGCGCAGCCGGGCGCGGTCGCCCAGACGCTCGTCACCGAACTGCGCCCGAGCGGCCACGGCGGCACCCTCCAGCTCGCCCTCGACGTGCCGCTCGGCGAGCGCTTCGCGCTCAGCCCGCGCGCGGGGCTGCTCGTCTCCGAGTCGCGGCAGGAGGCCTGGCTCGGCGGCGTGCGCTACCAGCACTCGCGCTCGAACACCGGCTTCGCCGGCGGCCTCACGCTGCGCTACCGGGCGGCGCCGGCGCTCAGCGTGGGCCTGAGCGCCGACTGCTTCGGCCCGACCGGACTGCGCTGCGACGTGGTCGGCTACGGACTCGACCTGCGCTACCACTTCGGCGCCGGCCGCTCGGGCGCGGCGCGGTAAGGCCCGCCCGACGATCAACGCGACGCAC
>CAIMCI010000338.1 GCA_903839465.1 uncultured Pseudomonadota bacterium
ACACCACCAGGACGCTGTTGGCGGTTGCCACGCCCATGCACATGATCGCGCCGGTCAGCGCCGGCACGGACAGGTGCGTGTGCGTGATGAGCAGCGTCCAGACGATCCCGACCAGCGCGCCCGGCAGCGCCGTGATGATGATCAGCGGGTCGAGCCAGGACTGGAAGTTGACGACCAGCAGCAGATAGACGAGGACAATCGCGCCGAATATGCCGAGAGCCAGACCGCGGTAGGATGCGGTCATGGCCGATACCTGGCCGCGCAGCCGCACTTCAGTGCCCTTCGGCAGGTCCCTGGCGGCGGGAATCAGCCGGTTGATGTCGCCCGCCACACCGCCGAGGTCACGGCCCTCGACGCTCGCGTAGACGTCGAAGACCGGCTGCACGTCGTAGTGCGAAATGAGGGCCGCCGTGCTGCGGTCGCTGATGGTGGCGACGTTGCCGAGGGTCTGCGAGCTGCCGTCCTTGGCAACGACCGGCAGGTTGCGGATGGTCTCCAGCGATTCCACCCGGTACTGCGGCCATTGCACCGCAACGGTGTAGGGAATCCCGTTCGCCGGATTGACCCAGAACGTCGGCGATACCTGGACGCTCGAGGACAGGCCAAGCTGCAGGGTCTGCGCGACGTCCTGCGCGGTCAGCCCCAGCGTCTGCGCTCCCTCGCGGTCGATGTTGACGAAGAAGCCGGGCGCGCGCGCCACCTGCTGGACACGCACGTCGACCGCACCGGGGATCGCCGCGACCCTGCGCGCGAGGCGGTGGGCGAGGTCGTAGTTGTGCTCGCGGTCCTGGCCGACCACCTGCAGGTCGATCGGTGCCGGAACGCCGAAGTTCAGGATCTGGCTGACGATGTCGGCCGGCTGGAAGAAGAAGCTGACGCCCGGGAACCGCTCCGCCAGGTCGAGGCGCAGTTTGCGCATGTAGCCGCGGGTGCTGCCGTGGCGGTCGGGTGTCAGCGCGATGAGGATCTCGGCGTCGATCGGGCCGATCGTGCCGGAGTTTGAAAACGACGTGTTCAGCTGGCTGTACGGCAGACCGGCATTGTCGAGCACGTGCGCGAGGTCGTGCGGCGGAATGACCTCGCGGATGACGTGGCCGACCTCGTCGACGAGCCGCATCGTCTCCTCGATGCGCGTGCCGCCGGGCGCGCGCATGTGCAGGCGGATCTGCCCGGCGTCGACGCCCGGGAAGAAGTCCGTGCCGAGCAGGAAGCCGAGCGGCACGGCCGTGGCGCACAGGAACGCAAAGCCGATCCCGACCGCGCGGGCGCGCACCACGAGCGCGCGCAGGAGCACGTGGTAGCGGCTGCGCAGCGTCTCGAAGCCGGCCTGGAAGCTCCGCTGCACGCGGGCGAGCGGTCCCGCCTGGCCGTGCTCGTGCTGTTCGCCACCGAGCAGGTACATGGCGAGCGTCGGCACCAGCGTGCGCGACAGGAGGTAGGAGGCGATCATCGCGAAGACGACCGCCTCGGCGAGCGGCACGAAGAGGTAGCGGGCGATGCCGGCCAGGAAGAACATCGGCGCCAGCACGATGCAAATGCACAGCGTCGAGACCAGCGCCGGTACCGCGATCTGCTGCGCGCCGTCGAGGATCGCGGTGCGCAGCTCCTTGCCCATCGCCAGGTGCCGCTCGATGTTCTCGATGGTGACGGTCGCGTCGTCGACCAGGATGCCGACCGCAAGCGACAGGCCGCCGAGGGTCATGAGGTTGATGGTCTCGCCCAGCGCGGAGAGCGCCATGAGGGAGCAGAGCACGGACAGCGGGATCGACACGGCGATGATCAGCGTCGAGCGCAGGCTGCCGAGGAAGAGCAGGATCATGCCCGCTGTCAGCAGCGCCGCGACCATGCCTTCCCGCACGACGCCCGAGACCGCGGCGCGCACGAACAGCGACTGGTCGAACAGCGGCGAGATGACCACCGGGGCCGGTGCGCCGGCCATGATCTTCGGCAGTTTTGCGAGCACCTCGTCGACGATGTCGATCGTCGAGGCGCCACCGGTCTTGTACATCGACAAAAGCGCACCGCGCTGGCCGTCGAGCCGCACCACGTTGGTCTGCGGCGTGTAGCCGTCATGGACGCTCGCCACGTCACGGACGCGGATCAGCGCACCACCGCGGTTGCGGACCGGGATGTCGGCGAAGGCGCCTATCGTGCTCGGGCTTGCGTTGCTTTCGATCGCGAACTCGCGTGGCCCGAACTTGGCGGTGCCGGACGGCAGGATCAGGTTCTGCTGGGTGATGGCATTGACGACGTCATAGGGCGCGAGGCCGAGCGACTGCAGCGCCGTCATGTCGAGGTCTACCGAAACGACGCGCGCCTTGCCGCCGAAGGGGTAGGGCACGGCCGCGCCGTTGATCGTCGCCAGCTGGGCACGGATGTAGGTCTGCGCGACGTCATTGAGCACCTGTTCCGACAGGCCGTCGCCGGACAGCGCGAGTTGCAGCACCGGCACCGTGGTCGCCGAATAGATCACGATGAGCGGCGGGGTCGTCCCCGGTGGCAGCGCCCTGAGGTTCGTCTGCGAGATCGCGGTGATCTGCGACAGCGCGACCTGCACGTTGCCGCCCGGCCGGAAGTAGACGCGGATCAGCGCGGTTCCGGGAAACGTCTGCGACTCGATGTGCTCGATGTCGTTGACGGTGGTCGTCAGGTTGCGCTCGTACTGGTTGGTGTAGCGCTGCTCCATCTCGCGCGGTGACAGGCCGCCGTACTGCCAGATCACCGTGATGACCGGGATGTTGATTTCCGGCAGCACGTCGACCGGCGTCGTGCGCACGACGAGCGGACTGGTCAGCAGGATGACGAGCGCCAGCACCAGGAAGGTGTAGGGGCGGTTGAGGGCGAGTCGGACGATCCACATGCTGGTGGCCTGTGCGCACGGTGGCCACGGGCCGCCCAGCCGGGTGTGCGGACCGTGGTTCAGGGGCTGTGACCGCGCCGCGGTCGCGATGCAGCATTCTACTGAAGCACGGGTCCGGCCGCAGGATTTCCGCGCCGCCGCGCGGACCTGCGGTCTTGACCTAAATTGACAGAGTACGCTTCAGGCCGCTTCGGCCTGGACGGCCAGGAGTCCGCTGCGACCGGTGACCGGCAGGTTCCTGACGGCGTGGCGCGGCAGGCGCGTGCGGTCGAGGGCGGCGGCCTGGCGTGCCATGGTGCCCGGGCGGTGGCCGCGCTCGAGCCAGGCGCCGAGCAGCTTCTCGAAGAGCGGCGCGAGGCGCTGGCCCTCGAGCTCGGCATGCAGCGTGTAGACGTGGTTGCCGGTCCCCGCCGGCGTCAGGTCGAGGAGTTCGGCCAGGGCATCGGCCTCGGACCTCCCGTCCCGGCCGATCATCTCGTCCAGCGTCGGCAGCGTGGTCGGCAGCTGCGGGCAACGGGCAACCGTGCCGTCCATGACCGGCAGGAACGGATGCGTGCCGCGCGTGTCGCTCGCGTAATCGAAGCCGAGCGCGTCCTCGCGCGCAAAGAGATGCGGGTTCACCTGCCAGCCGGCCGCGCAGTGCGAGCGGGCGTCGGTGCCGAAGACGCGTCGATAGGCTGCGGCCGCGAGATCGACCTGGCGCTCCGTCCACTCGCCGCCACGGTCGGCGACATTGTCCTGCCAGTAGACGTGGTCGTAGCAGTGGATGCCGGTCTCGTGGCCGGCTGCGGCGACCGCGCGCATGGCATCGCCCGCGCGCCGGCCGATGTCCGGCGCCGGCAGCAGCACGCCGTACATCAGGGTCTTCAGGCCGTAGTGCTCCAGCACCGAGGTGCGCACGGCCTTCTGTACGAAGCCGGGCCGGAAGACCCGCTTCAGCGCCCAGCCGGTGTGGTCCGGGCCGAGGCTGAAATAGAAGCTCGCGTGCAGGTTGAGTGCCGCGAGAGTCGCGACCAGGCGCGGCACGCCTTCCAGCGTGCCGCGCAGCGTGTCGACGTCGACCTTGAGCGCAATCTCGGCCACCCGCGTCTCAGTGGCGCGCGTCGTCGAGCAGCTGGCCGGCGGCGGTCACCTCGGCCGCGTAGGAGTCGAACACGCTCTTCAGGATCTCTTCCATCGACGCCTTCGGCGCCCAGCCGAGATCCTTGCGCGTGTTGTCGATCCAGGGTACCCGGGTCTGCACGTCCTCGTAGCCCTTGCCGTAGAACTCGGCGGAGCCCACGTCCTTGATCTTGACGTTTGCGGCCTTGGCCGAGTAGGCCGGGTGCTTGCGGCCGATCTCGATCATCATCTCGGCCAGCTGGCGGATCGAGAAGTCGTTGACCGGGTTGCCGATGTTGTAGATCTGCCCCGACGCGACGCGGTTGTCGTTGCGGATGATGCGCATCACCGCGTCGATGCCGTCGTCGATATGCGTGAAGCAGCGGCGCTGGCGGCCGCCGTCCACCAGGCTGATGTCCTCGCCGCGGGCGATGTGCGCCAGGAACTGGGTCGCGACGCGCGAGCTGCCTTCCTTGGCCGTGGCGAGCGAATCGAGGCCCGAGCCCACCCAGTTGAACGGCCGGATCAGCGTGAAGTCGAGGCCGTCCCGCTGGCCATAGGCCCAGATGATCCGATCGAGGAGCTGCTTGCTGCAGGAGTAGATCCAGCGCTGCTTCTCGATCGGGCCGAGCACGAGGTTGGACGTCTGCGGGTGGAACTCGCTGTCGCCACACATGCCGTAGACCTCGGAGGTCGACGGGAAAATGACCCGCTTCTTGTACTTCACGCACTGGCGGATCAGCGGCAGGTTCGCCTCGAAGTCGAGCTCGAACACGCGCAGCGGTTCCTTGACGTAGGTTGCCGGGGTCGCGATCGCGACCAGCGGCAGGATCACGTCGCACTTGCGGATGTGGTACTCGACCCACTCGCGGTTGATCGTGATGTCACCCTCGAAGAAGTGGAAGCGCGGATCGGACAGGAACGGCCTGACCCGGTCGTCCTGCATGTCCATGCCCCAGATCTGCCAGTCGGTCTCGGCCAGGATCTTGCGGCTGAGGTGGTGGCCGATGAAGCCGTTAACGCCAAGAATCAGGATCTTCTTCATCATTGTCTTCCGGTTGTGTCAGCTGAGCCCGACGGGCCCGGTACCAAAGTTGTCCAAAAAAACGGCCGCCGTCAGTCGCTGCCCGTCGAGCAGGGCCTCGGCGATCTCGAGCTGGCCGCCGTCGCCGCAGACGGCGAGCACGCGGCCGGCCTCGCAGGCCAGCCGGGGCTGGCCGTCGGCGGTGCCGGCAAGGCGCACCGTGCGGTGGACGCGCAGCTCGCGACCGGCGACGGTTGCGAACGCGCCGGGGAACGGCGGGGCCACGGCCCGGACCAGATTGTGGATGCGAGCCGCCGCCCAGGTCCACTGAAATGCGCCGTCCGCCGGCCGCCGCCCGCCGAAGTAGGAGCCCCGTGCGAGGTCGAGGGGTACGCTCGGCGCCGTGCCGGCGATCAGACCCGGCAGGCTGCGCCGCAGCACGGCAACGGCGGCGTCGGCGACCCGGGCGGCGACCTCGACCGCCGTGTCGTCGGGACCGATCGGCACGGCCGCCTGGTCGACCAGGTTGCCCGCATCGGGCTTCTCGACCATGTAGTGGAGGCTGGCGCCGGTCTCGGTCTCGCCGTGCACGATCGCCCAGTTGACCGGTGCCCGGCCCCGGTAGCGGGGCAGCAGGGAGCCGTGCATGTTCAGTGCGCCCTGGCGCGGGGCCGTGAGCACGGCGGCCGGCAGCATGCGCCGGTAGTAGAACGAGAACACGAAGTCGGGGGCGAGTGCCGCGATCCGCCCCGCCAGTCCCGGGTCGGTGCCGGGCTCCTCGGTCGTCACCATTGAGCCGTGCCTGACCGCGAGCTCGGCCACGCTCGCGAACCAGCGCACCTCGTGCGGATCGTCGGCGTGCGTGCAGACGAGCGGAACCGCGATGCCGGCCTCGTAGAGGGCGGCAAGGCAGCGCGCGCCGACCTCGGAATAGGCGAAGACGACGGCGCTGGTCAACGCGTGGCCCCCTCCGGATCGCGGCTGGCTGCCGCCGCCACGCGTTCCTCCAGCACGTTGGCAATCAGGAAGCGTGGCCGCTCGCGGACCTGCACGTAGATGCGGCCGACGTACTCGCCCAGCAGGCCGATGCCGAACAGGATGATGCCAAGCAGGAAGAAGACGAGCGCGAAGAGCGTGAACAGGCCCTCGGCCTCGGGTCCGAGCATGATGCGCCGGACCGCCAGCAGGACGAACAGCACGGCCGAAACGAACGCCAGCAGCACCCCGGCCGCCGAGAACATCTGCAGCGGCACGAGCGAGAAGCCCGTCATCAGGTCGAAGTTGAGGCGGATCAGCTTTCGCAGCGAGTACTTCGACACGCCGGCCGCACGCTCCTCGTGCGCCACTTCGATTTCCGTCGGCCGTGCGGCATAGAGCGCCGCCAGCGCCGGGATGAACGTGACGTTCTCGCGGGTCGACAGGATGGCGTTGACCACCGGACGGCCGTAGCCGCGCAGCATGCAGCCGTGGTCGGCCATCTTGATCGGCGTGATCTTCTCGCGGATGCCATTGATGATCTTCGAGGCCGCGCGCCGCCACCAGATGTCCTGGCGCTGGGCGCGGTAGGTGCCGACGTAGTCGCTGCCAGCCTCGAGGCCGGCAAGGAGCTTCGACACCTCCTCGGGCGGATTCTGCAGGTCGGCGTCGAGCGTTATCACGTACTCGCCGCGCGACTGCTCGAAGCCGGCAAGGATGGCGGCATGCTGGCCGAAATTCGTCTGCAGGATCACGCAGCGGGTCTCGTGCGGGCGGCGCTCGAACTGCTCGCGCAGCATCGCTACCGAACGGTCGCGGCTGCCGTCATCGACGAACAGGATCTCGTAGCTGACACCGAGCGCATCCATCGCCGGGTAGAGGCGCTTGAACAGCTGGTCGAGCACCTCCTGCTCGTTGTAGACGGGGATTACGATCGATAGCAGGGGCGAGGTCGGCATGCTGGCTCCTAGCGGCCGGTCAGTTCGAGCAGGGCGTCGCAGACCCGGTCCACGTCCGCGAGGGACATCGCCGGGAAGAGCGGCAGGGTGACCGTCTCGGCGCCGATCCGCTCTGCGTTCGGGTACCGGGCCGGATCATGGCCGAGTTGACGGTAGAAGCTCAACGCCGGAACGGCCTGGTAGTGGATGCCAACGCCGAGGCCGCGGTCCTTCATCCGGCGGATGAAGTCGATGCGGCTGAAGCCGAGGGTCGCGAACGGCAAGAGCGGTGCGAATATGTGCCAGCTGTGGCCGGCATCGCCGCGCTCCGGCAGCCAGTCGGTGGGCAGGCGCGGCTCGAGGCGCTCGAAGTAGCGTCCGACCAGGAGCCGGCGCCGCTCGTTCCAGGCATCGAGGTGCCTGAGCTGGGCGCGGCCGAGGCTTGCGGCCACGTCGGTGAGGTTGTACTTGCCGCCGGCGGCGACCACGTCGACCTGGCCATCGGCATCCTTGACGCCGCCGTGCCAGCGTTCCGCCTCGATCCGGGCCGTGAGCGACCCGTCGCCGTAGACGATGGCGCCGCCCTCGACCGTGGTCATGTTCTTGTTCGGGTGGAAGCTGAAGCAAGCGATATCGCCGAAGCTGCCGAGCCGTGCGCTGCCGGCCGCGGAGCCAATGGCGTGCGCCGCGTCCTCGACCACCCGCAGCCCGCGTTCGCGGGCGAGCGCATTGATGGCCGCCATGTCGCACGGCAGGCCGGCGAAGTGCACCGGCATCAGCGCTTTCGTCCGCGGACCGACCGCGGCGGCGAAGCTCTCGGCCGAGGCGTTGCGCGTGCGCAGGCCGACGTCGACGAAGCGAACCGTCGCGCCGAGGCGCTGGACGACGTTGGCGGTGGCCACGAACGTCATGGCCGGCACCAGCACTTCATCGCCCGCGCCGATGCCGAGCACCTTGAGCGCGATCTCCAGCGCGCCGGTCGCCGAGGTCACGACCCGGACCTGACGACCGCCGCCGATATAGGCGGCAAGATCGCTCTCCAGGCCCGCCACC
>CAIMCI010000339.1 GCA_903839465.1 uncultured Pseudomonadota bacterium
GCTCGCCGGCTCCGCCGCCAGGCCCGCGGCGGCCGAGAGCAGCGCTGACGCCAGCGCCAGGGACACCGACCAGCGCCCTGGCCGCCGGCACCGGCCGCTCACGGCGGTCCGAGCTCGGCGCGCAGGCGCACGCACACGGCGTCGAGAACAGCGCAGCGCAGGTAATGCTTGTCGTCGGCGGGCACCGGCATCCACGGCGCGCCAGCCACGCCGGTGGCCTCGATCGCCTGGTCGGCCGCCTGCTGGTAGTCCCACCAGCGGCGGCGGGCCTGCCAGTCACTCGTGTCGAGCTTGAACCGCTTGGCGGGATTGGCGGCGCGCTCGTGGAATCGCCGCAGCTGCTCGTCACGGCCGACGGCCAGCCAGAACTTCAGCACGATGACCCCGCCGGCCACGATATCCGCCTCGAAGTCGCGGATCTCGGCGTAGGCACGCCGCCACTCGGCCGGACGGCAGAATCCTTCGACCCGCTCCACCAGCACCCGCCCGTACCAGGACCGGTCGAAGATGGCGATGCGCCCCGGGCCCGGCAGCTGTGTCCAGAAACGGTGCAGGTAGGGGTAGCGGCGTTCCTCGTCCGTCGGGACACCGACCGGCACGACCGCGTACTGGCGCGGATCGAGCGCCTCGGCGATCCGCCGCACGGCCGTGCTCTTGCCGGCGCCGTCCATGCCCTCGAGGACGATGGCGAGCGAGCGCTCCTGAAAGGCCCGCCGCCGGGACTGCATTGCCAGTTCCGCCTGCAGCGCCTCGACCGAGGTCCGCGCCGCCCGGGCACGCGCTACGGGCCCGGGCAGCGAATCAACGGCCAGCCGCCGTCGCGTAGGCGCCGGCCGCCGGGCGGGCGGCGGCGCGGGCTCGGCGATTGCACGTCCAAGCGCAGCGAGGAGGCCCCGGGCGGCAGCGCCGAGCGCCCGGCGCGGCTCCCCGCCGTCGATGTGCAGGTGGTGCGCGTGAGCGACATCGGTCGCGGCCAGCAGGGCCTGCCAGCGGCTGCACTCGCGCCGGTAGTGCTTGACGAAATGGACGTCCGGCGCGGTGACTCGCCAGGCCTGCAACGGATCGTCGGCGTAGCGGCGCAGGCGCCGCTTCAGGGTGTCGCGATCGGCTGTGAAGTGGAGCTTCAGCAGGCGGACACCGGCGTGCCCGAGCTGGGCCTCGAAGGCGCGCACCGATGCCAGCGCCGTGCGCCGCCCGGCCGCGGTCAGCAGGCCGGCACGGTCCGCGACCAGGACGTCGTCATACCACCCGTCGTACAGCACCGCGATGCGTCCCCGCGCAGGCACGCAGTCGGCGAAGCGGAAGCACGGCGGCCGCCAGGGCCCCGGAGCGGCAACCGGCGCGTGTATCGTCAGCAACTTCGGGTTGAGCCATTGCACTAGGTGGCGGATGGCCTCGGTGCGGCCGGCCAGCGGCAGGCCGGTGGCCAGCAGCAGAAGGCCCTGGCGGCGCGAGCGGTCGAGCTGGAACTGGGCGTCGAGCAGCTGCTCGCGCAGTCGCAAGGTAGCGGCCCCGGTGGCGGGGCCCGACGGTTGGCGGGGGGCAGCGGCGGACGGGCTCACCGCCGCAGTTTATCAGTGTTGCCCGGGCAGTCGCCCGGGCCGGGTCAGACGACCCTCACCAGCAGCTGGCCGAGAAGGGCCAGCGTGGCGCCGATCGCACCGCCGGCCAGTACGTCGGTCGGGTAGTGGAGCCCGAGCACGACGCGCGATGCCGCGACGAGCACGGCGAACGGAACGAGGACCCAGCCGAGCACCGGGAAATGCGCGACGGCCAGCAGCGTGAACGATACGGCGTGCAGCGTGTGGCCGGACGGGAAGCTGTACCGGTCGAGCGGCGGCGTCCCGGCGAAGATCCCGACTTGGGTGATGTAGGGCCGCTCGCGAACGAGCCGGTGCTTGAGCGCCTTGTAGACCACGACCCCGACCAGCGCGACGGCCGCCATCTGCGCGGTAGCGACGAGGCCCCGCTCGCCGTACACGAGCGGCAGGGCCAGCATCAGGCAGTACCAGAAGATACCGTCGCCGAGCCGGCTGACGGTCCGGAAGAGCCCGAGCACGAACGGCGAATCGCAGCCGCGATTCAGGCTGCGGCAGACCCGGCTTTCCGCCGCGTCCACTCGCCGGAACCAACTCGCCGCGCGGCTAGCGTGCATACGGAACTCCTGCCAGCCGGTCCGACCGAATGGCCACCGGACTATCCATTTCGTCACGCTAACCGCCCAATGCGTAATACGCGTGAATGAAGCATGACGAATTGTTTACGCACAACAACTTAGCGAGGTCCGCACCCCTTTTTCCCGTGGTTTTTCCCTGCTCCGGCCCGCCGCATCGGCGGCATCCCGCGCCGGCCGGAGGCTCTATGTTACATTTTGACTCCTGTCGCCCGCGAAGGTTCCGTCCAGGAGTCCCCGATACCATGACCACGACCACGATCACCCCGCCGGCCGGCGGCGAACGCATTTCGATCCGGGACGGCAAGCTGACCGTACCCGACCAGCCGATCGTTCCGTTCATCGAGGGCGATGGCACCGGGGCGGATATCTGGCGTGCGAGCGTCCGGGTCCTCGACGCGGCGGTTGCGAAGAGCTACGCGGGCAAGCGCAAGATCCACTGGATGGAGGTCTACGCCGGCGAGAAGGCCAACAAGCTGCTCAATACCTGGCTGCCCGAGGAAACCGTGCAGGCCTGCCGCGATTACCTCGTGTCCATCAAGGGCCCGCTGACGACGCCCGTCGGCGGCGGCATCCGCTCCCTGAACGTCGCCTTGCGGCAGATGCTCGACCTGTACGTGTGCCTGCGACCGGTACGCTGGTTCAAGGGCGTGCCCTCGCCGGTCAAGGCCCCGGAGAAGGTCGACATGGTGATCTTTCGCGAGAACACGGAGGACATCTACGCCGGCATCGAGTTCGAGGCAGGCAGCGCCGACCTGAAGCGCTTCATGGCGTCCTTCGCCAAGGATTTCCCGAAGCTCTACGGCAAGATCCGCTTCCCCGACAGCACCGGCATCGGCATCAAGCCCGTGTCCCGCGAGGGCACCGAGCGCCTGTTCCGGGCGGCCGTTGCCTATGCGATCGCCGAGAAGCGCAAGAGCGTGACGATCGTCCACAAGGGCAACATCATGAAGTTCACGGAGGGCGCGTTCCGTAACTGGTCGTACGCGCTTGCCGAGAAGGAATTCCCCGGCCAGGTCTATACCTGGGAGCAGTGGGAGCGGACCAAGGCGGCGGGCGGCGAAGCCGCCGCCAACAGCGAGATGGATGCCGCGAAGAAGAGCGGCAAGGTCATCATCAAGGACGCCATCGCCGACATCACGCTGCAGCAGGTCCTGACCCGCCCCGATGAATTTGACGTCATCGCGACGCTGAACCTGAACGGCGACTACCTGTCCGACGCGCTGGCCGCCCAGGTCGGCGGCATCGGCATCGCGCCGGGCGGCAACATCAACTACGAGACGGGTCACGCCGTCTTCGAAGCGACCCATGGCACGGCCCCGAAGTATGCCGGCCAGGACAAGGTGAACCCGGGCTCGGTGATCCTGTCGGGTGAGATGATGCTGCGTTACATGGGCTGGAACGAGGCGGCCGACGCGATCATCACCGCCATGGACCGGACGATTGCGCAGAAGACCGTCACCTACGACTTCGCGCGGCTCATGGACGGCGCCCGCGAGGTCAAGTGCAGCGAGTTCGGCGACGCGCTGATTTCAAACCTCTGAACCAACCATGAGCCTGGACGCGCGACTGTCGGCCCTCGGCCGTGAATGTGCCGACGACGCCGCCCAGGCTTTCGAGCGCTACAACGCCGAATTCCGTGCCGTCACGCGCCGGGCACCGGGCCGCTTCGACGCCCGCGACTGGCATGGCAGCCAGCGCGATGCCGTCGAGCGGATCGAGCTCTATGCCCAGCATGTCGACTCCGAAGTCGCCGGCCTGCGCCTGAAACTCGGTGAGGACGCGCTCAACCGCGAGCTCTGGATCCGCATCCGGGAGGAATTCGCGTCCGGCATCGCGGCGATGCCGGACGCCGAGTTCCGCAAGACCTTCTTCAACTCCCTGACACGCCGGCTTTTCGGCACGGTCGGCGTCGCGCCGGAAATCGAGTTTGTCGCGCTCGATCTCGACCCGCTCGCCGGCGTGTCGGCGCCGGTCGAGACCGAGAGCTACGCCAATCGCGGCTCGCTTGAGCTCCTGTTCGAGGAACTGCTGGCCTCGGTGCCGCACAAGGCGCCCTGGCGGGACTTCGACCGCAGCGTCCGTCAGGTGGCGCGTGCGGTTCAGGGACACGCCGAACGCGTCACGGAACGGCGCTCGGTACAGAGCGTCGAGCTGATCCGCCCGGTCTTCTACCAGATCAGCCGCGCTTACCTGGTCGGCCGGATCGTGGGCCGCGACTGGACGATGCCGCTCGTCATTGCCCTGAAGAACAGCGAGTCCGGAATCCTCGTCGATGCCGTGTTCATGACCGAAGACGACGTGTCGATCCTGTTCGGCTTCGCGCGCTCGTACTTCCACGTCGACCTCGAGCGGGTGGCCGAGGCCGCGCTCTTCCTCAAGAACCTGATGCCGAGAAAGCCGGTCAGCGAGATCTTCACGATGCTTGGCCGCGCGAAGCAGGGCAAGACCGAGCGCTACCGGGAATTCGTCAGGCACCTCGCGGAGAGTGACGACCAGTTCATCCACGCGGCCGGCGAGCGGGGCCTCGTCATGGTCGTTTTCATGCTGCCCTCCTACGACGTGGTCTTCAAGCTGATCCGGGACCGGTTTCCCGCCGTCAAGACCGCGTCGCGCAGCGACGTCCTGAACAAGTACGACTTCGTATTCAAGCACGACCGGGCCGGACGCCTGGTCGATGCCCAGGAATTCCGCCGCCTGCGGCTGCCCAAGGCGCGCTTCAGCGAGGCGCTGCTCGCCGAATTCAAGGCCGAGACCGCCGGCACCGTCCACGAGGACGGCGACGACCTGATCATCGACCACTGCTACGTCGAGCGGCGCATGACGCCACTCAACCTCTACCTGCGCGACGCCTCGCCAGAGGACTCGGAGAAGGCCGTCATCGAGTACGGCCAGGCCATCCGGGACCTGGCCAATACCAACATCTTCGCCGGTGACCTGCTGCTCAAGAACTTTGGCGTGACGCGCCACGGCCGGGTCATCTTCTACGACTACGACGAGCTGTGCCTCGTGACCGAGTGCCGCTTCCGCGAGATGCCGGCAGCCTCGTCCGACGAAGACGAGATGCGCGCCGAGTCCTGGTTCTACGTCGCCGACAACGACGTGTTCCCGGAAACGTTCATCAACTTCCTCGGCATGTTCGGCCCGATCCGCGACGCGTTCCTCGCGCACCACGGCGAGATCCTCACCGCCCAGTGGTGGCGCGGCGTGCAGGCGCGGCTGGCGGCGGACGAGGTGCTGGAAGTCCTGCCCTATCCGCACGCGCACCGCATCGGCGTCGCCAGCAGCCTGTAGCGGTCAGGGGCTGACCGCCAGCAGGTGGGCCGGTCGCAGTTCGCCGCGTTCGAGAACGAGCACGAGCTGACGCCAGTTGACGACGAAGTGGTCGGCCCGGTCGCGCCCGATCCGCTCGACGATCAGCGGATACCACTCCCCGGCCAGCGCCTCAAGTTCGCGACGGGCGAGATCGAGGTACCAGTCGTTACGGTCCCGCGCGACGACGTCGGTGAACCCCGCCTGGCGCAGCGCTTCGACCGACTGCGCGATCGAGGCCATGTTGTAGGTGATGCCTTCCAGGCGGAAGTATTCGAGCATCTCCGGTGTATAGGGTCCGCTGCCGCCGCGCAGCCAGTCGCTGGCGACGAACCGGCCGCCCGGCTTCAGGACGCGGCGGATCTCGGCGAAAATCGCCGACTTGTCCGGGATCTGCACCAGCGAATCCTTGGAGAACACCGCGTCGAACGAGGCGTCCGGGAACGGCAGCGGGCCCACCTCGACCGTGCGCACCTCGATGCGCCCGGCAAGGCCTGCCGCGCGCACCCGCCGAGCGGCCTTGGCGACGAGATCGGGCTCGAGGTCAATGCCGACGACGTGGCCGGCACCGTATGTCGCGACCAGCAGGACGTCGATCGCACCGAGTCCGCAGCCGATGTCCAGAACCCGCGCGCCGCGCAGGTCGACGCCCTCGAGCAGCCGCGCGATCTCCTCCGGCCCGCCCGGCGACAGGAAGCCATCGCCCCAGACGACCTGCAGCAGCGCCTGCATGCCGTCGTCGTACTCGCCGGGTTCCCCGGGCCTGTCGATCTTGATCGCCATCACCGCCCCTACCTGCACCGTCCCTGCCGGGTGTGGCGGGCGCGACCCGCTCCTGCGACACTGCGCCCATGCGCAGGCTCCTCTTCATCGCCGGCACGCTCCTGATCGTCGCGGCCCTCGCCTGGCCATGGCTTCGCCAGCTGCCGTTCGGCCGCCTGCCGGGCGACATCGCCATCGTGCGGCCGGGCTTTCGGCTTTACGTGCCGTGGGTGACGATGCTCGTGGTCAGCCTCGTCGCCTCGCTACTCCTGCGCCTCTTCGGCCGCTGAGGCGCGCGCGAGCGCCTCGCCGAGGTCATCGATCAGGTCGGCCGGATCCTCGAGACCGATCGAGAGGCGCGCGGTGCCGGCCGTCAGGCCCGCCCGCGCGGCCGCCTCGCGACCGAGGCCCTGGGAGCCGAGCAGCTGCGCGGGCACGATGAGGGATTCGGTCGAGCCCACGCTCGGGGTTACGGCGAACAGCGTCAGCGAATCGGTGAAGACGCGCATGGCCCGCTCGCCACCGCCGAGCTCCAGCGTCACGATGCTGCCGAAGTCGGCCATCTGGCGCGCCGCGAGCTCGTGGCCCGGATGCCCGGGCAGTCCCGGGTAGTGCACGCGCCGGACAAACGGCTGGGCGGCGAGGAAGCGGGCGACCTCGGCGGCCGACTCGGTTGCCGCGGTGCGCCTCAGGAAATACGTCTTCAGGCCGCGGCTCACCAGGAACGCCGCGTGCGGATCGAGCGTGGCCCCGAGGAGCGCGGCGGGTCCGCGCAGCCGCTCGATCAGGGACCGCGATCCGGCCACCGCGCCGGCCATCACATCCCCGTGCCCGGCGGCATATTTCGTCAGGCTGTGCACGTAAAGGTCGACACCGGTGCCGCCGTGCTGGTGCAGGCCCGCGAACGTGTTGTCGAGCACGAGCAGCGCGCCGCTCGTGCGCGCCAGGCCGACCAGGTGGCCGATATCGGCAATTTTCAGCACCGGGTTGGTCGGGCTCTCGAACCAGACGAGCGCCGGCGGCCGCTCGGCAAAGGCCTGCTCGATGCCGGCACGATCGTCGATCGACAGCAGCGTGTGGGTGGCGCCGAACCGCTCCAGCAGCCCGCCGACCAGGCGCCGCGTGGGCAGGTAGGTTTCCAGGAAGAGGAGGACGTGGCTGCCGGCCTTCAGCAACGGCAGCAGCGCGCCCGAGACCGCCGCCATCCCCGAGCCGACGACCAGCGCATCCTCTGTACCCTGCAGGTCGGCGACTGCCTGTTCGAGCTCCCGGACCGACGGATTGCGATCGCGGCTGTAGGAGTAGCCGGGCCGCGCGTGCCGCCACACCCCCTCCGTCGCCTCGAGCGTATCCAGACCGAACTTCACCGACTGGTAGATCGGCGCCACCAGCGGTCGGTTGTCGGCGGGGAGCGGTGCTGGCCGTGGATGGACCAGTCGGGTACGCGGCCTCATGGCTCTATTCAATCACACGGCACGCCAGCCGGCGAGCCGCGTGCGGGTCGTGCCCCGACGCCGCGGTCAGTTGCGGAAGTTGTCGACCACGGCGCGGATCTGCGCCGCCTGGCCGACGATCCCGGCGAGGGCGGGTGGCTGCAGCCGCAGGTGGCCCACGACCGGATCGTCAGCAAGCGCCATCGCCAGCGGCTCGCTGCTGGCGAGCGTGTGTTCGGCGAGCTGATGCGCGAGGAACGTCACGGCGCACTGGTCCTTGTAGAGCCCGGCATCCGCCCACGCCGACCAGTCGTCGATCACCGCCGTCACGGCTGCCGGCAACTGCCAGGCGCGGGCCACCCGGCCGCCGATCTCGGTCTTGTACTCGGCCACCAGCGCATCGAGCGCGGGCTCGCTCAGCGTCAGCTGCAGCTTGCCGGCGATGTCCACGCAGGCCTGCAGGCACACCGGCGTGCCGATCTCGTGCATGAGGCCGGCGAGATAGCTCGCCTCGCCGCCGCGCCCGCTGACATCGGCGATCGCCCTGCCCCAGGCAGCGCTACCGACCGCCGTCGCCCACAGGCGCTCCGCCCGAGCCCGCTGGCGCGGGACGTTCAGCAGCCGCGACTTCACCGCCGCCGTGAAGGCCAGCTCGCAGACCTCGCCCATGCCCAGCCAGCTGATCGCATGGTGGAGCGACTGGATGGGCTGCGCGGGCCGGTAGGCCGCCGACGTCACCACCCGCATGACATGCGCCGCCAGGGCCGGGTCGGCGTAGATGATCTGCGCCATGTCCCGGGCGCTGGTCTCCGGGTCGCCGGCGGCGGCCACCACCTGCGCGGCAACCTCCGGAAGCATGGGAATGGCGATATCGCCGGCGCCGATCGTGTCTTCGAGCCGGGAACGCACCAGCTCGTACGAACCCGTCCGGTCAGCATCGACCGCGGGCTGCTTGTTGGGCAAGGGAAGTCTCCGGACAGGGCCTGTTAAGTCCGGTTTAGCGACCCCTGGACCGCGAACTTGAGGGCAGACGGGCTTCGGTCAGAGCGCCCGCAGCCGCTCGGCCGCCGCCACGAGCGTCGCCTCGTCCTTTGCAAAACAAAGCCTTATGAGCCGCTCCCCGGGCACCGCCCGCGGACTGAACGGCGACATCGGGATCGTCGCCACGCCGTGCTCGAGGACGAGGCGCCGGCTGAACTCGAGATCCGGCTCATCGCTGATCGCGGAATAGTCGACGAGCTGGAAATAGGTGGCGGCGGTGGGCGTGAGCGCGAATTTCGAACCGGCGAGCAGGGCGACGAGGCGGTCGCGCAGGCGCTGGTAGAACGCCGGCAGGCCGAGGGCCGCAGCGGGTTCGGCCGCGAGGAAGTCGGCGAGGCCCTCCTGCAGCGGTGTGGCGACCGTGAACGTCAGGAACTGGTGCACCTTGCGCAATTCGGCCGACAGCGCCGGCGGCGCCACGCAGTAGCCGACCTTCCAGCCGGTGACATGGAACGTCTTGCCGTAGGAGGAAACGACGTAACTGCGCGCGGCGAGCTCGGGATGGGCGTGCACGCTCTCGTGCGGACGACCGTCGAAGACCATGTGCTCGTACACTTCGTCTGACAGGAGCACCGCGCGGGTCGGCCGCAGCAGCTCGGCAAACCGATCGAGCTCGGCACGCGTCAGGCAGCGACCGCTCGGGTTGTGTGGCGTATTGATGATGACCAGCCGGGTTCGCGGCGAGATCGCCGCCGCCAACCGCTCCCAGTCGGGCGAAAAGTCCGGGCGGGTCAACGGCACGTGGATCGTGCGCGCTCCCGCCAGCGTCGCGATCGGCTCGTAACTGTCGTACGCCGGATCGAAGACGATCACCTCGTCGCCCGCCCCGACCGTCGCCAGGATCGCCGCCGTGAGCCCCTCGGTGCCGCCGACCGTGATCGTCACCTCGTCCGCCGCCGATACGCGCCTCGCGAAGCGCCGCCCGAGATCGGCGGCGATCACCTCGCGCAGGCGCATGACACCGGCCATCGGCGGGTACTGGTTGGACTTGCCACGCAGGTGCCGGACGACGTGTTCGACCAGCGCGGCGGGCGGATCGAAGTCCGGCACGCCCTGCGAGAGGTTCAGCGCCCCGGCACCGGAGGCGAGCTCGGTCATCACCGTGAAGATGGTGGTGCCGACCCCGGGCAGCCTCGACTCCACGGGCGCGATCATGGCCGCCGCACCAGACCCGCCGCATAGGTTGCCGCACCGACCACGCCGGCGTGCTGGCGCAGCTGCGCCGGCACGATCGGCGCGCCGGCCTTCAGGCGCGTGCCGAACTCGGCCCAGTGCTCGGTCACGCCGCCGCTGATGATGTACAGGTCCGGCCAGAGCAGCCGGTGATACACATCGAGCACCTCGTTGACCCGGGCCGCCCAGTCCGACCAGCTCAGGTTGAGCGCGCTCCTGACGCGGGCGCTGGCACGGTGCTCGGCCTCCTCGCCGCGCACCTCGAGGTGCCCGAGCTCCGCGTTTGCCCACAGCTCGCCATTCGTGAACAGCGCGGTACCGATGCCGGTCCCGAGCGTGAGCACCAGGACGCTGCCGCGCACGCCCCGACCGGCCCCGAAACGCATTTCGGCGAGACCCGCGGCATCGGCGTCGTTGAGAAAGCCGCACGGCCGGCCCGTGGCGCCCTCGACGAGCTCCGCGCCGTTGCAACCCACCCAGCCGTGATCGACGTTGGCGGCCGTCCGCGCAACGCCGTCGGTGACGACCGCCGGAAACGCGAAGCCCACGGTACCGGTCGCCTCCGGGTGTTCCGCGACGAGCGCGGCAACCGCGGCGGCTACCGCCGCCGGCGTCGCCGGCTGAGGCGTCGGACGCGTCGTGACCTCGCCCACGAGGCGTCCGTCAGCGACATCGACTGCCCCCGCCTTGATTGCCGAACCACCGAGATCGATACCGAGAGAAAGAGTCATGCCGGAACCTCACGCGCCTCTTCCGCCTCGAGCACCAGCCGGCGTTCACGACGCTGCAGGGCAAGCCCGACGCCGATCACGGCAATGGTTACCGTGAGGACGAGCAGGGTTGCCAGCGCGTTGATGTCCGGACTGACGCCAAGGCGGACCTTGGAAAAGATGAGCTGGGGAAGGGTAGTAGAACCCGGACCGGAGACGAAACTCGTTATGACGAGGTCGTCCCACGACAGAATGAAGGCCAGCAGCCAGCCCGACACCACGCTCGGCGCGATGATCGGCAGCGTGATCACGAAAAACACCTTCGCCGGCCGTGCCCCGAGGTCGAGCGCCGCCTCCTCCAGCGACCGGTCGAACGTACTGAGGCGCGCCTGGACGACAACGGTCACGTACGCGAGACAGAACGTCATGTGCGCGATGGTGATCGTCGTCGCGCCCCGCCCGGCGGGCCAGCCGATGACCTGCTCCATCGCAACGAACACCAGCAGCATCGACAGTCCGGTGATGACCTCGGGAAGCACCATCGGCGCGGTCGTCAGACCGACGAAAAGGCTGCGGCCACGGAACTTGCCGAAGCGGACCAGGCAGAACGCCGCCAGCGTGCCGAGGATGGTCGAGCCGGTGGCGTTGAGCGCCGCCACCTTGAAGCTCAGCCGCGCCGCCTCCAGCACTTCGCCGTTCGACATCAGCTCCACATACCACTTGAGCGTCGGCGAATGCACGGAATCCCACACGGTCACCAGCCGCGAGGCGTTGAACGAGTAGACGACCATCAGGATGATCGGCACGTACAGGAACGCGAAGCCCAGGCACAGCATCGTCAGGATGAATGGTGACAGCCGCCTATTCACTGGCCGGCTCCCGCGCCTGGACCCGCTGCAGGACGACGATGAACCCGACCAGCAGCAGCAGCAGCAGGACCGCGACGGCGCTCGCCAGGGGCCAGTCGCGGTTGTTGAAGAACTCCTCCCACAGCACTCGTCCGATCATGAGCGTCCCGGGGCCGCCCAGCACCGCCGGGATCACGTACTCGCCGACCGAGGGGATGAAGACGAGCAGGCACCCGGCGAGGATGCCTTCGCTCGTCAAAGGCAGCGTGACGCGGAAAAAGGCCTTTATCGGCCGGCAGCCGAGGTCGGCGGCGGCCTCGAGCAGCGACGGGTCCAGCTTCTCGATCGCCGAGTAGAGCGGCAGGACCATGAAGGGCAGGTACGAATAGACCATGCCGAGGTACACGGCGAAGTCGGTCTGCAGCATCACCAGCGGCTCGTGGATGATGCCGAGCTTCAGGAGGACCGTATTGATCGGCCCGGCCCTCGACAGGAGTCCGATCCACGCGTACACGCGCAGCAGGAACGAGGTGAAGAACGGCAGCACGACGAGCAGGAACAGCACGCTGCGCCAGTTGCGTGGCGCGCGCGCGATGCCGTAGGCCATCGGGTAGCCGAGCAGCAGCGCCAGCACGGTCGAGACGAAGGCCACCTTGAGCGAATTGGCGAACGCCGCGACGTACAGCGAGTCCTGCGCGATGAACGTGTAATTGGACAGGTACAGGCGCAGCTGCAGCACCCGGTCGGCCCCGTAGGAGACCAGCGGCTCGATCGGCGGCATCGCGATCTTAGGTGTCGAGAACGAGATACCGAAGACGATCACGAGCGGCACCAGGAAGAAGAGGCATAGCCACAGGTAGGGCACGCCGAGCACGAGGCGGCGACCCACCTGCAGGCGGGACCAGCCCCGGCCGAGGTCGGAAGAGCCGGTGCTCACTGGGTCAGCACGACGGGCGCCGACGGTTCCCAGGAAAGCCAGACCCGCTCGTCCCAGCCGATGCGTTCGGCGTGGCGGTGCAGGTTGGGCTGGCTGACGCGCACCTTGCGGCCGCCGTCGAGGGTGATCAGGTAGCGGGACACCTCGCCAAGATAGGCAACGTCCGTGACCATGCCGGCGGCGATGTTCTCGGGCTGCCGCCCGGGAACGGCCGCCGGCGTCTCCCGCGACAGGCTGATCTTCTCCGGCCTGAGCGCCACGCTGACCTTCGCATCGGGCGAGGAGCTGATGCCGTGATCGACATAGATCGGATAGCCGAGTTCGGTGCATTCGATGCGCACATGGTCAGGCTCGTCGTCCAGCAGCCTGCCCTCGAAGAGATTGACCGAGCCGATGAAATCCGCGACGAAGCGCGAATTCGGGTACTCGTAGACCTCGGTCGGCGCGCCGACCTGGAGGATCTCCCCGGCGGACATCACGCCAATGCGGGTCGCCAGCGTCATCGCCTCCTCCTGGTCGTGGGTCACGATGACGAAAGTGACGCCCAGTCTCTCCTGGATGCTGACGAGCTCGAACTGCGTGCGCTCGCGCAACTTGCGGTCAAGCGCGCCGAGGGGCTCGTCGAGGAGCAGCAGCTTCGGTCGCTTGACGAGCGCCCGCGCCAGGGCCACGCGCTGGCGCTGGCCGCCGGACAGCTGGTGCGGCCGGCGCCGCTCATAGCCCTTAAGCTCAACCATCGCGAGCATTTCGGCGACCCGGTCCCTGATCTCGCCGGCCGGCAGGCCGTCCTGACGCAGACCGAACGCGACGTTGTTCTCGACGGTGAGGTGCGGAAACAGCGCGTAGGACTGGAACATCATGTTGACCGGCCGCTCGTAGGGCGGCACGTGGGTGACATCGACACCGTCGATCCAGATCTGCCCGGTACTCGGCGTCTCGAATCCGGCCAGCATGCGCAGCAACGTCGTCTTGCCGCAGCCCGAGGCGCCGAGCAGGCAGAAGATCTCCCCCTTCGTGATGTCGAGCGAGACGTCGTTGACAGCCGCCTGGCTGCCAAAGCGCTTGGTGACCCGGTCGATGCGCACGTACGGCGGCATCGTCCTATCGGCCGGTGCGGATGCGGGTCCAGGCTCGGTTTTCATAGCGGGTGTAGGCGAGTGATTCGGCACGGTGGTCCTTGAATCGGGTCCGCACTTCGGCGGGCGGATAGATGGCCTGATCGTCCCGGATGGCCGGTGGCAGCAGCGG
The DNA here is from genome assembly GCA_903839465.1 of uncultured Pseudomonadota bacterium. Lineage (GTDB taxonomy): Bacteria > Pseudomonadota > Gammaproteobacteria > Steroidobacterales > Steroidobacteraceae > CAIKMS01. The sequence goes on from CAIMCI010000339.1 coordinate 13,638, forward strand.
GATGGCCGCCAGGTTGCCCGACGGGTACTTCTTGTAAGTGGAGATTTCCGCCACCACGTCCGGCTGCATGATGTAGTTGAGGAACCTGTGCGCATTGTCCGGGTGCGGTGCGTCGGCCGGGATGGCCAGCAGGTCCGCCTCGAAGATCGCACCCTCCCTCGGCACCGTGTAGGCGATCTTCACGCCGTTACCCGCCTCCTGCGCCCGGTCCCTCGCCTGCAGCACGTCGCCGGTGTAGCCGATTGAAACGCACACCTCGCCGTTGGCAAGGTCGTTGATGTACTGCGAGCTGTGGAAGTAGCGGATGAACGGCCGAACCCGCTTGACCAGTTCCTCCGCGGCGGCGAGGTCCTCCAGCCGCTCGCTGTTCGGGTCGATGCCGAGGTAAATCTGCGCCGAATCGAGGACTTCCGGCGGGGAATCGACGAACGTGATGCCGCAGGCCTGCAGCTTCTCGGCATTCTTGGGATCGAACACCAGAGCCCAGCTGTCGAGCGGGGCGTCGGGGCCGAGGGCGGCCCGCACCTTGTCGACGTTGTAGCCGATGCCGGTCGCCTGCCACATGTACGGAATGCCGTAACGGTTGTCGGGATCGTTGAGCCGCAGGCGCTGCAGGAGGTCGGGATCGAGGTTGTGGTAGTTCGGCAGCTTCGACTTGTCGAGCGCGAGGAAAACGCCTTCCCTCGCCTGGCGCTCGAGAAAGAACGCCGAGGGGACCACGACGTCATAGCCGCTGTGCCCGGTCAGCAGCTTGGTCTCCAGCACCTCGTTGGTGTCGTAGACGTCGTAGTTGACCTTGATACCGGTCTCCCGCTCGAAGCGGGTGATCGTGTCCGGCGCGATATAGTCGGACCAGTTGTAGACGTTGAGGATTTTGGCTTCGTCAACCGGTTTTCCGGCGGGGGCGGCGACACCGTCGCGCTTGGCGCCGCAGGCCGCCAGCACGCCGAGGCCCGCTGTCGCCAGCGCCACAAGGCGAAGGAACCCGCGGCGCCGGGCCCACGTCGAAATCCGCATCAAGTGATACTCCGGGACTGGACACGTTTATAGCCCAGCCGCGGACCCCTTGAACAGCCCGCCGGGGCCGGAGCGGCCGATCAGACGTTCAGCAGCAGGTGCTCGCGCTCCCAGGCGGAAATCACCTTGAGGAAGGCCTCGTACTCGGAGTCCTTGACGGCCGAGTAAGCCTGCACGAACCGCTCGCCGAACAGCTCGACCAGCGGCCGGCATTCGCGCAGCAGGCGCAGCGCCTCCGCGAGGGTCCGTGGCAGCTGGATCGGCAGCAGGTAGGCACTCCCGGACAGCGGCTCGGTAGGTTTGATGCCTTCCATCATCCCGAGGTAGCCGCAGGCGAGCGATGCCGCGATGGCGAGGTAGGGGTTCGCGTCCGCGCCGCCCAGGCGATTTTCGACGCGGCGCGCCGCCGGCGAGGACATCGGCACGCGCAGGCCGGCCGTGCGGTTGTCGTAGCCCCAGTGGACGTTGATCGGCGCCGAATTGTGCGGCGTGATGCGCCGGTAGCTGTTGACGTTCGGCGCGAACAGCGACATCGCCGCCGGCAGGTACTTCTGCAGGCCGGCGATGTGGGAGAAGAAGAGCTGGGTCGGCGTGCCGTCAGCCTGGCTGAAGATGTTCTGCCGCGTCTTCACGTCGACGATGCTCTGGTGGAGATGCATGGCGCTGCCGGGCTCCTTGGCCATGGGCTTTGCCATGAACGTCGCGTACATCTTGTGGCGCAGGGCGGCCTCGCGCGCGGTCCGCTTGAAGAGGAAGGCCTGATCGGCGAGCGACATCGGATAGCCGTGCAGCAGGTTTATTTCCATCTGCGCCGCGCCGGCCTCGTGGATCAGCGTGTCGATCTCGATTTCCTGCGCTTCGCAGAACGTGTAGACGTCGTCGAACAGCGGATCGAACTCGTTGACCGCGGCGATCGAGTAGCTCTGTCGGCCGATTTCCGGGCGCCCCGAGCGACCCACCGGCGGCTTGAGGGGATAGTCGGAATCGATGTTCGGCTCGACCAGGAAGAATTCGAGTTCCGGCGCCAGCACCGGCTCCCAGCCCTGCGCGGCGTACAGCTCGAGCACGCTGCGCAGCACGTAGCGCGGCGACATCGTCACCGGCCTGCCGTCGCTGTAGAAGCAGTCGTGGATGACCTGGGCGGTCGGCTCGGCAGCCCACGGCACGACCCGGATCGTCGACGGGTCGGCCTTCAGGACGATGTCGATCTCGGACGGGTTGATGGCGCTGTCGTCGTCCGGATATTCGCCGGTCACCGTCTGCAGAAAGATCGACTCCGGAAGGCGCAGCCCTTCCTCCTCGACGTACTTGGCGGCCGGCACGAGCTTGCCGCGTGCAACCCCTGCCATGTCGGGAACGATCGCCTCGACTTCGCTGATGCCATGGTCCTTCAGGAACTGGCGGATGGGGCTCTGCGTGCTCATAGGATAGTCACCGGTCCGATTTTTCAACGACGCGCGCCGCGGCGAAGGCGCGCCGCCGCACCGAATGCCGCAAACAGTGCGCGCGAAAATTCATTCTCCATGGCCTTCCACTCCGGGTGCCATTGCACGCCGATGGCGAACGACCGGGCCCCGTCGACACGGAACGCCTCGACGAGACCATCGGGCGCCGTCGCCTCCACCACGAGGCCCGGGGCAAGCCTGTCCACGCCCTGGGCGTGCAGCGAGTTGACGGCGAGCTCACGCTTGCCGCCCGCGAATCCCTCGAGCTGCCCGCCGGCGGCGAGCGTCACCTCGTGCGACGGCGCGTACTGCACGTCGAGCGGGTCGTCCTTGTTCTCGAGGTGGTTGAGATGGCCCGGCAACTCGTGCACCTTCTGGTGCAGCGAGCCGCCAAACGCGACATTCATCTCCTGGAAGCCGCGGCAGACGGCGAGGAGCGGCATCCCGTCGTCGACGAGCTGGCGGATCAACGGCAGGGTCGTCGCGTCACGGTGCGCGTCGTGCCAGGTGCCGGGCTCGCTCTGCGGACCGCCGTAATGGTGCGGCTCGACATTGGACGGGCTGCCGGTGAGGAACAGTCCGTCGCAGCAGGCACGCACGGCGTCAAGCGCAAGGTCCGCGCCGATGGACGGCAACAGCACCGGCACGGCACCGGCCGCCTCGGCTATCGCCGCGACGTACTTTTCGCCCACGCAATGGAACCAGTGAGGTCCCAGCAACCGCCGATCGGCGGGAATCCCGATTACTGGTTTACGGTCAGACATGTTTGTGGCTGTTGTCGCCGGGCCGCGGAACGCGAAACCCGACCGGGCCTGAAGTGTAGCCTGAATCCGGCCCGGCCGCCCGCCGGGCGCCGGGCCACGGCGGTCAAATTCGCCGACGTTCGCGGCTTTTCGTGAATTCAGACGGCATTATTTCAACAATTCACAGCAACTCACGGCCGCCGGATCGCGCCCGCCTAGGCCTGGCCCGGGGGCGTATAGATGACATAAAGCTTGCGCGCGGCCTCGACCGTCTCCCACTCTCCCTCGAACCCCGCCGGGACGACGAACGAGTCCCCGGCCTGGAACTCCACGGCCTTGCCGTCGGCGGCGATGAGCCGGACGTGCCCGGCCAAGAGCACGCAGACCTCGTGTTCGGTGTAGCTGACGCGCCAGCGGCCCGGCGAGGATTCCCAGATCCCGGCGTCGAAGTGGCCGTCCGCGGCAGCGTAGTCGTTGCGGACCTTGGTTAGCGGCTGGCCGGCGCGCAGGCGCTCGACGGCGACGGGTTCGCCGCTGCCCGACACCGGGGCGACGGACAGCAGACGGGGCAAGGGCTTGTTCATGACGACCTGCGCGTTGGGGCGCGCCTTCGTCACGCGCCGTCCTAGGGAGTGATCCTCGGCAGCAGTCGCAGCTCGCGCACGTCGACCGAGTGCAGCACGCGACGCGGCGTACGCTCGGTCGCACCGGAAGCCCGGCACGGCTCGTACCGGTAGCTCTCGATGGTGCGGGTCCAGCCCGCTGCCCCGACTACGGTAACCCATCCGTGGGTTTCATGGCGCGCCAGCGCGCCGACCGGACACTTGACGAGTTCGCTCGAATTCCACTGGATGACCACCACGGTTCCCCCCGCTCGTCGCTGCGTGGCAGGCCACGCCTCCCTGCACGGTGACGCCGGCACGGTCTAGCCGCCGCGCTCGTCGCTCCGCATTGCGCCGGCGCATGCCGGCGCGGATCGCACTCTATGCGATGTCGGGGGTCATTGGGTTCGCGTGATCACATAACACCGATGGATCCGCGGATTCCTTGCGAAGTCACGCGGGATCGTCGCGGCACTGATGTCCTCGACCTCGAGGCCGTCCAGCATGCCGGCCGCCAGGCGGAAACGCGTGTGATTGGTCGAGAAGACGAGCGTCCCGCCCGGCGCCAGGCGCCGCGCAGTCGCCTGCAGGAGGTCGACGTGGTCGCGCTGCACGTCGAGCGTACCGGTCATGCGCTTGGAATTGGAGAAGGTCGGCGGGTCGAGGAAAATAAGGTCAAAGACCGACTGGGCTTCGCGCAGGTACTCGAGCACGTCGGCCTGGATCAGGCGGTGCTCCGCGTCGGCAAAGCCGTTCAGCTCGAGATTCCGTCGCGCCCAGTCGAGGTAGGTTCGCGACAGGTCGACGCTGGTCGTGCTCGCTGCACCTCCGGCCGCGGCGTGGACCGTCGCCGTCCCCGTGTAGCAGAACAGGTTGAGGAAGCGCTTGCCGCGGGCAAGCGCGCGCAGGCGCGCCCGGGTGAGCCGGTGATCGAGAAAGAGTCCCGTGTCCAGGTAGTCGGTGAAGTTGACCAGGAGCCGCAGTCCGTCCTCCGTCACCTCGTGGAACTCGCCGAGCTCGGCGACCTTCGTGTACTGCTCGCCGCCGCGACTGCGCCGCCGTACGCGGACGTGGATGTGCTCCCGTGGCAGGTCGAGCGCGAGCGGGATGGCCGCCAGCGCCTCGGCCCGCCGGCCGCGGACCTTTTCCTCGGCGACGGTGGCCGGCGCCGCGTACTCCTGCACGTAGGCGCGCCGCGGCGCGCTGCCATACAAATCAATCGCGAACGAGTACTCGGGCATGTCGGCGTCATAGAGCCGGAAGCACTCGACGCCCTCATCGCGGGCCCAGCGCCCGACCGTTGCCAGGTTCTTGCGCAGGCGGTTGGCGAACATCTGGGCGCCGGGGCTTTCGGCGCGTGCGGCGTTCGGCGCCGGCAGCTCGCCCGGTTTGCGCCGCACCATGAACTGGTCCGGCTCGATCGCAAAGCGCAGGAACACGCAGTCGATCGCCCCGTTGTACAGGTGATGGCTGCGCCGGGCGCGTAACCCGAGCGACTGGCCGAGCGACGGATTGCCGGTGAAGACGCCCGCCTGCCAGCCGAGGAAGCGCTCGCGCATGACCGAGCCCAGGGTCGAATACAGCGCATCGAGCCCGTCGGCATCACCGATGCGCTCGCCGTACGGCGGGTTGCAGAGGAGCAGGCCGCCGTCCCCGTGGGGCGTGGCATCCGCGACATCGCCGGCCGCGAACTGGATCCGGCCATCGAGGCCGAGGTTGGAAACCGAGTGACGGGCCGCCTGCAGCGCCCGCCGGTCGAGGTCGCTGCCGCGAATCCGGCCGGGTGCCAGCCGGTCGAGCCGGATCCGGGCGGTCGCCGCGTCGCGCACCTCGGCGTAGAGCGTCGCGTTATGTCCCTTCCAGCCCATGAACCCGAACCAGTCCCGGCTGAGGCCGGGCGCCATGTCGGCGGCGATCAGCGCCGCCTCGATCGGCAGTGTTCCGGACCCGCACATCGGATCGAGGAACGGCGCGCCGTCCGCCGCGAGGCGCTCCCAGCCGGCGCGCAGCAGGAGCGCAGCGGCCAGGTTCTCCTTCAGCGGCGCGGCAACGCCCTCGGCGCGATAGCCGCGCCGGTACAGACTGTCGCCGGCGAAATCGATCGCGAAGGTCGCCCGGTCGTTCACGACGCGCACCGCGACGCGCACCGACGGCCGGCTGGTATCGACCGACGGCCGGCCGCCGGCGCGCTCGCGCAGCTGATCGACGATGGCGTCCTTGACGCGCAGCGCGCCGTAGTGGGTATGGGTGATCGCCGAGTGTGCGGTCGAAAAATCGACCGCGATGGTGCCGCCTTCCGGGACGTGGATCGACCAGTCGATCGCCAGCGCCGCGCGGTAGAGCGCGTCGGGATCCGGAGCATCGCCCTGGCCCAGCACCCAAAGCACCCGGCTTGCCACCCGCGAGCCGACGCAGGCGCGGTAGAAGCCGGCAAGGTCCGCCTCAAATGTCACGACCGCGCCGTTCTCGCGGGCCGAGTCCAGCCCGAGGCCTTTGAGCTCGGCAAGGACGAGATCGAGCGTGCCGTGCGGCGCGGTCGCTATTCCGGCCGGCATGGCGGAACCTCCAGCACGTGGCCCGCCGCCGGACCCGCCAGGTGCTTGGCGAGCAGCCGGTAGATGTCGACGTCGAACGTTCCGCCCGCATCGCGCAGCTCGGCGATCTCGTCGACGGAGTGCACGGTGCCGATGTAGCGCCAGGCCTGGAAGACGTGCAGGTCCTCCTCGCCTCGCCAGTTGCGCTCGCGCACGGCGACGGCGCCCGGGTAAGGCCAGGGCTTGATGCGGCTTGCCGACAGGGCGAGCCTGAGCCTCGTGTCGTGCAGCCGGCGTGATTCCCGGCCGACGCACGCGCCGCGACAGCGACCGAGCTGGTAGGCGAAGCAGGAACCTTCGGCTGCCTCGAGCCCGAGCACCTTCTGGCACAGGCCCTGCGCGCGGGCGATTTCGGTGAGCGCCTGCTTGGCATCCCGCGCCTTCTTGAACAGCCCGTAGATTTCCGCCTCGGCATGCACCTCGATGCCGCTCGCGTCCTCGATCACCGGCACCACGCCATCGCTGCCTTCAGCCAGGCGGATCGACCACAGCTGCAGCGGCCCGCGCAGCCGGCGGTTGAAGAGCGGCGCGTCGCGCTTGACGCCACGCGCCTCGGCGAGCAGCGCGCCCAGCTCGCCGGCCGTTTCCTGCCACTCGACGCGGCGCAGGAGCGCGACCAGCTTCTGCTCCCGGCCGTCGCGGGCAGCGGCGCCGAAATGGGCGAGCACGCGCTGCTTGAGGTTCTTCGACTTGCCGACATAGAGCAGGGCATCGGCCTCGCCGTAGAACCGGTACACGCCCGGCCCTTCGGGCAGCTCGTCGGCAAGATCCTGCGGCAGATGCGCCGGCACGAGCGACTCGCCGAGGACGGCAGTAGCGGCGGCCGCGAGCTGGCCGGCGGGCAGCGTGGCGGCGTAGACCGCGAGCAGGTCGCGCAGCACCCGCGCATCGCCGAGCGCCCGGTGCCGGGCTTCGCAGCCGAGCCCGTGGCGCGCGATCAGCGCATCCAGGTTGTGGCGCGGGTGCTCCGGATGGAGTCGGCGAGACAGCTTGACCGTACAGAGCGTGCGCGCCTGCCAGCGGACGTCCAGGCGCGCGAGCTCGCCCTTGATGAAGCCGTAGTCGAACCGGGCGTTGTGGGCCACGAACAGACGCCCGTCGAGGCGCTCGAGGAGGTCCTTGTAGATATCGGCGAAGGCCGGCGCACCGGCGACCATGGCGTCGTCGATGCCGGTGAAGCCGACAATCGACGGCGGAATACGGCAGCCCGGGTCGACCAGCGTCGTCCATTCGCTGATCGCGCCGTCGCGATCGATCGTGACAACCCCGATCTCGATGATGCGGTGCAGTGCGGGATTGCCGCCGGTGGTCTCGAGATCGACACACACGAGATCACGGCCGAGCAGTGCGGCCAGCGACCGGGTGTCGCTGGCCACGGCTGTCGGCCCCGGGTGGCCGGCGGCCATCAGGTGAGGTCGATCCAGGTCGCCTTCAGCTCCGTGTACTTGTCCAGGGCATGCAGCGACTTGTCGCGGCCGTTGCCGGACTGCTTGTAGCCCCCGAACGGCATGGTCATGTCACCGCCGTCGTAGCAGTTCACCCAGACGCTGCCGGCGCGCAGCTCGCGGGCCACGCGGTGCGCCGTCGAGATGTCACGGGTCCAGACCGAGGCGGCAAGGCCGTAAATCGTGTCGTTGGCGATGCGGATCGCGTCGTCGACATCCTTGAACGTGAGGGCGGAAAGCACCGGACCGAAAATCTCCTCGCGGGCGATGGTCATGTCGGCCGTAACCCCCGAGAAGACTGTCGGCTCGACGAAGTAGCCTCCGCTCTCGGTCCGGCGGCGCTCGCCACCCAGCGCGAGCCTGGCGCCTTCGCTCTTGCCCTTCTCGATATAGCCGAGAACCGTCTTGAGCTGCAGATCGTCGACGATCGCGCCAACCTGGGTCGAGGGATCGAGCGGATCACCGAGCTTGAGAGACCGGCCCACGGCAACGACCTTCTCCAGAAACGCGTCGCGGATCGACTCATGCACGAGCAGCCGTGATCCCGCCGTGCACACTTCACCCTGGTTGAAGAAGATCGCCCACGCCGCCGCCGTAGCCGCGCGCTCGAGGTCGCCGACATCGGCGAGGACGATGTTCGGTGACTTGCCGCCGCATTCGAGGTACACGCGCTTCATGTTCGACTGGCCGGAATAGGTCAGCATCAGCTTGCCCGTGCGGGTCGAGCCGGTGAATGCCAGAACATCGACGTCCATGTGCAGTGCCAGCGACTGGCCGGCGGTCTGACCGTATCCCGGCACGACGTTGAAGACACCGGCCGGCAGTCCGGCCTCGAGGGCGAGCGCGGCGATGCGGATCGCCGTCAGCGGGCTTTTTTCGGACGGCTTGAGGACGACCGAATTACCGGCGGCCAGCGCCGGGCCGATCTTCCAGCAGGCCATCAGCAGCGGGAAATTCCACGGCACGACCGCGCCGACGACGCCGATAGGCTCGCGCGTGATGAGCCCGAGTTCGTTCGGTCCGGTCGGCGCCACCTCGTCGTAGATCTTGTCGATGGCCTCGCCGTACCAGGCGATGCAGTTCGCCGACGAGCGCAGGTCGACGTTCAGGCTGTCGGAAATGGGCTTGCCCATGTCGAGGGTCTCCAGCAGCGCGAGCTCCTCGCGGTTCGCCTCGATCAGTTCGGCGAAACGGCGCAGGACGCGCTTGCGCTGGGCGGGCGGGGTGCGCCGCCAGCTGCCGGTCGTGAACTCGCGGCGGGCGGCGCGCACGGCGACCTCGATATCGGCCGCCTGACCGTGCGCCACCTGGGCGAGGACCGCGCCGGTCGCCGGGTTGATGCACGGAAAGGTTCCGCCAGCGATCGCCGGCACGTAGCGCCCATCGATGAACGCGCGGCCCTCGATCGCGAGGCCAGCCGCACGAGCCGCCCAGGAGGCGGCGGTATTCTCTTTGTTCGTCATGATGTTAGAGCCCAATAAAGCAGGTTCCGGGAACGCCATGATCGCACAGACCGGGCGCCCGTCGCGCCCGCGGCGCGGTGGCCGGCGCTAGCCCTGCGGGCTGGCGGCGGCGAACAGCCCGGCGATCACGCCGAGGTCGACGTTGCCGCCGCTCAGCACGATGCCGACCTGCCCGCCAAAGGCGCCCGGCGACCCCTCCAGCACGGCCGCGACCGGCACCGCGGCCGACGGCTCGATCACGACTTTGAGGTACTGCCAGACGAGGCGCATCGCCTCGACGATGCCCTCTTCGCTGACGGTCACGATCTCGTCGACGTCGCGGCGGATGAGCGCGAAGGTGCGCGCCGACAGGGCCGCGCGCAGGCCGTCGGCGATCGTCCCGGTCGGTGCCGCCGGCTGCAGCATGCCCGAGCGAAAGCCCCGCGCGGCGTCGTCGGCGGCGCCCGGTTCGCAGCCGACCACCCGGGTCGTCGCCCAGACCGCCCGGGCGGCCAGCGCCGTGCCCGACAACAGCCCGCCGCCGCCCACGGGCACCAGGACAGCGTCCGGCCGTGGCGCCTGCACCGCGAATTCCAGGGTCGCCGTACCCTGTCCGGCAATGACGAGGACATCGTCGTAGGGATGGATGAAGGTCGCGCCGGTGCGCCGGACGAGCGCGTCCGCGGCGGCCTCGCGGGCCGCCAGCGTCGGCTCGCAGTCGATGACCGAGCCGCCATAGCCGATCACGGCCGCCCGCTTGACCATCGGCGCGTTGCTCGGCATGACGACGTAGGCCGGGATCCCGCGCAGCCGCGCCGCGCGGGCCACGGCGGCCGCGTGATTGCCGGAGGAATGGGTCGCCACCCCGGCGACGGCGGTGGCGGCCGGCAGGGCATAGACCGCGTTGGTCGCGCCACGCGCCTTGAACGCGCCGACCTTCTGCAGGTTCTCGCACTTGAAGCTGACCTCGGCGCCGAGCAGCCGCGACAGTTCCGTCGACTGCAGCACCGGCGTGCGGTGCACCAGCCCGTCGATCCGCGCGGCCGCCGCGCGGACATCGTCGACTGTCGGCAGGAAGTCGTTCATGGGAGTATTTTAGACCCCTGGAGCGAGTCGCGTATCCCGACCGGGGTGCCAGCACTCAGCTTGCCTTGGGGACCGACACGTGGCCGAACGCGAATCGACCGAACAGCTGGAGCTCAAGGTGGCTTACCTGGAAAAGGCCCAGCAGGAGCTCAGCGATCTCGTCTATGCGCAGCGTCGTGAACTGGACAGCCTCACCGCCCGCCTGACGGCGCTCCTGCAGCGCCTGCAGGAGGTGGAAAGCGACGCCGGCAAGTTCGATCCCGACGCCGAGCGGCCTCCCCACTACTGAAGCGCCCGACGCCGGCACGCGCCGACCCTTGCCTATTGGCGGCGCGGCCCCAAACCGGCAGACTGCGTGGGTTTGGCAGGCGAATCGCGATCCGCCGTTCGCCGCGCCATCCCCATCGTCCAGATCCGCAGCGCGTAAGAGGTGCAACCGTGGCAGAGGCTCCCCATCCGGCACGTCGTCCCAGCGGCAGAGATTTGCGGCGCGCCCAGCGCGCGGCGCCGCTGCCGGACAACATCCGGCCGGTCTCGCCGGGACTCTCCTCGGGCAACTACCGACCGCTGACGGACGCTGCGGTCGAGAAAATCCACCAGACTGCACTGCGCCTGCTCGCCGAGGTCGGCCTCGCCGATGCGCCGCCGTCGGGTGTCGAGATCCTTACCCGCGCCGGCTGCACCGTGAGCGAGCACGGCCGGATGCTGTTCCCCCGCGCGCTGGTCGAGGACACGCTCGCCAAGGCCGGCCGCCACTTCGTGCTGCATGGCCAGGACAAGCGGTACGACCTCGAACCGTGGGGCAAGAAGGTCCACTTCGGTACGGCCGGGGCCGCCGTCAACATGGTGGACAGCGACGGCAAGTACCGCGAGTCGCTGCTGACCGACCTCTACAACATCGGCCGCATCGTCGACGTGATGGAGCACATCCACTTCTTCCAGCGCGCCGTCGTGCCGCGCGACCTGCCCGATCCGTTCCAGATGGACTTCAACACCTGCTACGCCTCGGTCATGTCGACCACCAAGCACGTCGGCTCCAGCTGGGTCGACCCGAAGCACCTCGAAGCCTCGTTCGAGATGCTGCACATGATCGCCGGCGGCGAGAAGCAGTGGCGCGAGCGTCCGTTCGTCAGCCAGTCGAACTGCTTCGTCGTGCCGCCCATGAAATTCGCGGTCGATGCCTGCCGCTGCCTGGAACTGGCCGTTACCGGTGGCATGCCCGTGCTGCTCCTGTCCGCCGGTCAGGCCGGTGCCACGGCGCCCGCGGCGCTGGCCGGTGCGCTTGCGCAGGAAGTCGCGGAGGTGCTGGCCGGCCTCGTCTACGTCAACGCCATCAAGCCGGGGCATCCGGCGATCTTCGGCACCTGGTGCTTCGTTTCCGACCTGCGCACGGGCGCCATGTCGGGCGGCAGCCCCGAACAGGCGCTGCTGTCGGCGGCGGCCGGCCAGATGGCCCACTTCTATGACCTGACCGGCGGCACGGCCTCCGGCATGACCGACTCGAAGGTGCCGGACGGCCAGGCGGGGGCCGAGAAGGGCCTCAACCACGCGCTCGTCGGCAATGCGGGCGCGAACATGATCTACGAGGCCGCCGGCATGCACGCGAGCCTCCTCGGTTACAGCCTCGAGAGCCTCGTCATCGACAACGACATCATCGGCGCCGCGATGCGCACCATCAAAGGCATCGACGTGTCGGACGAGAAGCTGTCCTTCGAGACGATCAAGGACGTGTGTATCAACGGGCCGGGCCACTACCTCGGCTCCGACCAGACGCTGCAGCTGATGCAGACCGACTACCTCTATCCGTCGATCGGCGACCGCCGCAGCCCGAACGACTGGACCGAACGTGGCGCGACCGACATCGAGGAACGCGCCGCGGAGCGGGTCAAGGAAATCCTGGCGACTCACTACCCGAGCCACGTTCCCGAATCGATCGACGATGCCATCCGCGCCAAGTTCCCGGTGAAGCTGCCGAAGAGCGCGATGCGGGCGGGCGGCTCCAGCCAGTCCTGATGCAGACGGGAGCGCGTCGGCCGGGGCGCGCTTCACGAAACTGAGCCTTGGCCGGAGCACGCCTCTCCGGCCACTCCCCGGCCGTCAGTCCGGAGTATTCACGCTTGCGCCACCTCCTCGTTCTCGCCGCCGGACTCGTGTCCTTTGCGGTCGACGCCGCGCCCGCGGCCACGACGGTCTACGTCCACGGCCACATCTACACGGGCAACCGGGCGGCACCCTGGGCCGAGTCCATCGCGGTCGAAGGTGCCGCCATCGCCGCCGTCGGCAGCGACGCGGCACTCGCCCGCTACCGCCGCGGCGCCCGGGTCGTCGACCTCGAGGGGCGGACCGTGATCCCCGGACTCGTGGATGCGCACATGCACCTGCTGTTCGGCGCGCTGACGCTCGATGGCCTCAACCTGTCGACGCCCGAGCGCAGCCTGACGGCAGACCATGCCGACGAGTTCGTCGCTGCGCTCAGGAAGTTCGCCGACCAGCATCCCGACCGGCGGGTCCTGATCGCACGCGGTGACTTCAGCACGGCACAGCCGACGGCACCGGACCGCGCCCTGCTCGACCGCGCGGTGCCCGACCGGCCGCTCGTCATCCACAACGCCTCGGAACACGCGGTCTGGGTCAACAGCAAGGCACTGGAGCTCGCCGGCATCACCGATGCGCCGGTCGCCGACGAGGTGGCCGAGCGCAACATCTTCCGCGATGCGAGCGGCCGCCCGGGGGGCGTACTGCTCGAGGCCGCGCAGGACCTGATCCACAACGCGGTCCTGAAGACCCTGTCGACCGAGGAAAAGCTGGCGCTCCTGCGCCGCGCGACCCACTACCTCAACGGCTACGGCATCACTAGCATCGTGAATGCCACCGGCAACCTGGCCGAGATCGAGCTGTACGGCGCGCTCCGCGATCGCGGCGAACTCACGGTCCGGACCCGCACGGCATTTGGCTCCGTGTCGGTCCCGCACCGGCTGAGCCCCGAGTTCCTCGCCGACCTCGAGGCCGCGCGCAGCCGCTTCCACGATGACTGGGTGTCGGCCAATCTCGTGAAGTTCTTTGCCGACGGCAGTACCGGCTACGTGCCGCCGCTCGTGTACCGGCCGGCCGAGTACCGCGCGCTCGTGCTTGAGCTCGACAGCCGGGGTTTCCAGCTGATGACCCACGCGCAGCGCAGCGACTCGGTGCACATGATCCTCGATGCCTACGAGAATGCGATTGCGAAGAACGGCGCACGCGAGCGGCGCCTCAGGATAGAGCACAGCTTCCTGATCCAGGACGCGGACATCGACCGCTACGCGCGCCTCGGCGTCATCGCCGGCGTGCAGCCGGCCTTCTGCTGCAGCGAACTCGGCACGGGGTACGACGCTAAGGACCCGACCGTGTCCGACCGCTGGCGGACCCTGCTCGATCGGGGCGTCAGGCTCGCGTTCAGCAGCGACTGGCCGTGCATGTGGCCGCCGGATCCGTACTTCAACATCCAGCAGGCCGTCACCCGCCAGGCCTGGCGCTCGCCGGACACAGCCGGCATCGATGCCGGTGTCCTCGACGGCGCACGCAACGGCGGCGCCAAGCCGCTGGCCGGCACCTACTACGGCAAGAACGAGGCAGTCACGGTGCGCGAGTCGGTCGATGCCTACACGCAGGGCGCGGCCTACGCCGCCTACGCCGATCGCCTCGTCGGCACCCTCGAAAAGGGCAAGGCCGCGGACCTCGTGGTGCTGTCCCAGGACCTGTTCACCGTACCGGCTGAGCAGATCGGCGACACCCGCGCCCTGCTCACGGTCGTGGGCGGACGTGTCGTCTTCGACGCGAAGGCCGAGAGCGCGCGCTGAGCGATAGGCCCCCCGGGGGTCCGTCGCGCGCAGCGCGACGCTCCCGACTCCCGCAGGGGTGCGCCCCCGCTCCGGCTCGAGGCGTGCCGGGGAAATCTTCATAGCGTCGGGTCGCGCGCCCCGAAAGGCCGACCGATCCGGCGGCATGGAAGCTCCCTCCGCATTCCAAGTACACTCGGGAACCGCGGCCTTCAGCAGGATCTGCACGCAAGCACTTTCGCAAAACGCAGTCGGCACCCGGGACCGCGCGTTTCCGGGAGCCGGATGGAATCCGCATGCCGTCAAGAGAACCCGATCCGATAGGCCTCCCGGCAGCGCCCGTGGATTGCTCCCCCAGTGGCGACTCACCGGAGCAGATCACCCGGCTGCTGGTTGCCTGGAGCGACGGCAGTGGCGGCGCGCTGGAGGAACTGGCGCCCATCGTCTACGCGGAGCTCCGGCGGATGGCCGCCCGCCACCTGCGGCGCGAATCGGCGGCCAATACCCTGCCGCCCACCGGCCTCGTTCACGAGGCGTTTATCCGACTGATCGGCCAGAAGCACACCCGCTGGCAGAGCCGCGCGCACTTCTTTTCCCTCGCCTCCAAGCTGATGCGCCGCATCCTCGTGGACCAGGCCCGCGCGCGCCTTGCCGCGAAGCGCGGCGACGGCATCCCGAATGTCAGCCTCGACCAGGTCCAGCCGCACGCGACGCTCGAGGGTGGTGACGGGGGTGCTTTTCTCGAGCGCTACGAACTGGACGCGGGGCGCGATGCAGGCGTCGACCTGATGAGCATCGACGCGGCCCTAACCCGCCTGGAGACGCTCGACGCCAGGCAGTCGCAGATCGTCGAGCTGCGTTTTTTTGGCGGGCTGACGGTCGAGGAAACGGCAGAGTCGCTCCAGATCAGCGAGGCAACCGTCAAGCGGGACTGGACCATGGCCAAGGCCTGGCTCGCCCGGGAACTCGCCGCCCACCGACCTTAAGCCCGGACCGGATGCCGGTCCCCGGGGCAGCCGTTGCCCCGCCGTGAGCCCTTTTTCCCCTGCTCCCCGCGTTAGCTGGTAGAGGCGCGCAGGTCGGCGACCCCGTTCGGGGCCCCCGCCACCTGTCGGGCCTGAATGCACCTACCGCACAGGCTGGAAACAGGGGAACGACGATGCGCCACACAAACCGTGATCCGATCCATCATCCGTACGCCAGGACTCTCGCCCTGCTCGCTGCAGGGGTACTGCTGCCCGCCCTGACCCTGGCGGACCCGACCGGCCGGAAGGAGCCGGAAATGAAAACCGCCGCCGTTTCCGTCGCCGATCTCGATCTCACGACCGAGGCCGGCGCCCGGATCGCCCACGAGAGAATCTCGGCCGCCGCCTGGAAACTCTGCAGCCGGCTGGAGAATTCGCGGCAGGTGGACCACCGCGAGACGACGAACGACTGCTACCGCGACGCGGTTGCCGCCGCGTGGGCGCGGATGACGCCCCCCGCGCAGGTCGCCGGCACGGGCGCCCCGGCTAAGGAGCCGGGTGATTCGAAGCGCTGAGGCTGACGCCGAGCCTGGCGAGTTCCGTCTCGCAGCGGGCGAGCAGGTCGCGCGGGCGCGACGGCCCCTCCGTGGCAAAGCCGCTCATGTTGAACCGGCCGGGATTGGGCGCCTTGCGCCAGATCTCGGCCGCCTGGAGGAACCGGGCCCGCGCCGCCTCCAGCCGGGCGATACTTGCCGATCCCGCCTCGCCGGGGGACGCCTTGCCCTGCAACAGGAGTTCGCCGAGGCCCGTGTACGTGTCGGCGGTCGCGAAGACGACTTCCACCATCGGTTGCGGTGCGGCGGCTAGCGGCTCGAGGATCGCGAGCGCCGCCGCATAACGCCGCCGGGCACCCTCGTGGTCGCCCTGCTTTGCGAGCACGTCCCCGACCTTGGAATCGATCGCCGCGCGGGCCGCCGTGGCCTGGGCGTCCCCGTCGCCGACCGCGGCCAACAGGCTCGCGGCACGATGATAGTCGGCGAGACTCGCCGCGAACTGGCCCTCGTTGAACAGCAGCTGCGCCCGCAGTACGTAGTCCAGTGGCAGGACGCGGCCTGCAAACGAGTTCGGATCCGCCCTGTGCTCGCGCTCAAGGCCGCTGATCGCGGCGCCGAGGGCGGACAGACCGTCCGCATGGCGGCCGGCCCGGCTGACGGCCACGCCGAGCAACGCCTGGTCGGTGTACAGATCGATCCGGGCCAAAGCGTCCTCGCGATCCGCGACAACCGACTGCTTTTCGACGTCGACTGCAGATTCGTAGTAGCGGATCGCGGAACCGGCATCGTCGTCGATCATCGCCACGGTGCCCATTCGTTCAAATATCGTCACCGCCAGATGGCGCGCTTCCGGATGCAGGCGATCGATGCCGACGCCCTCGATCCAGTTCGCGGAGTCGGTGTACAGACGCATTGCCTCGCCACGCTCGCCCTTTCTCACAAAGTCATCGGCAAGATTGGTCGAGATCGCCAGCACCGACAGCCGATCGGGCTCGCTGTCCGGCCGGAGCTGCGCCAGGCGCTGCGCCTCGGCGAGCGCCTTGCGGTGGTTCCCGATGGCCCCATCGATGTCACCCAGACTCGCCGAGGAGCCGGTTCCTCCCTGAATGGTGCCCATCATTTCGTGGACCGAGCTTGAAACGTCAAGAACGTCCGGGTCTGCCGGTCGCTTCGCGGCCTGGGCTTCGACGATTGCCAGCGCCCTCTTCTCATAAACGAAGGCCGCCTTTGGGTCGCTGAAACTGGCAAGTTCCAGCGTCGCGTTCAGGTCGAGGATCTTCGCCAGCGCCAGCTGGTCCTCGAGGCTCTCGGGGCTGTGAGCCGCCACGGATTCACGGATCGCGAGCGCTTTCTGCAGGCTGCGCCGGGCCCCGTCGGTATCGCCGAGGTTACGCTGCACCGCGCCACCCTGGACCGCGCCGAGCTTGCGGTAACCAGCCGCGAGTTCCCGCTGCAGCGACAGGTCCCCTTTCGCTTCACCGGCCAGCGTATCCAGATACTGGAGGGCGCGATCCACCAGCAGCTTTCGGGCGGCCGTGGAACCCGGCAGCGGTTCGATGGCTGCCTCAAGATCGAAGATCAGAGTCTTGGCGAGCCCGCGCACTTCGTTGAAACGCCGCTCGGCCCGCTGCCGCTCGGCGCGCGCAACCCGGTCCTCGGCGACGATCGCAACGACGCCGGCCAGCAGCATGACCGTGGCCACGCCCGTCGCGACGACCCCGACCCGATGGCGCCGGATGAACTTGCCCGTCCGGTACCCCCAGGTATCGCGCGCCGCGCTGACCGTCAGTCCGTCGAGGTGCCGGCGGATGTCCTGCGCGAGGAGCGCAACCGAGGCGTAGCGGCGTTCCGGCTCCTTGCGCAGCGCCATGAGGGCGATGCTGTCGAGATCGCCGGCGAGTTGCCGCCGGTCAGCCGACGTCCGGGTGTCGCCGGGACCCCGGGCAGCGGCGGTACTCGGCCGCGGCGGCTCCGTGTCGCAGACGTCCTTCGCGAGCGCATAGGGCTCGGCGGCCGTCGAGCGGTAGGGACTGCGGCCGCACAGGAGCCGGAACAGGATGACGCCCAGCGAATACACGTCGCTCGCCGTCGTGATCGGCTCGCCGCGTATCTGCTCGGGACTCGAGTACTCCGGCGTCATGGCCCACATCGAGGCGGCTTCCGCCGCCTGGCTCGCCTCGGTGTCGAGCACCTTGGCGATGCCAAAGTCCAGGAGCTTCGGCACGCCGTCGCGGGTCACCAGGATATTGGCCGGCTTCAGGTCACGGTGCACGGTCAGGTTCTGGTGCGCATACTGCACGGCCGAGCAGACGTCGCAGAACAGTCTGAGCCGATCCCTGACCGACAACGCGCGCGATTCGCAGTACCGGTCGATCGGCTCACCGTCGACCAATTGCATGATGAAGTAAGGCTGGCCGTCGGCCGTCAGCCCCGCATCGAGCAGCCGCGCGATGTTGGGGTGATCGAGCCTGGCGAGGATCTGCCGTTCCGCCGTGAACCGGGCGAGCGTCAGCGCGCCCCGCAGGCCGCGCCGGACCAGCTTGATCGCGACCTCCTGCTGGTACTGGTTGTCGGCGCGGACAGCCCGGTAGACCTCGCCCATGCCGCCGGCGCCGAGTATGGCAACGATCTCGTACGCACCCAGCCGCTGCCCGATCATCTGTTCGGGCGTTGGTCCGACCATCGCCTGCTCGACGGCCGGCTGCTCCATGAACCGACTCGCTTCGGCCGCGGACTCGAGCAGGGACTCGACCTCCGCGCGCACGCCGGGGGCGTCGGCGCACTCTTGCGCCAGGAGTTCGGCCCGCGCCGCAGAGTCGAGGCTGAGGCAGGCAGCGAACAGCGTCTTCGCGCGCTGCCAGTCCGTGGCGCTTTGCATTCGTTCGTCCCTGACGGAAGCTGCCGGCCGAGAATATCGGCGAGATCGCCGTTTTCGCAAGCCTGCCGGCGGGTCCGGCTACGCCGTCGCGCACGCCCGTCCGACACATCGAATCATCGCGCGTGTTGATGACCCGCTGTCGTCTGTGCGCGCGAGTCACCGCGTGCGAGGGCCGTGCCGGTCGAAGGCCGAGTGCTCAGGCCCGACCGGGGAGCCACCGGTAGACGGACTGCAGGTTTGGGCGTGCCGGCTAGAGACTTCCCTGGCTCTTATGCGCCCAGCGCCCTCAGCGATCGGGCGATCGCAAGCCACGTGGCGGTGCCTGAGAACGGCACCATCAGCAGGCTGTACGCCACCAGCACCAGCCCGCCAATGCTGTAGACCGGATGCGGTTTGCCACGGGTTCGCCAGTCGTGCACGAGCGCGACGACGATTAAGAGACTCGCCGTCAGGACCGGCGGAATGATCACGAAGGTCGGCGGCAGCTCCGGGGAGTCGCCGGGCGGGGGCGCGAGCATGACCATGTAGACACGCGCCAGTGCCGGAACCATGAGTCCGCACATGATGAGGTAGAGGTAGCGCTTGTGTGCCTGCGGGTTGGCGATGTTGCGGATGGCGAGCGCGAAGTAGGCAACCAGCAGCGGCACGAAGCAGAAGGTAATGGCGGAGAAGTGCAGCGACGATTCACCGATGCCCTGCCGCTGTTCGATCTGCATCATCACGGTTCGCGTGACCAGCATCGAGCACACCATCACGCTGAACAGGGAGATGCCGAACAGGCCCCAGGCGCGGTGATTCGCGATGCGTCCGCGGTCAACGAGCGCTGTCTGCACGAGATACAGAAGTGTCCAGCTGAACAGCAGCACGCCATGGACGTGGACGATGGCCGGAGCCTCGAACGTGCCTCGGGTCACCGGCGCCCAGTAGGTCGGAATGAAGCCTCCGAAGGCGATGAGCATGAATACGCCCGCCGTCCAGAGATAGAACCGATTCCTCCCGGCCCGCACGGCCGTACCGATATCGACAGTGGCTTCCATTCCGATCCCCCTGGTTGCCGGGTCATTTAACCCGCGCGGCCGCCGAATGGGAAGGCTGCGCGACGGGCGTGCTGCCACGGACCGTGCGCGTGAGCCGCGGCGCGGTCGACGGGTTGCCGCGACCACGGCGCGGGAGTTGGTGGCTAGGGGGGGAATCGAACCCCCGACCCCGGGGTTATGAATCCCGTGCTCTAACCGTCTGAGCTACCTAGCCATTTTGGGGTCCCGGCTCGCCGGGATACGCGAATCGCTGCGTAACCTCTTATTTTCGGCGGACAGGCCGCTCGAGTCAAATACGCCGATGGCCGCCCGGATCGGCAGTACGCTCAGTCGCCCGCCCACCCGCCAGGAGCCCCGCCGATGCCCCGGATTGCGTCCGCACCGTCGCTGATCGCCCTCGGTCTCGCCGCCATGACAACGGCGTACGCCGCAGCGGACCCCGCCGATCCGGTCGCCGCGGCGGTGGCCGCTGTCTCGCCGGCCTCGGTCCGCCAGACGGTCGACGCGCTGGTCGGCTTTGGCACCCGCAACACCCTGTCGTCGCAGGACGATGCCGGCCGCGGCATCGGCGCCGCCCGGCGCTACCTGCACGACGCCTTCGAGCAGTGCGCGGCGCGGTCGGGCGGCCGAATGACCGTCACCGACGACCGGTTCGTGGTGGCAAGGAACCGCGACCTGCCGCGCGCCGCGACGCTCGTCAACGTCGTCGCCACGCTGCCAGGCGACGAAGGCCCCGGCGGTCGCGTCTACGTCGTCAGCGGCCACTACGACTCGCGCAACTCCGACGGCCTCGATCCGACCGGCGATGCACCGGGCGCCGACGATGACGCGTCGGGCACGGCGGCCGTCGTCGCCGCCGCCTGCGCGCTCGCGCCGCTTCACTTCCGTGCCACGCTGGTCTTCATGGCGGTGGCGGGCGAAGAGCAGGGCCTCTTCGGCGCCGAGCATTGGGCAAAGGCCGCCCGGGCCCGCCACCTGCGCATCGAGGGGATGCTCACCAACGACATCGTCGGGACGTCAGCCTATGCCGTAGGTCCCGATGCGAGGCGCCTGCGGCTCTTCGCGGACGGCGTGCCGGGCCGGCCGACGACGGATGCCGCCGCCCTGCGCCGGTTCGCGACGGGTGGCGAGAACGACTCCCCGTCCCGGGCCCTGGCCCGCACCGTGAAGGCGATCGGCGCGAGCTACGTGCCGACGCTGCCGGTGGAGATCATCTACCGCCGCGACCGCTACCTGCGCGGGGGCGACCACCTGCCGTTCCTAGAGGCGGGCTACGCCGCCCTGCGCTTCACCGAGCCGCGCGAGAACTTCGACCGCCAGCACCAGGACGTGCGGACCGAGAACGGCGTGCGCTACGGCGATCTCGCGGAGTACGTCGACGCCGACTACGTGGCCGACGTCGCGCGGGTCAATGCCGCGACGCTCGCGACACTCGCGCTCGCGCCGCCGACGCCGACCGGCGTGCAACTCGTGACCGCGAAACTCGAGAACGACAGCACGCTGCGCTGGAATGCGGTGCCCGGTGCCACGACCTACCGGGTCCTGGTGCGACGGACGACGTCGGCGGACTGGGAGGAGTCGATCGAGGTTGGCGACGCGACCCGCTACACGCTCGAAGGCCGATCGAAGGACGACCTACTGTTCGGGGTCGCCGCCGTCGCCGCCGGCGGCTACGCGAGCCCACCGGCCTATCCCGATCCGTCGGCCGACTGACCCGCGGTCAGCCGGCCGGCATCACGTCGCTAGTAGTCCAGCCAGCCGAGCATCGGGTTGATGGCATTGGCGCCGTTGCCCATCAGCACGATCTTGGTGTCGTCGACGATGTAGAAGACGAGGCCGGTGCCGCCGAAGAGGCTCCGCGACACCTGGCCGAGGCCGCGACCGGTCGTGGCATCGAGCGCGTACTGGCCGCTCATGTTGCCGCCGAAGGCACCGGACTGGACGGTCTGCGTCGGCAACAGAGACAGCGGCGAGATGGTTCCCGGCAGGATGGTGGTGCCGATGAAGACGCCCCCCGGGAACTGCGTGAACGGGAAATTCCGCTGGGGTTCGAGGAGCGCGTAACCGCCGGCGTTGCCCGCCGTCGTTTCGACGAGGAAGCCCGCCGAGGTTCCGTACAGGTACCCGGCGAAGGTCTGCGGGCTCGTGGTCGAGCCGAAGCTCAGCGTGACCCGCCCGGTCGACGAGACGCCGTAGGTCGCGGTGAACGGCGCGTCGTAGGTGACGGACGCCCCGGACGCGACGTCGAGCACCAGCGCGAGGGTCTTCTTGGTCTGGTCTGCCGCCGTGAGCCGGCCGAGCCCGACCTGCGTCGTCGGGTAGTGCGTTCCGGTCGCGGCGACGTACTCGAAGATCGCCGGCACTTCCGCCTGGACGGTCGGCGTCGACGCGGCGGCCGGGGCCAGCGACTCGAGCCCGAAGGGGCCGAGCTGCGGCCTCATGTCGCCGACGAGGACCGGCCCGCCGGTCGGGTCTGCCGACATCAGGAACAGGCGCCGGCCGTTGGCCGTGCCGGACACCGCGTAGTACACGTACTTGTGGCTGACTCCCTTGACCGTCATCGTCAACGTGCCGCGACCCGGGGCTGCAATACCGAACGCATCGGTCGCGCCGGGCGAGGTCAGGCTGCCGGTCACCGTGGCGTCGCGATACCCCAGCGCGCCGGTGTCATCGACGGTGCCGGAAGTGATCTGGCCGGCCGGCGAAACCGCGAGCTGCCCGGCGACGCCGAGCCGCACCGCGTTCGCATCCGAACCGACGAGGCCGAAGGCGTAAAGGTTGCCGAGGACGGCGGCCGAGTCGATCTTGGCGAAGTTCGCGGTGCCGGCGATACCGGCTCCGTCGAGCTCCTGCATGAAGCCTTCGTCCAGCGCCGTGAACAGCGCCCAGTTGAAGACCAGCGTCCCGCTCGAGGAGGTGAACGTGATATCGCCGCGGTTGCCGATCTGGTTATGGCACTTGCCGGAGGTCACCTGCTGGCCGATGGTCGTGCCGAGATCGGACTTGACGTCCTGGATGCCGGTCACGTCGCCATTGGAGTTGACCGAGAACGTACCGGCGCGGACCGCCGGCACTCCGTTCTTGCTGAAGCCGTTGAGCTTGTAGGCGTAGGTTCCGGACAGCAGGCAGGACGGCTGCGGATTGACGTTCAGCGTGTAGACGCGCTTGTCGACGCGGCTGTTGGAGTCGGTCACCTGCATGGTGAAGGTCCAGCTACCGACCGCCTTGGGTGTGCCGCTGATGCCGACGACACTGCCCGTGCTCGTGCCGAGCGTCAGCCCCGGCGGCAGCTGGCCGGCGACGACGAGCCACGCGTACGGCGCGACGCCACCCTGCACCGAGATGCCGGTCGAGTAGCCGACGTTCTGGTTCGCCGGCAGGCTGGATGACGGCTGCAGCTGCGGCGAGCCGTTGGTGACGACCGTCGCGTTGGCGTATTTCGTGGTGTCGGCGACCGAGAGCGCGGTGATCGTCGCCGAACCCACGCCGTTCAGTGACGACGGCGCCGTGTAGGTCACCTGCGTCTTGGACTTGCCGGACAGGGTGCCGAGTCCGCTCAGGCTCCAGGTCACGCCCTTCGACGCCGAGTCGTTGTAGACGGTCGCGGTCAGCGTCACCGATCCGCCCGGCGTCAGGCTGGTCGTACCGGACGCGCTCAGTCCGACGCCGATACCCACGGCCGTGGTCTGGTTGTTGTTGTTGCTGCCGTTACTGCAGGCACCGAGGCCGGTGAGCAGAACGAGCAGCACGGACGCGAGAACGGGACGGGACAGAACCTGGCGAATCAAGAGGCCTCCTCGGCGAAGCACGGCGCCGGACGGCGCGTGGTCGGCAGCTCGTGCATCAGACATTGAAGCGAAAATGCATCACATCGCCCTCGCGGACGACGTATTCCTTGCCCTCGAGCCGCATGCGGCCCGCCTCGCGCGCACCGGCTTCGCCCTTGCAGCCGATGAAGTCGTCATAGCCGATGACCTCGGCGCGAATGAAGCCGCGCTCGAAATCCGTATGGATGACGCCCGCCGCCTGCGGCGCGGTCGAGCCGGCGTGCACCGTCCAGGCGCGGACTTCCTTGGGACCGGCGGTGAAATACGTCTGCAGACCGAGCAGCCGGTAGCCGGCACGGATCACCCGGTTCAATCCCGGCTCCGTGAGGCCAAGACCCGCCAGGAACTCCGCGCGGTCGGCATCCTCGAGTTCGGCGATTTCCGCCTCGATCGACGCGCAGACGGCAACGACCTCGGCGCCTTCGGTCTTGGCCAGGGCCTCGACCGCGGCGAGGCGCGGGTTGTTCGTGAAGCCGTCTTCGGCCACGTTGGCGACGTACAGCACGGGCTTCGCCGTCAGCAGGTGCATGTCACGGATCAGCAGCCGCTCGTTCGCGTCGAGCGCGAGTGCCCGGGCGGGCGTGCCGTCGTTCAGGGCATCCCGGACGCGGCGGACGATGTCGCGCAGCTTGATCGCCTCCTTGTCCTGGGCCTTGGCGGCCTTCTCGGCCTTCTGCAGCGCCTTGTCGGCCGTATCGAGGTCGGCGAGCGCCAGCTCCGTGTTGATGACGGCAATATCCGACAGCGGATCGACCCGACCGGCCACGTGCACGATGTCCTCGCTGTCGAAGCAGCGTACGACGTGCGCGATCGCGTCGACCTCGCGGATGTGGGCGAGGAACTTGTTGCCGAGACCCTCGCCCTTCGAGGCGCCCTCGACGATGCCGGCGATATCCACGAATTCGACCGTCGTCGGCAGCGTGCGTTCCGGTTTGGCGACGGCAGCGAGTTCATCGAGCCTGGGATCCGGCACCGGCACCACGCCGACATTGGGGTCGATGGTGCAGAAGGGGTAGTTATCCGCGGCGATGCCGGCACGCGTCAGGGCATTGAATAGCGTCGACTTGCCGACGTTGGGTAGACCGACGATGCC
>CAIMCI010000340.1 GCA_903839465.1 uncultured Pseudomonadota bacterium
CTGCGCCGCTGGCTCGCCGAGCAGGGCGATCGCCGGCTCGCGCCGTGGCTGCGCCGCGTCGCGGTCGCGCGCGGCTTCGACTTCAGGCAGGCGCAGGTGCGCCGCCAGCGCACGCGCTGGGGCTCGTGCAGCCGCAGCGGCACGATCAGCCTCAACGTGTGCCTGCTGTTCCAGCCGGCCGCGGTCGTCGAGTACCTGTTCCTGCACGAGCTCTGCCACACACGGCACATGAACCACTCGGCGCGCTTCTGGAACCTCGTCGCCGCGCACGAACCCCGCTATCGCGAACTCGACCGCCAGCTGACGGGCGGCTGGCAGCACGTGCCCGGCTGGGTTTACGACTGAAGGGCCTATACTGGGCGCGCAGCGGTCCCGGCGCGCCGGGCGGGGCGCACGGGTGAACCACGGGCACGGATGAACCATGAGTACGGATGAACGCCAGGCGGCGGAGGGCGACGGCGCGGCGGTACGCGCCGCCGGAGCGATCGACCTGTCGGACGAGGCGGTGCACTGGAACGTGCCGCGGGCCGACACCTACGGTGGCTACCTCGACCTCGACCGGGTCCTGTCCGCGCAGCACCCGCGCTCGACCGAGCACGACGAGATGCTCTTCATCATCGTCCACCAGGCGAGCGAGCTGTGGCTGAAGCTCTGCCTGCACGAGCTTAAGGCCGCGGTCAGCGCCATCCAGCGCGACGACCTCGATCCGTGCTTCAAGATGCTGAGCCGTGTCAGCAGCATCCAGAACCAGCTCCTGCGCGTCTGGGACGTGCTCTCGACGATGACTCCGTTCGAGTACTCGAGCTTCCGCAACCAGCTCGGGCCGTCGTCGGGCTTCCAGTCCTGGCAGTACCGGCTGCTCGAGTTCATGCTCGGCAACAAGAACGCGGATCTCGTGCGCGTGCACCGCGACGACCCGGAGCATTACGCGGCGCTCGAGCGGGCGCTGGTGACGCCCTCGCTGTACGACGAGGCGCTGAGACTCCTGTCGCGGCGCGGCTTCGAGATACCGGCCGACTACCTTGACCGTGACTTCAGCCGGCCCTACGAGGCCTCCAAGCAGGTCACGGCGGCGTGGCTGATCGTCTACCACAGCACCCAGACGCACTGGGACCTGTACGAGCTCGCCGAGAAGCTGATCGACGTCGACCACAACTTCCAGCTCTGGCGGTTCTCGCACATGAAGACGGTGGAGCGGATCATCGGCTACAAGCGCGGCACCGGTGGCACCGGCGGCGTGTCGTACCTGACGAAGGCGCTGGAGCTGCGCTTCTTCCCGGAGCTGTGGTCGCTCAGGACCTCGATCTAGCCCGGGCGGGGGACCGTGATCAGTTCCTCGACGAAGCCGCCCCAGCGCCGCTCCGGCTCGAGGAAGTGCAGTTCGAGGATCCAGTGCCGCGGCCGGCCGTGCTCGTCGGGTTCGTCGAGACGCTGGCCGTTGCCGCTCTCGATCGTAAAGCGCGCCTCATCGGCGGGCGCGATCTCGTGCGGGAACCGGCCGACCAGGTGGCCGGCGCTGGTCGCCCCGAAATGCCAGCCGCGCTCGTGTGCCGCCGCCACCGCGAAGTCGTACATCTCGCCCGCCGTGCGGGCGGGCGAGGCGGCGTAGAAGCGCCGGGCGGCGGCGAAGGTCGCGGTGAGGTCGGCGGCCAGGCGGTGCTTGGCCGGATCGTCGCCGAGCACGTAGGTGCGTCCGAGGTCGGCTTCGAAGCCGTCGAACACCGGCCCGAAGTCGAGGAAGAGGATGTCGTCGGCCTTAAGCGCGCGGTCGGGGGCAGGCTCGCCGTAGCCGAGCACGGTGTTCGGGCCGGAGCGAACGACCCGCTGGTGCCAGTGGCGGCGAACGCCGAACTCGGCGCGCGCGAGCGCGTGGATTTCCTCGGACAGCGCCGACTCGGTGGCACCCGGCCGCAGGAGTCCCCGGTCGATGGCGCGGGCAAAGAGCGCCTCGGCGCGGTCCTGGGCCGCGAGCAGGGCAGGGCCCGCATCGTCCGGGTGCGCTGCCGTCATGGCCAGTCGCCCGTCGCGATCCCGAGCCGGGCGGCCTCGCGCCGCGCGGTGGCGCTGCCGTTGACGAGGAGCGGCGCATCGACGGTGCGAAGGTGCGCGAGATCGGAGGCCGCGTTGCCGTAGGCGCTCACCGGTCCGGGGTGGCGCACGCGCAGCGCCTCGAGGACGCGGCGCTTTTCCTCGCCGCGGCGATTGGCGCCGGCGAGGCGGCCATCGAGCGTGGCGCCGCGCCAGAGGAGTTGCGTGCAGACCGTCTCGTCGAAGCCGAGTGCTTCGCCGAGGGCCGGGACGTAGAGATCGGGGCTCGCCGAGAGGAGCACCAGGCGGTCGCCCCGGGCGCGGTGCCGGGCGATCGCCTCGAGCGCGCCGGGCCGCAGCCGGTGACGGCGGCTGCCGTCGACGAAGGCCCGGGTCAGCGCCTCGATCTCGGCCCGGCCGCTGCCGCCGAGGACGGCGGCGATGAGCGCGCCTTTGAGATCGCCGCGGTCGCGGTTCCGTGCATAGCGCAGGAGGAGAAGCGGCAGCCGCCAGAGGCCGAGCGCGCGGCGCGGCCGGTGGCCTATGGCCGCCGCCAGGTAAGGCAGCAGCGTATCGCGGTAGGTGATCGTCCCGTCGAGGTCGAACACGGCAAGCCCGGGTGCAGTCGTCTCGTGCTGCACCCGGGCAGGCGCCGGCTTCAGGCGGCGCGGCCGGCGACGGCGAGGTTGCGCAGCACGTACTGCAGGATGCCCCCGTGCCGGTAGTACTCGAGTTCCTTCGGCGTGTCGATGCGCACCCGCACCCTGAATTCGCGCCGGCTGCCGTCGGTGGCGGTGGCGCGCACGGTAACGAGCTTCGCCGCGCCGCCCTCGAGGCCGACGAAGTCGAGCGTCTCGTGGCCGGTGAGGCCGAGCGCGGCGGCGTTCGCGCCGTCGACGAACTGCATCGGCAGTACGCCCATGCCGATCAGGTTCGAGCGGTGGATGCGCTCGAAGCTCTCGGCGATGACCGCCTTCACGCCGAGCAGCATCGTGCCCTTCGCCGCCCAGTCGCGCGAGGAGCCCGTGCCGTACTCCTTGCCGGCGATGACCACGAGCGGCGTGGCAGTCGCCTTGTAGAGCATCGCCACGTCGAAGATCGAGTCCTGCGTGCCGCTCGGCAGGTGCACCGACACGCCGCCCTCGACGCCACGCACCACCAGGTTGCGCAGCCGGAGGTTGGCGAAGCTGCCGCGCATCATGACAACGTGGTTGCCGCGCCGTGCGCCGTAGGAGTTGAAGTCCTTCGCCTCGACGCCCTGGCCGACGAGGTACTTGGCGGCGGCACTCGATTTGGAGATGTTGCCGGCCGGCGAGATGTGGTCGGTCGTGACCGAGTCGCCGAGCAGGGCAAGCACCCGCGCTCCCGTGATGTCGCCGCGCGCGGCCGGGGTCATCGTCATGCCGTCGAAGTAGGGCGGGTTGCGCACGTAGGTCGACTTCGCGTCCCACGCGTAGATCTCGCCGTCCGGCACGCGGATCGCGTTCCAGTGCGCGTCGCCCTTGAACACCGAGGCGTAGCTCGCGCGGAACATCGCCGAGTCGATCGAGCTCAGCATCATCGCCTGGATGTCGGCGTTCGACGGCCAGAGATCCTTCAGGTACACCGGCTGGCCGGCGGCGTCGGTGCCGAGCGGCTCGCTCGTCAGGTCGATGTCCATGGAGCCGGCCAGCGCGTAGGCCACGACCAGCGGCGGCGAGGCGAGGAAGTTCAGCTTGACGTCCGGGTGCACCCGGCCCTCGAAGTTGCGGTTGCCGGACAGCACCGCGGCGGCGGTCAGGTCGCCGGCGCGCACCGCATCGGAGATCTCGGGCCGGAGCGGACCGGAGTTGCCGATGCAGGTCGTGCAACCGTAGCCGACCGTGTAGAAGCCCACGGCCTCGAGGTCCGCGGTGAGCCCTGCCTTGTTGAGGTAGTCGGTGACGACCCGCGAGCCCGGCGCGAGGCTGGTCTTGACCCAGGGGCGGGCCTTCAGGCCGCGCTTGCGTGCCGCGCGCGCGAGGAGCCCCGCGGCGATGAGGACCGCCGGATTCGAGGTGTTGGTGCAGCTCGTGATGGCCGCGATCAGCACGGCGTTGTCCTTCAGGTCATAGGCCGCGCCACCCGCGCTGACCGGCACGCTGCCGGTCGCCTGCGGGGACTTCTGCCGGCGCTCCTCGGCGGCCTTGGCGACGGCGGCCTGCGACACCGCCTTGGCCCGGGTCAGCGGCACGCGATCCTGCGGCCGCTTCGGGCCGGCGAGCGAGGGCTCGATGCTGCCGAGGTCGAGCGTGAGCTTGGCCGTGTAGTCGGCTTCGCGCATGCCGTCGGTGCGCCACAGGCCCTGCGCCTTGGCATAGGCCTCGACCAGCGCGATCTGCTCGGCCGGGCGGCCGGACAGCTCGAGATAGCGGCAGGTCTCCTCGTCGATCGGGAAGATGGCGACCGTCGAGCCGAATTCCGGTGACATGTTGGCGATCGTCGCGCGGTCGGCGAGCGGCAGCGTGGCGAGGCCGTCGCCGTAGAACTCGACGAACTTGTCGACCACGCCGTGCTTGCGCAGCTGCTCGGTGACCGTGAGGACGAGGTCGGTGGCGGTCGTTCCCGCCGGCAGCTTGCCGGTCAGCTTGAAGCCGATGACCTGCGGGATCAGCATCGTCACCGGCTGGCCGAGCATGGCCGCTTCCGCCTCGATGCCACCGACGCCCCAGCCGACGACGCCGAGGCCGTTGATCATCGTCGTGTGCGAGTCGGTACCGACCACGGTGTCCGGATAGGCGACACGGGTGCCGTCGATGTCCCGCTCAAACACCACCCGGCCGAGGTGCTCGAGGTTCACCTGGTGGACGATGCCGGTGCTGGGCGGTACAACCGCGAAATTGGCGAAGGCCTTCTGGCCCCAGCGCAGGAAGGAGTAGCGCTCGCCGTTGCGCGCGAACTCGATGGCGGTGTTGTCGGCCAGCGATTGCGCCGTGCCGTACTCGTCGACCTGCACCGAGTGATCGATGACCATTTCGGCCGGGGCGAGCGGATTGACCTGCTTGACGTCGCCGCCGAGCCGGACGATCGCCTCGCGCATCGCGGCAAGGTCGACGACGCAGGGCACGCCCGTGAAGTCCTGCATGATCACCCGCGCCGGGGTGAAGGCGATCTCGTGCTCGGGCGCGGCGCCCGGGTTCCAGGCGAGCAGCGCCTCGATGTCCTGCTTCGTGACGTTGACGCCGTCCTCGAAGCGCAGCAGGTTCTCGAGCAGGATCTTCAGCGAATAGGGCAGTCGGCCAAGGTCGTGTCCGGCGAGGGCGTTGAGGCTGTAGTAGGTGTAGTCCCGCGATCCGACCCTGAGAGTGGTCCGTGCCCGGTAGCTGTCCGTCATGAATCCTCCGCTTGACTGTGGCCGCCGCGGCCCGTGAGCCGCGGCGGATGGCCGCGAC
>CAIMCI010000341.1 GCA_903839465.1 uncultured Pseudomonadota bacterium
CCCCCCGGTCCGCTCTGGCCGGCACCACTGAGGCCCGCGCGCCGCCGTCAAGGACCGCGCCAGCAGCAGATTCCGTCCGCCGCGGCGTACGCTACGCTATGCCCTTCGCTCCCGATGCGCGCCGAGCGCCCACCGACGCCGACCCGAGACCGACCGTGCCCGACCCGCTGCCCTCCAGCCCGACCATGGCGCGCCTGCGCGAGGCCAGCGTAGCGCTCTACCAGCAGGGCGCGCTCGCCGACGCGGGGCGGTTGTGCCTGGACCTCCTCGCGCAGGCCCCGGAGGATTTCGGTGCGCTGCTGATGCTCGGCGCGATCGCGACGAGCGGCGGTCGCCGCCTCGAAGCCGTCGGCTACTTCAGGCGCGCCGCGGCCAGCGAGCCAGCCGCGGCCGTCGCGCACCACAATCTCGGCATCGTGCTGATGGAGCTGCGTCGCCCCGACGAGGCTCTTGCGAGCTTCGATCGGGCCGTGGCCCTCGATCCGGCGAATGCCGATGCCTATTGCGACCGGGCCGGCGTCCACGAAGCCTTGCAGCGGCCCGAGGCGGCGCTGACCGACCTTGCGGCGGCACTGGCCCTCAACCCCCGCCTCGCCCGGGCGCACAGCAACCGCGGTTCCGTGTTGCACGGCCAGGGCCGCTACGAGGAGGCCCTGGCGTGCTACAACCTGGCGATCTCGCTGCGCCCCGACTACGCGCTCGCGCACAGCAAGAAGGCCGCCGCGCTGCTCGCGCTGCGGCGTGCGCAGGATGCGCTCGTGGCCTGCGAACGGGCGATCCGCCTGGCCCCTCAGCTGGCCGTCGCCCACGTCAACCGCGGCGCCGTGCTCGATCACCTCGGCCGCCGCGACGAGGCGTTCGCCGCCTTCGAGACCGCGGTGCGCCTGGAGCCGAACGACCCGGCCGCCCAGAACGGACTGGCGGTGGGGCTCGGCTGGGGCCAGGGCGACTTCGCGGCCGCCCGCAGCGGCCTTGCGCGGGCGATCGAGCTCGACCCGGCCTACGCCGAGGCGCACGTCAACCTCGCCTACATCCACCTTCAGGCCGGCGAGTTCGAGCACGGCTGGTCGCTTTACGAGTGGCGCAAGCGGCTGCCGGAACCCAAGGGTCACCGGATCCTTGCCGCGCGGCCCTGGCTCGGCAGCGAACCGATCGCCGGCAGGACCCTGCTGCTGCACGCCGAACAGGGGCTCGGCGACACGCTGCAGTTCGCGCGCCTCGCACTCGCCTGCCGCGCGCGCGGCGCACGGGTCACGCTCGCCGTGCCGCCGTCACTGGTGCGGCTGCTCGGCACGCTTGATCCGGCGATTCCGGTGCTGCGCGACGATGAACCCCCGCCGGCCACCGAGTTCCATTGCCCGCTGCTGTCGCTGCCGCTCGCCCTGCGGCTCCCGGCGGACGGCATTCCGGCACAGGTGCCGTACCTGCACGCCGACGCCGGGCGGGTCGCTGACTGGCGGGCGCGGCTTGGCACCCGTGGCCTGCGGATCGGCATTGCCTGGCATGGCAATGCGACCAACCTCGATCACAGCCGGTTTTTTCCGCTGGCGCTCTTCCGGAACATGGCGAGCCTGCCGGGCGTGCGCCTGATCAGCCTGCAGAAGGGCGAAGGCACCGCGCAGCTGGCGGACCTGCCGGCGGGCATGGCCGTTGAAATACCGGGCCAGGGATTCGACGAGGGCGACGACGCGTTCATCGACAGCGCCGCCGTCATGCAGAGCGTCGACCTTGTCATCGCCCCGGACACGGCGCTGACGCACTTGGCCGGCGCGCTCGGCCGACCGGCGTGGCTGCCGCTCAAGCGCTGGCCGGACTGGCGCTGGCCGCTTGATCGGACCGACAGCCCGTGGTACCCGTCGCACCGCCTGTTCCGGCAGGCGCGCGACGGCGTATGGGCAGACGTCTTCGCCGCCATGACGGACGAACTGCAGCGCTGGCTGCAGGCCGGTCTCGCCAGGCGGTAGACGTGGAAAGCCCAACGTCATACGCGGGACTGGCGCGGCTGCCGTGCCCGCCACCGGCCGCGAGGATCGCCGCCCGTGGTCCCCCGTCGCCGGCGCCGGCGGGCAGCTGTCGGGCTGTCCGACGCCGGCTGACCGGGTGCGCCCCGGCGTGTCGCGCCGAGCCGGCGCGGGACTCTCTCAGGCGCTGTAGGCCTGCGACGGGACGGGCGCCTGGCTGGGCGCAACGCGGGCGAGCGACCGCGACACGGTCTGCAGGAGGTCCTGCGCGCTGGAGAGGGCCTCCGCCCAGGAGCGGTCCGGCGTCTCGCTGAGATCGGCGAGGAGTTCGCGGACCTGGCGCAGCGTC
This sequence comes from uncultured Pseudomonadota bacterium, assembly GCA_903839465.1. Taxonomy (GTDB): domain Bacteria; phylum Pseudomonadota; class Gammaproteobacteria; order Steroidobacterales; family Steroidobacteraceae; genus CAIKMS01. Next base: position 2,311 of record CAIMCI010000341.1, read on the forward strand.
GGCAGGAACACGCTCGCCTCGATCTCGGACATCCGCACGATCGCGGCCGAGGCCCGCCGCGCGTCGATATCGGCGTCCAGATCCCGGATCAGCTGCGCGAACTGCACCTGGCAGCTGCGCACCGCGCTGCGATCGGCCTCGGCAAGCAGATCCAGGTCGTCGCGCAGCGTCTCGATTTCGTCCCAGTACCCGCGCAGCGCAATCAGGCAGCGCTCGCGGCTGTGTCCC
>CAIMCI010000342.1 GCA_903839465.1 uncultured Pseudomonadota bacterium
CGACCGGCTGGCTGTGCACGACGGGCGGCGGCGGCGGCGCGACCGGCTGGCTGTGCACGACCGGTGGTGGTGGCGGCGGGGTGTGCACCGCCGGTGCCGCCGGGGGGGCCGCATGGTTCGTCGCCGGGTTGGAATAACCCTGCCCGACAGGCGACTGAGCTCCCGGTGAACCCGTGTGGTAGGCCTCGCGTGGCTGTCCCGCCGCCGGCGGGTGCGCAGCCACCACACCGGGCGCCGTGAAGGCCGCCGGCCGCGGGGTTGCCGCGATCGCCGGATGACCCTGGTTCACGGTCTGGCGCAGGGCCGGCGTCTGGGCGGACTGCTGCACGTGCTGCTGTTGCAGGGCCGTCGGTGCCAGGTGCGATTCGCGGGCGGCGGCGAGTTCAGCCGCGGTCGGCGCCGCCGGGACGCCGCGCGGTCCGCCACTGAAGCTCGTGCGGTTGTTGTTGATCGTCGTGTTGTTGATCGTGGTGTTGTTGATCACCGTCACGTTGTTGTACGTGTTGTGCACCACGGTCGTGTTCACGTTGGTCACGGCGGTGTTGTAGGCAAAGCGGCCGCCGTCGTCCCAGCGTCCACCGACGTAGCCGATGCCGACGTAGCCGCCACCGTAGTTGATGCCGCCGTAGAAGCCGACGTGCGGGCCCCAGTAGCCGGCGTGAAACAGGTACGCGCCACCAGCCCAGCCCCAGTATGCCGGCGTCCAGTAGACCCCGACCCGCGGCGGTGCCACCCAGGTGCCCGGCACCCAGTAGTACTCGCTGCCGCCCCAGGCCCAGTAGCCCGGTGTCCACAGGTACCCAGGCTCAGGGCACGGCGGCTGCTCGTAGACCGGCAGCGGCGGCGGCTCGACCTCGACGCGCGTGCCCTCGGCGGGCGCTGCCTGCTCGTACACGACCTCGCGCGGCGGCGCCGGCGGCGGCGGGCGCTCGTAATAGACCGGCTGCACCGTGCAGCCGGCGAATACGGTACCGACCGCAGCCGCAACGAGGAACCGGGCCGGAACCCGGGCCGACGGACGAATGCTGATGTGGCTCATGGACTTCCTTTGTAATGGCAGGCGGCATGCCACGTTCCGTGACCGCGCCCGCAGTCCGCTTCCTTGTGTCTACGCCGGCCGGCGGGGCGTTGCCCCTGCGGTTCCGGTCCGAATCTGCCTCTCACGAGTGTGAGCGCCGCTCGATCCGATTGGCGCACGCCTTTAGGAAAACTTAACGTCGTCTGTCCGCCTCAGGTCAACCGGACCAGGGCGGCGACCAGACGCTCGATGCCGATACCCGACAGCCCGGCTATGTTAATTCGACTGTCCGGCGCGCAATAGACGTGGTGATCCCGGCGCAGCGCCTCGACCACCCCGGGCGCGAGCCCGAGCAGCGAGAACATGCCCCGTTGCGCGGCGATGAACGAATACTCCTGACCCGGAAGCGACGCCGCGAGCGCGGTCGCCAGCTCCCGGCGCAGCCGTGCCAGCCGCTCGCGCATCCCGTCCAGCTCCTGCTGCCAGGCGGCGCGCAGCTCGGCATCCGCCCAGATCGTTGCGACCAGCGCCGCACCGTGATCGGGCGGCATCGAGTACATGCGCCGCGCCAGCATCATGAGGTTCGTGTGCACGGCCTGCGTCTCGACCGGCGAGCGGCCGACATAGATGACCGCGCCCGTGCGCTCGCGGTAGAGGCCGAAGTTCTTCGAGCAGCTCACCGTCACGAGGCACTCCGGGACCTCCGCGGTCATGCGCCGCAGCCAGTGCACGTCGGCCTCAAGCCCCTCGCCGAGCCCCTGGTAGGCAAGATCGAGCAACGGCAGCAGCGAGCGGCGCTTCACGAGGGCGATCAGTTCCTCCCACTGCGCGGGCGCGAGATCGGCTCCGGTCGGGTTGTGGCAGCTCGGCTGCAGGAGCAGGACCGCCCCGGGCGGGAGCGTTTCCAGGAACGCCAGCATCGCGTCGAATCGAAGCGTGCGGGAGACCGCGTCGTAATAGGGATAGGCCACGGTCGTGAGGCCCGCCCCGCCGAGGAGCGCCGGGTGATTGGGCCAGGTCGGCGCGCTGAGTGCCACGGGCGAGAGCGGCGCGACGAGGTGCACGAGGTCGGCGGCGAGACGCAGTGCGCCACAGCCACCGGGCGTCTGCAGCGTCACGGCCCGGCCCTCGACGACCGCCGGATGGGACAGGCCGAGGACGAGCTCGGTGATCGCCCGGTTGAAGCCCGCGTTGCCACTCGTCGGCAGGTAACTCTTGGTCGTCTCCGCCGCCGCGACCCGCGCCGTGGCGAGCCGGACCGCCTTCATGACCGGCGTCTGCCCGGTCTCGTCACGGTACACGCCGACGCCCACGTCCACCTTGTCGGTGCTCGCGTCCGCCGCGTAGGCGGCGGAAATGCCGAGGATGGGATCGGTCGGGAAGGCCTTCAGCGATTCAAACATGGCGCACTCCGCAGGGGGCAGGGCCCGCCCCGGCCGGACGAGAGGTCAGGCGCCGAGTTCGCGGGCGTGGTGCCGCAGGTGATCGTCGATCAGCGTTGAAATGAAGTAATAGCCGTGATCGTACCCCGCATGGCGCCGCAACGTCAGCGCCACACCCGCTTCCCGGCAGGCGGCCTCGAGGAGTTCCGGTTTCAGTTCGCGGTCGAGGAACGGATCGGCAAGCCCCTGGTCGACGAGGATGGGTCGCGGCCAGCGGCCGGCGCCGTGGCGGCGGATGAGCGCGCTGGCATCGTGCTCGTCCCACCCGGACCGGTCGGCGCCCAGGTACTGGCTGAACGCCTTCTCCCCCCACGGGCAGCGGGTCGGTGCCGCGATGGGCGCGAACGCCGACACCGAACGGTACCGGTCGGGGTGGCGGAGCGCGAGGGTGAGCGCACCGTGGCCGCCCATCGAATGGCCGAAGATGCCGGTGCGCGCCGGGTCGACCGGGAAGTTCGCGGCAACGAGCGCCGGCAACTCCTCGGTGACGTAGCTTTCCATCCGGTAGTGCGCCGACCACGGTGCCATCGTCGCATCGAGGTAGAAGCCCGCCGCCACGCCGAAATCCCAGCTGTCCCGGTCGCCGGGCAGCGGCACGTCGCGCGGGCTGGTATCGGGCGCGACGAGGACGAGGCCGAGTTCGGCCGCCAGGCGCTGCGCACCGGCCTTGATCAGGAACGTCTCTTCGTTGCAGGTGAGGCCCGCGAGGTAGTAGAGGACCGGCAGGCGGGCGGTGGCGCGGTCGGGCACGAAGACGCCAAAGCGCATGGCGCAGTTCGTCGTGGCCGAGGGATGCCGGTAGAAGCCTACCCGCCCGCCGTGGCAGGCATGCTCGGCGAGTTTCTCGATGCCGCTCGTCACGGATGGGCCGGTCATGGCGGTATCCCGCAGGTTGGATGAAGGGCAGCGCCAGGGGCGATGCCCGCCCGTCCCGCGTCGCGGCCCGTGCCGGCCGCGACGAGGAGGGAGGGAGCGCTCAGAACGTCACGACACTGCGGATCGACTCACCGGCGTGCATGAGGTCGAAGGCGTCATTGATCTTCTCGATCGGCATGACGTGCGTGATCAGTTCGTCAATCGCGATTTTGCCGTCCATGTACCAGTCGACGATCTTGGGTACGTCGGTGCGGCCACGCGCACCGCCGAAGGCCGTGCCCTTCCA
>CAIMCI010000343.1 GCA_903839465.1 uncultured Pseudomonadota bacterium
ATCTCCGCGTGCTTGTTGACGAACACCGTCCCGGCCTCAAGACGGGCGGCGACCGCCGCGGTCTGCGCACGATCCGAGCCCCAGACGGAGGCGTCGAGACCGAACTCGGTGCCGTTGGCACGTGCGATGGCATCGTCGAGATCGTGGTAGCGGATGATCGGCAGCACCGGGCCGAACTGTTCCTCGTCAACGACGCGCATGCCGTCACGGGCTTCGGCCAGGAAGGTGACGGGATAGAAGTAGCCCGTTCCCGGCCGCGGCGCGCCACCGAGCAGCACCTTCGCACCATGCGCCTTCGCATCGTCGACAAGCTCGATGACCTTCCTGAACTGGCGCTCGTTCTGCAGGGGACCCAGCACGTTGCGCTCGTCCAGGCCGTCGCCCATCGGCACGTTGCGGCCGTAGTCGACGAGCGCCTGGCACACGCTGTCGTAGATGCTGTCGTGCACGTACAGGCGCTTCAGCGCCCCGCAGGTCTGGCCGGAATTGAGGAACGCGCCCCAGAACATCGGCTCGACGAGCTTTTTCATGTCGGCGTCCGGCAGCACGATGCCGGCGTCATTGCCACCAAGCTCGAGTGTCAGCGGCTTCAGCGTCGCGGCCGCGCTCGCCATCACCTTCTTGCCGGTCGCGATCGATCCGGTGAAGACGATCTTCTTGATGCGCTCGCTTCGGCTGAGCTCGGCGCCGAGCTCATCGCCGCCGGCAATGACATTGACGAGGCCGGGTGGCAGTACCGCCGCGATCAGTTCGATCATCCGCAGCGTGCCGAGGGGCGTGAAGGGCGACGGCTTGATCACGACCGTGTTGCCAGTGCGGATGGCAGGCACGATGTGCCAGATGGCGATCATCAGCGGCCAGTTCCACGGCGTGATGGAGCCCACGACGCCAATCGGTTCGCGATGCAGCTCGATGCGCTTCGCCGGCGAGTCCTCGATCACCTTCACGGGCAGCTTGAGCGACGCCGTGTAGCCGGCCCAGGCCGCGCAGCCGCCCAACTCGAACTCCGCACCCATGCCCTTGAGCGGCTTGCCCTGCTCTTCGCTCAGGAGTTTCGCGAGCTCGGGCGCGTTGTCCGTCACCGCCTTGGCGATGGCATTGCAGGCCGCTTCGCGCTCGGCGTCGCTCGAGTACCGCCAGGACGCGAACGCACGCTCGGCCGCGTCGATCGCCTGGGCAAGGTGCTCGGTCGTGCCGACCGGGCACAGGCCGACCACGGCACCGGTCGAGGGATTGAGGATCGGCTGGGATGCCGCCGCCCGCACGGACTTGCCGCCGATCGTCATCGTGAATTCACGCGCCATGACTGCTCCGCCTCATTCGTGATGTTGGGGACCGACCGGCTCCATCGCGCCGGTCGCGATTGGGCCTAGTTAGCGCGATAGGAGTGCGATCGTCTTGGACGAGCGTGCATCGACCCTGTACGGCAGCGCAATCGGACCAGATCGTTCGCTGCTGCATTGCGATGGCGGCCTGCGTCCTGCGCGCCGCGGGTCGATGTCGGAGTAATGGCATGAACGGGTCGGAAACGGCGATTGCCTGCTCCGTCCGGCGTGTGTAGTCTTATGTGTAAGAGGTGACACATGGCTACCAATCTTTCACTGGATCCGAAGCTCCTCGACCAGGCTCTGAAGATCAGCGGTGAACGCACGAAGAAGGCCGCGGTGACCCGCGCGCTGGAGGAGTTCATCGCCCGCCGCCAACAGAAGCACTTGCTGGATTTGATGGGCAAGCTGGAATGGGAAAGCGGGTTCGACTACAAGGCCGAGCGTTCACGCCGTTGACGTTGCTGGTCGACACCAGCGTATGGTCGCTGGCCTTCCGCAGCGACGCGCCGGTCACTGGTCCCGAAGTGCATGCGTTGCGGGTCGCGATCGACGGCGGTGAAGCCATCGTCACCACGGGGCTGGTACTCCAGGAACTGTTGCAGGGCTTTGCAGGTCCACGTGCCCGCAAGGACATCGTCCGGCGCTTCGCCGCCCTGCCCCTGCTGGCCGCCGACCGACAGGACTACATCGATGCGGCCGATCTCAGAAACGCCTGCCGGAGAGCCGGCGTGCAGATCGGGACCATCGACGCGCTGCTGGCCCAGCTGTGCATACGCCATGACCTCCTGTTGCTGACGACGGACTCCGACTTCTCGCTCGCCTCGCGCCACTGTCCGCTGCGGGTCTGGCACCCGGCACCGTAGTGCTGAAACCCGGCCGACGGAGTCATCGAGCATCGGGCGGTTCACGACCGTCGGGGTTCAGGAAACCGCGTCGGCGAGCACCTCGATCCAGTGGCGGACCGGGATTTCGGTACCGGCCTGCAGGTGCTGGATGCAGCCGATGTTCGCCGAAATGATCGTCTGGGGCCCGCGTACCTCGAGCGTGGCGACCTTGCGCGAGCGCAGCTCGCGCGCCATGGCCGGCTGCAGCACCGAGTAGGTGCCGGCCGACCCGCAGCACAGGTGGACGTCCTCGGGCGGCGCCGTGACCGCAAAGCCAAGCGTGCGCAGGTGCGGCTCCACGCCGTTGCGCAATCGCTGGCCGTGCTGCAGCGTGCACGGCGGATGGAAGGTCAGCGGACCGGCCGCCTCTGGCCGGATACGACCGGCCAGCTGCGGCACGAGTTCGGGCAGGAGTTCGGAAACGTCCCGCGCGAGCTCACTGACCCGCGTCGCCTTGTCCCGATAGGCAGGGTCATCGTCGAGCGCCGCGCCGTAGCCCTTGACCATCAGCGCGCACGCGGAGCCGTCGATGACGATGGCCTCGGCGTCGTTGGCCGCCAGCACGGGCCACCAGGCATCGATGTTCCGCCGCATGTCGGCGCGCGCGCCCTGTTCGTCGCCGAGGTGGGAACGCACCGCGCCGCAGCAGCCGGCCGCGGGCATCCGCACGGTCTGGATGCGCGCGACATCGAGGACGCGCGCGGTCGCGAGCCCGATCGACGGGCGGAGCGCCGGCTGCACGCAGCCGGTGAGCATCAGCATGCGACGCGCGTGCGCCGTGGTCGGGAATGCAGAGGAGGCAGGCTTCGCGGCACCTGCCAGCGGTGCCACGAGCGACCGCGGCAGCCACGGCGCGAGGGTCCGCCCCAGCGCCACGGCCGGCCGGAACCACGGCGAGGTCAGGCCCTCGCGCAGCAGCCAGCGCCGGGCGCGCTCGGGCGCGGGCCTCGGCACGCGCTCGTCGACCAGACGCCGGCCGATGTCGAGCAGCGCGCCGTACTCGACGCCAGCAGGGCACGTGGTCTCGCAGTTGCGGCAGGTCAGGCAGCGGTCGAGATGGCCCTGCGTGATCCGGCTGGCCGGCCCGCCCTCCAGTACCTGCTTGATCAGGTAGATGCGCCCGCGCGGTCCGTCACGTTCGTCGCCCGCCACCTGGTAGGTCGGGCACGTTGCGTTGCACAGCCCGCAGTGCACGCACTTGCGCAGGATCGCCTCGGCCGCGCGGCCGTCCTCGGTATCCTTGAACTCGGGGCTCAGCTGTGTCTGCATGCGGCGTGCTCAGAACTCCGGGTAGAGCCGGCCGGGATTGAGGATGTGGTCCGGATCGAAGGCCTTCTTCAGCTCGCGGTGCACCCGCCGCAGCGGCTCCGGCAGCGGCGTGAACGGATCGCGCACCGGGCGCGCGCCGCGAAAGCGCGTCGCATGGCCGCCGAGCACCGTTGCCCGCCTGCGCACGTCCTCGGCCGGCGCGTCGGTCCGCCACCAGCGCAGGGCGCCGCCCCATTCGATCAGCTGCCCGCCGGCGAGCGGGATGGCCGGCGCCGTCGGTGGCAGCGACAGCCGCCAGAGGTCGGGCCCGGGCGCGGCAAAGAACGGCTGCGTCTGGTCGCGCAGGCCGGCCCACCAGGCGGCGGCCTGCGTGTCGTCCAGGCGATCCCCGCCCAGCGCCGCACAGCCGGCCGCGACGGCCGGTTCGCTGCCCTCGAGGCGCAGGTAGAGCCCGCCGTCGTACCAGGCGCTGGCACCCAGCGGCAGCGGCCGTCGGTGTAGCGTGTTGAGGAGCGACAGCGCACCCGACTCGTCAAAAGAACGCACGAGCGTCACCGACGCCACCGGCCGCGGCACGACCTTCAGCGACACCTCGCAGAGGACGCCGAGCACGCCCAGGGAGCCGGCAAGGAGGCGCGACACGTCGTAGCCCGCGACGTTCTTCATGACCTGGCCGCCGAAGGTGCCGAACTCGCCACGGCCGTTGATGAGGGTGACCCCGAGCACGTGGTCCCGCACACAGCCCGCCCGCGCCCGGGCCGGACCCGACAGGCCGGCCGCGACCATCCCGCCGACGGTGCCACCCGCACCGTACCGCGGCGGCTCGAACGCGAGGTGCTGGCCCCCGCCGGCAAGCACGGATTCGACCTCGGCCAGCGGCGTGCCGGCCAGCGCCGTGATCACGAGCTCGGTCGGCTCGTAGCTCGTGATGCCGGACAGCGGCCGCACGTCGAGGGTATCGCCCGCGACCGGCCCGCCGTAGAAATCCTTCGTGCCACCGCCGCGGATCGCCACGGGCCGGCGCGCGGCGCGCGCCGTCGCGATCGCCTCGCTTAAGAAATCGAGATGGGGATGCGGGGCCGGCATCAGAAGCGCGGCAGGTCGGGAAACGCGCTGACGCCGCGGTGCACGTGCATCTTGCCGTACTCGGCGCAGCGGTGCAGGGTCGGGATCACCTTGCCGGGATTGAGGAGCTCCGCGGGATCGAACGCGCGCTTGATGCGGAACATCTGCTCGCGCTCGGCCGGCGAGAACTGCACGCACATGGAATTGAGCTTCTCGATGCCGACCCCGTGCTCGCCGCTGATCGTGCCGCCGAGCCGCACGCTGGTCTCGAGGATGTCGGCCCCGAACGCCTCGCAGCGGCGCAGTTCGTCGGCGTCGTTTGCATTGAACAGGATCAGCGGGTGCAGATTGCCGTCACCGGCGTGGAAGACATTGACGCAGGTCAGGCCGTAGCGGGCCTGCATGCCCTCGATGGCGCGCAGCATCTCCGCCAGCCGTCGGCGCGGAATCGTCGAGTCCATGCACATGTAGTCGGGGCTGAGCTGGCCGGAGGCTGCGAACGCGTTCTTGCGGCCGCTCCAGAAACGCAGCCGTTCGGCCTCGTCGCGACTCGCCTCGATCCGGGTCGCGCCGCAATCGGTCAGAAGCTTCGTGATCCGTGCGATCTCGGCGTCGACCTCGGTCGCCGTGCCGTCGCTCTCGCACAGGAGGATCGCGGCCGCGTCGAGGTCGTAGCCGGCATGGACGAACCGTTCCGCGGCGCCGACCATGGGTCGGTCCATGAGCTCAAGGCCCGCGGGAATGATCCCGGCGGCGATGACCTCGGCGACGGCACGGCCGGCGGCCTCGACGGTCGCAAAGCTGGCGAGGATGCAGCGCGCGACCTCGGGCCTCGGCAGCAGGCGAACGGTCACTTCGGTGACGACCGCGAGCATGCCCTCGCTGCCGACGACGATGGACAGAAGGTCGAGCCCCGGCGTGTCCAGCGCCTGCCCGCCGAACTCGATGCGCTCGCCGTCGATCGTGTAGCCGCGCACGCCCAGCACGTTGTGCAGGGTCAGTCCGTACTTCAGGCAGTGCACGCCGCCCGAGTTCTCGGCGACGTTGCCGCCGATGCTGCAGGCGAGCTGGCTGGACGGATCCGGTGCGTAGTAGAGGCCGTGCGGCGCGGCGGCGTCGCTGATCGCCAGGTTGCGGACACCCGCCTGCACGGTCGCCGTACACGCCACCGGATCGACAGCGAGGATCCGGTTCAGCCGCGCGAGCGACAGGGTCACGCCTTCGGCGTGGGGCAGCGCGCCGCCGGACAGTCCGGTACCGGCGCCGCGGGCAACCACCGGCGTGCCGAGCGCGCGACAGGCGGCAAGTACGCCGGCCACCTCCTCGTCGGTGCGCGGCAGGACGACGACCAGCGGTCTCACCCGGTAGGCGCTGAGCGCGTCGCACTCGAACGGCGCCGTCGCCTCCGAGTCGGCGAGGATCGCCTCGCCAGACAGCACGCGGGCGAGCGCCCCGAGCAGTTCCCGGCGCCGCGCCTCGCTGCCGGCGCTTCGGGTCGGGGCGGATGCGTCCACGAGCGGCGCCGGCACGGGGCGCCCCTACCCGGCCACGGCGGCGGCGCCGTGCCAGCGGCGCAGCACGTCGAGGTCAATCCGCGCCCCGGCCGTTGGTGCGACCGGTGCCATCCAGCCCGCACCGTCGCCGAGCGACGGGCCGGATGCCAACGTGCCGGTGGCCGGGGTCGCCGGGAAATAATGGCTGCGCTGCAGGACGACCGGAATGCCCGCGGCGCGCGCGGCCGCCACGCCGGCCGGCGAATCCTCGATGGCGAGCGCCTCGGCGCCGTCGATGCCGAGCGCCGCGAGCGCCAGGTGGTAGGCCTGCGGGTCCGGCTTCTTCACGGGCGCCTCCTCGGCGCCGATGACGCTCGCGAACGACCCGCGCCAGTCACGACCGAGGTGTCGGCCGAGCAGCGCCTCGATGTTCGCGCCGCTCGTCGTCGTGACGATGGCCATGGCAAGTGCCGCGGCCCGGCAGTCGTTGAACAGGTCCGCAACACCCGCGCGCAGCGGCAGCGTCCCGGTGGCGGCGATCCGTGCGTAGTGCTCGTTCTTCTCGTGGTGGAGAGCCCGGGCGAGCGCCTCGACCTCGGCCGGCGGGCGCCCCGCACAGGGTCCGCCCGCCAGATCGTGGAGCAGCCGCTCGCGGCCGCCGGCGATCGCGAGAAGCTCGCCGTAGCGCTGCTCAGACCAGCGCCAGGGCAGGCCGTGGCCGGCAAACGCCGCATTGAACGCCACCAGGTGCCCGTCGCGTTCGGTCTCCGCGAGCGTGCCGTCCACATCCCAGAGCAGCGCGCGAAGCCCGGGCACGGCGCACTCCGCCTCAGTGGTAGCGCTTGGCCATCGCTTCCATCGACAACGGCTTGATCCGGTCGGCGTGCCCGGCGCAGCCGAACGCCTCGAAGCGCAGCTTGCAGATCTCGCGCGCAGCCTTGGTGGCACCGGCCAGGTACTTGCGCGGATCGAACTCGCTCGGGTCCTTGGCGAGCGCCCTGCGGATGGCGCCCGTCATCGCCAGCCGGATGTCGGTGTCGATGTTGATCTTGCGCACGCCGCTCTTGATGCCACGCTGGATCTCCTCGACCGGTACCCCGTAGGTCTCTTTGATCGTGCCGCCGAACTCGCGGATTACCTCGAGCCATTCCTGGGGCACGCTCGACGAGCCGTGCATGACGAGGTGCGTGTTCGGGATCGCCGCGTGGATCTGCGCGATCCGGTCGATGGCGAGGATGTCGCCGGTCGGCTTGCGCGTGAACTTGTAGGCGCCGTGACTGGTGCCGATCGCGATCGCCAGCGCATCGACCTGGGTGCGCGTCACGAAGTCCTTCGCCTCGGCGGGATCGGTCAGGAGCATATCGTGCGACAGCGTGCCCTCGGCACCGACGCCGTCCTCCTCGCCCGCCTGGCCGGTCTCGAGCGAACCCAGGCAACCGAGCTCACCTTCCACGGACACGCCGACGGCGTGGGCCATGTCGCTGACCCGGCGCGTGACCTCGACGTTGTAGTCGTAGCTCGCCGGGGTCTTGCCGTCCGTCATCAGCGAACCGTCCATCATGACGCTCGAGAAGCCGGACCGGATCGAGGCCTGGCAGACGGCGGGCGACGTGCCGTGGTCCTGGTGCATGACGAGCGGAATGTCCGGGTACGCCTCGACCGCCGCGAGCTGCAGGTGGCGCAGGAACGGCTCGCCGGCGTACTTGCGGGCACCGGCCGAGGCCTGGAGGATCACGGGGCTGCGGGTCTCGTCGGCGGCCTGCATGATCGCCTGGACCTGCTCGAGGTTGTTGACGTTGAACGCCGGTACGCCGTAACCGTGCTCGGCGGCGTGGTCGAGCAGTTGCCGCAGGGAAATAAGTGCCATGTCACCGACTCCTTACATAATCACGATGTGCAATCAGGCCTTGCGTCAGACCGACCCGGCGGCGCCCCGGGCTGGCGGCGCGCGCAGCAGGGACGGCAGCTCGGCCAGCGATTCGATCAGGCCGTCGCAGGGCAGTCCGCGGGGGTCCTCGCCTTCATTGTAGCCGTAAGGCGCGCAGCGGGCCGGGAGACCTTCGGCCCGGGCGGCCAGCCTGTCATCACCGGAGTTCCCGACGACCGGGGCGTGCGGCGCGAGGCGGGTCGCCTTGAGGGTCCGGACCGCCAGGCGCAGGCCCCGGCCGGTGAGCTCGGCCGGTGCGTGCCGGGCGTTGGTGAGGCGGTGGCAACCCGCGGCAGTCGTCACGGGTTGGCTCACTGGCTAGAGCCCGCTGCGCAGCGCGCGCCGCTTCTGGTCGATCAGGCGCAGGATCATCGGCGTGAAGATGAGCTGCATGGCGAGTCCCATCTTGCCGCCGGGTATGACAATGTTGTTGGGGCGGCTCATCCACGAGTCGTCGAGCATCGACAGGAGGTAGGGGAAATCGATGCCCTTGGGATCCGCGAAGCGGATGATCACCATCGATTCGTCCGCTGACGGGACGTCGTTGGCGATGAACGGGTTGCTGGTGTCTACCATCGGCACGCGCTGGAAGTTGACGTGCGTGCGGCTGAACTGCGCGCAGATGTGGTTAACGTAGTCTGGCATCCGTCGCAGGATCGTCTCGACGACGGCCTCCTGGCTGTAGCCGCGAACCGTGCGGTCGCGGTGCAGCTTCTGGATCCATTCGAGGTTGATGATCGGCACGACGCCAACCAGCAGGTCGACGTGGCGGGCCACGTCCGCACCGGGACCCACGTAGCCGCCGTGCAGGCCCTCGTAGAACAGGAGGTCGGTGTCCCGCTCCATTTCGTCCCAGGCCGTGAACGTGCCCGGTTCACCGTTGAGCTGCTTGGCCTCGAGCTCGTCATGGATATAGCGGCGCACCTGCCCGGTGCCCGTCTCGGCGTAGGTGCGAAACGTCGTGGCGAGATCGGAGAGCAGGTTGGCCTCCGGTCCGAAGTGACTGATGGCCGGGCCCTCGCCGCGATCGGCTGCAGACACACGGGCCCGCATCTCGGTGCGGTCGAAGCGGTGGAACGAATCGCCCTCGATGACCTGCGCCTTGATGCCCTCGCGCCGGAATATGTGCGAGAAGCTATTCATGACGGTGGTCGTCCCGGCTCCGGACGAGCCGGTGACGGCGATGATCGGGTACCTGGTGGACATGGGACTTCCTCGGTGACGATGCCCGGCGGTGTCAGTTTTGCGCGTCGGGGCGGAACAGCGAACGCTCGTTGAACAGCGGCGACACGAACGGCCGGTCGGTGCCGTTGTCGAGCTCGCGGTGGTACCTCTCGATGCGCTCCACCTCGTGGCGCGAACCGAGGATCACCGGAACGCGCTGGTGCAGCGCAGACGGCAGGAGGTCGAGAAGCGCATGCCGTCCGGTGCTCGCGCGCCCGCCGGCCTGCTCGACCAGGAAACCGATCGGGTTGGCCTCGTACATCAGCCGCAGCCGGCCGGGCTTGCCCGGGTCCTTGGTGTCCTTGGGGTGCAGAAAGACCCCGCCCCGCATCAGGATCCGATGCACCTCGGCCACCATCGAGGCGATCCAGCGCATGTTGAAGTCGCGGCCGCGTTCACCGGTGCGTCCGGCCTGGCACTCCGTCACGTAGCGATGGACCGGTGTCTCCCAGAACCGGGCGTTGCTGGTGTTGATTGCGAATTCGCTGGTGTCGGCCGGAATCTGCAGGTTCGGGTGCGTCAGGATGAAGTTGCCGATCTCGCGGTCGAGCGTGAAGCCGTGCGTGCCGCGCCCGGCCGTCAGCACCAGCATCGTCGCCGGACCGTAGATCGCGTAGCCGGCGGCGACCTGCGTGCGCCCGGGCTTGAGGTAGTCGACCGTCGCCGGTGCAGCCGCGTCATTGTGGCGCAGCACCGAGAAGATGGTGCCGACCGGAACGTTGACGTCTGTATTGGACGACCCGTCCAGCGGATCGAACACGAGCAGGAACTTGCCGCGCGGATAGTCGTCCGGGATGTCGTAGGGATCGTCCAGCTCCTCCGAGGCCATGCCGGCCACCAGGCCGCCCCACTCACAGGCGCGCAGCAGCGCTTCGTTCGCCAGCACGTCGAGCTTGACCTGCGTCTCGCCGTAGACGTTCTGGCTGTCGACCGCGCCAAGGACACCGCCTAGCGCCCCCTTGGCCGTCATCGCCGAGATCGCCTTCACGGCCGCCGCCACGTCGACCAGCAGCGCGCCGAGCTCCCGTGCGCCATCGATGCCGTCCAACTGCTGGATGAGGAACTTCGAGAGTGTGGTTCGCCCGAGATGCATGGTTGAGCCCCTGTCAGTTGGCAGTCGTCGCGGCGGCCAGCCGGGAAACGCGGCTGGCCCATAGGTCGGCGCCTTCGATGGTAGTCAGGTCTTCGCGCGTGAGCACGCGGTCCGGAGCCGCGTACCGGCGGCTGGCGTGGCGCTGCCGCGCCCGGTCGGGCGTGGCGCACGCTACGGGCAGTGGCGAGCCGGTGCTGCGCGGGACGCTGGGCAAAACCGCCGCGCGTGCCTGGATCGGGCTGGACGAACGCGTCCGATCGGTCGCGGTCGACGCCTCGCCGGCCACGGTGGTGGCGGCCTCGACCGGATCGACTCCGTCCCGCGGCGTGATCCGGAACGGGCAGCCCGTGTCCGTCGCCTCGGGCACGCCGCCGGCGCCCGGATAGCCGATCGGGCGGTGCGTGAGAACGCCCGTCGTGTACCGGTGTGTCCGGTCGGTGATCGCGCCCGCGGCAGGCCGGTCGATTGCCGTGGCCATCGCTTGTCTCCTGAGAGTCAGCCCGGCGCCGACGATACGGGCCCTCGTTAATTCAGGGAAAGTCAGTTATCGTGATTTCTGAATTAAGAAATACTGAATGAAGAACGTCACCCTTCGGCAGCTCCGGATCTTCGCGGCGGTCGCGCGCGACCTCTCGTTCGTCCGCGCCGCCGAGAAGCTCAACCTCTCGCCGCCCGCCGTTTCCATGCAGATCAAGGAGTTGGAGGCGGAGATCGGACTGCCGCTGTTCGACCGCTCCAGCAGACGGGTGTCACTGACCACGGTCGGCGAGTACGTGCTCGCGCACACCCGTCGCGTGCTCGTCGCGATGCGCGATGCCGAGGACATGGTCGCCCGCTTCCGGGGTCTCAAGGTCGGCCCGCTCGACGTGGCGATGGTCAGCACCGCCAAGTATTTCCTGCCGCGGATGCTCGCGGACTTTCGCGCCGATCACCCCGGCGTCGACATCCGCCTGCGCGTCTGCAACAACCGCGACGAGATCGCGGGACTGATGCAGGAGGGAGACGTCGAGCTCGCCATCATGGGTCGCCCGCCGCAGGGCTGGCGCACGCGCGCCGAACCCTTCGCGATGCATCCGCACGTGCTGGTCACGGCCGCCGACCACCGCTTCATGCAGATGGAGGAAGTCCCCGCGCAGGCGCTGGCGGACGAGGGCTTCATCGTGCGCGAGCCCGGTTCCGGCACGCGTGCCGCGCTCGACGAGTACATGCACGCCCACCACTTGCGGCCGCGGGTGGCGATGCAGATGTCGTCGAACGAGGCGATCAAGCAGGCGGTGATGTCCGGCATGGGTGTCGCGCTGCTGTCGCTGCACACGCTGGGACTTGAGCTCGAGCACAAGCTCATCGGCACCCCGCACGTCGAGGGGCTGCCGGTGATGCATCGCTGGCACGTCGTCAACAACCTCGCCAAGTCGCTGTCGCCGGCGGCGGAGGCGTTCCGCTACTTCGTGCTCGAGCGCGGCGAGGCCTTTCTCGCGAGCCACTTCCCCGGCTGACCGCCGGGTCATTGCCGGCCACGGCGCATCCCGGCGCCGGGCGGTCACCGCGCCGGACGGGTCGACGTCCGGCGCAGCTCGCCACGCGCTACTGCAGAAGCAGCGTCCAGCTTGCGGTATTGGTCGTGTACGACCCCACGGTGCAGTTGTAGGACGCGGTGAACGGCCCCGGGATCCTCGGCGTCGGCAGCACGTAACTGACCGACACCGACTGCACGGAGAACGTCGTGACGAGGGTTGGTGAATTGAAACTGCAGTTGCTCCCCGCGGGCACGCCGGCCGCGGCGAAGTTGAACTGGTAGCCGGTCGCGATGCTCGGGACGTTGACGATCGGTGCCTGGCCGTAGCCACCGGCAATCGTGTTGGAGCCCTGGAAGATGTAGGACGGCGTGATCGACACGCTCGGCACCTGCACGGTCGCGACCGACGGGGTCCCGCCGGCGGCACCGCAGGTCAGCGTGTAAGTGACCGGCAGCGTCGCGCCGGCGGCCGGCGTCACGACGAGGCCGCCCGAGGACAGCGACTGCGGCGCGTTGCTGTACACGCCGTCCGTGCTCGACAGGCTGCAGGTCGCGCCCGAGGGCAGGCCGGGCGAGGTCCACGCCAGAGACGCCGACGAGGTCGACTGGGAAGCGGCATCAAAGACCGGCTTCGCCTGTAGGGCGATGTTGCCCATCGTGTACTGGTAGGCGCCGGTCGAGTCAAAGACCTGGATGACGTTGTTGGGCGTGCTGGCGACGTAGATGTTGCCCTGCACGTCCACGGCGACGCCCTGCGGTGCCGTGACCGGCACGGGTGCACCGGTCAGCGTCAGCGGCAGGGCGGTGGCCGTGCCGGCCTGGTACTTGCTGACCGTACCCGTGGCGTTCGACACATAGACATTGCCGGCGCTGTCGAAGGCAAGCCCCGTTGGGCCGGAGAGACCCCCGATGGCGGGATGGGTGATTGCATCCTGGACTGGCGGCGGGCAGGGCGGTACACCGCACGCGTTGTAGTTGTAGTTGTAGAACGTCGCCTGGTTCGAGCCGCTGCCGGCCGCGGCCACGTCGCCGCTCAGCGCGTTGTAGGCGAGCGCGCCGATCGACTGGAACACCACCCCCGCGGTGTCCTGCGTCCACACTGCCGTCTGGGTCAGGGCGGCAGCGCCCGGCAGCAGCACCTGGATGTCGTTGACGTTACCCGGGGTGCCGTTGCCGGTGCCCAGGCTGTCGGCGACGTAGACGTTCGAGCCGCCATCCACGGTGATGCCGAGCGGCTGGCTGACGGACGTGTAGGTGTAGCCGGGAACCGGGGTGCCGGCGGCATTGAAGGCGACCACGGAAGCCGGTGCCGTGCCGTTGCCGAGATCCGCCACGTAGAGGTAGCCGCTGGTGCTGTGGCCGGTGGACGGATCGAAGGCGATCCGGGCCGGCGTCGTGAGACCCGCCGTGCGCGTCGAGCCCGGCGCCAGCACGTACTGGCCGTAGTTCTGCTGGAACATCGGCGTCGGCGTGTAGGCGAGCACCTGGCCGTCACCGCTGCTCGCCACCCACAGGTTGCCGCTGGCGTCGAACGCCATGCCCTGAGGGCCTATCAGCATCGGCACCGCCGGCGCGACCGGCGCGTTGAAGGTCACGGTGACCGACGGCACGGGCGAGAGCTGCGGACAGCTGAGAAGGTAGGTGATCGTGGTTGCCGTCGTCGAGGTGGTCGTCGTCGAGCCCGTGCCGGACGGGACGGTCAGCTCGATGCCGGTGGTTGGCACGATCAGGCAGTTGATGCTCGGGTCGTAGCCGGTCGTCGACCAGGCGAGCGTGACGTTCGTTCCGGTCGTCACGGTCGCGCTGGCACCGCCGTTGACCGTGAACGTGGCGGCAGGCGTCGGCACGGTGACCTGCACGCTCGCCGCGGACACGCCGGGTACGCTGGCCGTGATCGTCGTGACACCCGGCGTCTGGCCGGCGACCACGGCGGGCGCCTGACCATTGGTGACAGTCGCCGCACCTGAATTGCTGCTCGTCCACGCGGCCTGCAGGCTGAGATCCTGCGTGCTGCCGTCCGAATAACCGCCGCTGGCGCTGAGGTTGAGCGAGCCGCCGAGCGGCACGGTCTGCGGACCCGTGGCGCTGAGGTTGAGGATCTGCAGCACCGGCGCCGTCACGTTCACCGTCGCACTGACGGTAGTGGTGCCGGTGGTATCGAAGCAGGTGAGCGTGAACGGATAGGTGGCACCGAGGCCCGCGGTCACGAGGATCGACGCGGCTCCGCTCGCCGGCTGGTCCAGGAGCGACGTGCCGGCGCCGGTGATCGAACAGCCGTTCGCGACGACGTTGCTCGTCGTCCACGTCAAGGTCGTGTAACCGCCACCGAGAACGCTGGTCGGGCTTGCCGTGAACGTGTTGATGACCGGCGCCGGTGGCGGCGGCGGCGGTGCCGGGATGATGAGCGGCGCGGTCGAGGTCGCCACCGCCGTGCCGGGTGCGCCCGAGCAGCTGAGCGTCAGCAGGTACAGGCCCGCGGCGTCGGCCGCGGGCACGGTCGCCGGCGTACCGGTCGAGCTCGCCGGCAGCCCGGTGAGGTTGAGGCCGGCGCCACTGATGCTGCAGCCCGTCGCGTTGCTCGACGCCCAGTTGAGGAAGACCTGGGTACCGGCCAGCGCGGTCGTCGGCGCCACCGCGAGCGGTGTCGTGATCTGCGGCGGATTGGCCGTGACCGTGAAC
>CAIMCI010000344.1 GCA_903839465.1 uncultured Pseudomonadota bacterium
CTTTTCGAACTCGGGCACCGCTCCTTCGGCCTGCTCGGCATCGCCAAGGCCCCTGCCAGCCGGTACGATCGCCTGGTTGGCATCCATGCCGCCCTCCGTGCGCGTGGCCTCGATTTCGATACCTGCACGGTCTCACTCGACCACCTCCACGAGCGCAAGAACGACTTCGACTACGGCCGCGCGCTCGCTGGGAGCTTCCTCCATCACGCGCCGCGACCCACCGCCCTCCTGGCACTCAATGACGAGATCGCCATCGGCGCCCTGCGCGGCCTGCAGGAGGCCGGCCTCAAGCTCCCGCGCGACATGTCCGTGACCGGCTTCAACAACCAGCCCGTTGCCGGCATGACCCTGCCCACCCTTACGACGGTCAATCAAAACATCGACACCACGGTTGAGACCGCCGCGGAAATCCTCCTCGCCCAGCTCGATACCCCGCCGCGCGCCAAGCCCATCGTCCGCATGATCACCGGGGAACTCGTCGTGCGCGAATCGACGGGGCCGGCGAGGTTGTAAAAATGGCGGAGGGCAGGACCGCTTGTCTCCAAGCTTCCCTGCCCTCGGGGATGCGCACATCCTGAGTGGCGCGTTAGGGATAACGCGCCGCACCTATTGATGCGCTTAGAACTTGTAGCTCGCGCGCATGTAGTAGAACCCGCCGTTGAAGCCGAAGGGCGAGAAGCTGCTGTATTGGGCGAGGCCGCTGGTGTTGTTGGCGGCGTTGAACTTGTCGGGATAGGTGTTGAACACGTCGTTGGCGCCAGCCGCGATGGTGAAGCCTTTGCGCAAGTGGTACGCCACCTCGGCGTCGGCGATCCACTTCGCACCGAGGTACTGGTCGGTCGCCGCAGTGGTGCCGGCGCTGAGGACCTTGCCGTACCAGTTTTCGCGGAACAGGAAGGTGAAGTGCGAACCGAGGTCGTAGGTGGCGGAGAGGATGACTTTGTTAAGCGGGGAGGCTCGCTCATAGCGGAGCAAGTTCTGACGGTCGAAGATCGCAGTGCCGCCGGTGAGGGCGAGCACACTGGCCGGCGTGTTGCGGATGTAGGTTACGACCGTGTCATTGTAGTTGTACCCGCCGGTGAGGGTGAGGCGGTCGTTGTTGGACAGGCGTTTGACGTAGCGGCTCGTGAAATCCACGCCCTGCGTGCGCGAGTCCACGGCGTTGGTGAAGTAGCGCCCGCCTTCGTTGCCCGTGAAGCCCTGGGAGGCGAGGAAAGTGGCGACGCTCGTCGAGATGAAGTTGCTCGAGAGGACGATTTTGTCGGTGATGCCGATGTTGTAGTAGTCGACCGAGGCCGTGAAACCGCCGCCGGGGGTGAAGGTGAAGCCGGCGCTGGCATTGGTCGATTTTTCAGGCTTCAGCGGCGTGGCGCCAAGGGCGACGGCGACCGGGCTGTTGACCTGGAACGTCTTGGTCTCGTAGGGCCCGGTCACGCCGTTGAGGGTCAGGATGACCGACGAGGTGGAGGTGTAGAATTCCTGCGCGAGGCCGGGGGCGCGGAAGCCATTGCTGAACGAGGCGCGGGCTGCCAACCACTTGGTGAGTTCATAGCGGGTCGCGATCTTGCCGGTGACCGTCGAGCCGGCGTCGCTGTAGTGTTCGGCGCGGCCGGCGAGATCGACCATCCACTCCTTGGTGAGCTGGTTCTCAAATTCGATGTAGCCGGCGATGTTGTTGCGCGAGGCATCGGTATAGTCCGCAGGGCGGAAGCCGGTGAAGCCCTGCGCTCCGTAAGGGGGAACGGCGCCCTTGTTGGGCCCGTCGAGCACGAGCACGCCGCCGTTGTCCCACGAGGCGCGGTCACCTTGGTTGACACCGTAGTTTTCCGTGCGGAACTCGACGCCGGCAGCCGTCTTCAGCGGTGAGGGGAGGCCGATGGTGAGCTCGCGGGAAAGATCGAAGGTCGCGGTCTGCTGGTCAAACGAGAGACGGCCGTCGTAGAAGCGGGTGGGGCTCGCGGTGCCGTAGGTCACGTTGACGGAATTGATTGTGTAGTAGTCGATGGTGTTGCGGCCCCAGGTGTCGCTGAGATCCCACTTCCAGCCGGCCATGTCGCCTTTCACGCCGCCCGTGATAGAGGCGTCGAAGATATGCGGGTCGATGCGCGGCTGGTAGCCGTCGGGATAGATGGCACGCACATTGGTATTGGCACTATCACCGGATCGGCGCCACGAGGCGTAGGACCAGCTTTCACGGCGGGAAACACCGCCGAAGGCGTAGACCGTGAGGCCGTTGTCGAGCGGCAGCTCTGAATTGAGGAAAATACCGCGCTCATGGGCGGCCGGATCGCCGAAGCGCGAGGGATGGCGGTTGAAGGTCGCCTCGCGGGGGTCGGGCGTGCCGTTGATCGCGCCGATGGTGTTGGCGGGTGATACTGGGGCGCCGGCGGCATTGGTCGCGATATACTGCTGTCGCAGATCCGGGCCCGAGCGGTCGGTCAGGCCGCGGTTCCGGAAGGTCGCGGTCACATTCACGAAGCCCTTGCCCCCGAGCTTGGCGCCGTAGTTGGCGCTACCGCTGATGACCGCGCCGTCGTGGTTGTAGTATTGCCCAACGGTCGAGGTGAAGCTCGCGCCGAGATCGCGGCGCAGGCCGAGATTAATCACGCCCGCGATGGCATCGGAGCCGTACTGGGCCGCCGCGCCGTCGCGCAGGACCTCCGTGCTGCCCAGGGCGAAGGAGGGAATAGTGTTGAGGTCGACGGCGGCAGCGCCGCGGCCGATCGAGCCGTTGAGGTTGACGAGCGCACTGGTGTGGTAGCGCTTGCCGTTGACGAGCACGAGGGTCTGGTCAGGCGAGAGACCGCGGACGGCGGCGGGGCGGATCGAGTCGGTACCGTCGGTGTTGGAGGGGCGGGCAAACTCGATGGAGGGAATGAGAACCGAGAGAGTCTGGCCGAGCTCGGTGTAGCCGTTTTCCTGGAGTTCGACGCTCGTGAGTACGTCGATCGGCACGGGGGAGTCGACCACGGTGCGGTCGTTGAAGCGCGTGCCGGTCGAGACGAAGGCGTCGAGCTTGACGGGTTCTTCCTTGGCAGCGGACGGCGCAGTCTGGGCAAAGACCGGCACGGCCGTGCTGGCGATGAGCAGAGCGAGCGCGGCAGGTGTGAAGGCCGCAGCCTGCCGCAGTGCGATGCTGGTGGCACCGATGGCGGTAGTGGTAGGTAGGGTCATACGTGCGCCAACATGAGAGGGATTGCGTTACAAGCAAGCGTCGATCGACAATTTTTCTTGTCTTCATGA
>CAIMCI010000345.1 GCA_903839465.1 uncultured Pseudomonadota bacterium
CGCCGCGATGCCGCGGCGCTGCGCGGTGCGCCGCGATGAGGGGCGTCGCGGAGCTGACCGCGCGCCGCCAGGCACTGCTCGAATCGAGCACGGCGCTGCGCGCCGAGTGCGCTGCGACGCTCACGGCACTGGCCCCGGCCGCCCGTGTGCTCGACGGCGCCCAGGGTCTGCTCGCCCGGCTGCGGCGGCTGCCGCTGCGCCTCATCGTCAGCCTCGCCCGCGCCGGCCTGCGCGAGTCGCTGTCGAACGACGCGCGCCGGGCGGCGCTTATCGCCGGTGCGGGCACCGGCGTCATCGCCCTGATCAAGCGCTGGGCACGGCGCCGGAACCGACCTTAAGGACGTTATCGCCGCATGAGTGAAGCCAAGCTCCGTGTCAGGGTGCTGCCGGTCACGCCGTTCCAGCAGAACTGTTCGCTCGTCTACGACGAGGTGACGCGCATCGGCGCGGTGGTCGACCCGGGCGGCGACCTCGACTCGATCGAGGCGCTCGCCCGCCACGAAGGGGTGCGCATCGAGAAGATCCTCATCACGCACGCGCACATCGACCATGCCGGTGCCACGGCGGAGCTTAAGCGCCGCCTGAACGTGCCGATCGAAGGCCCGCACGAGGGCGACCGGTTCTGGATCGAGGCGATGCCGGAGCAGGCGGTACGGTTCGGCTTCGCGCACGGCGAGTCGTTCGAGCCCGACCGCTGGCTCACCGACGGCGACCGGGTCACGGTCGGGCCGCTCGAGTTCGACGTGCGCCACTGCCCGGGACACACGCCGGGCCACGTGGTCTTCTTCCATGCGCCGTCGCGCTTTGCGATCGTCGGCGACGTGCTCTTCGAGGGCTCGATCGGCCGCACCGACTTCCCGGGCGGCAATCATGCCGACCTCATCCGCTCGATACGGCAAAACCTCTTCGTGCTGGGCGACGACGTGCAGTTCCTGCCGGGCCACGGCAACCTGTCGACCTTCGGCGCCGAGCGGCGCGACAACCCCTACGTTTCCGACCGTGCGGTCGGCGCCGCGCCGGGCTAGAGGCCGAGCTCGGTCAGGCCCGGATGATCGTCCGGCCGCCGGCCGCCGACCCAGAGCAGGCGCCGCTCGGCGGCTGCGATCGGCAGGTCGTTGATGCTGGCATGGCGCTGGCCCATGAGGCCCTCGGCGGAGAACCACCAGTTCTCGTTGCCGTAGGAGCGGTACCACTGGCCGCTGTCGTCATGCCATTCGTAGGCGAAGCGCACCGCGATGCGGTTGCCATCGTGCGCCCACAGTTCCTTGACCAGCCGGTAATCGAGCTCGCGGGCCCACTTCCGGGTCAGGAACGCGACGATCTCGGCGCGACCGTGCAGGAATTCGGCGCGGTTCCGCCAGCGGCTGTCTTCCGTGTAGGCGAGCGACACGCGCGCGGGATCCCGGCCGTTCCAGGCATCCTCGGCCAGGCGGACCTTCTGGGCGGCGGTCTCGGCGGTGAACGGCGGCAGCGGCGGGCGGCTCGTCGACATGGTCGTCTCCGGGGCAGTGCTAGAGCGCCTAGAGCGCAATGCGCAGGTAGTGATCGATCAAGAGCGCCGCGAACAGGATCATCAGGTAGTTGATCGAGTAGCGGAACGTCTGCATCGGCATGGCGGTCAGCGCCTCGTTGCGCAAGAGGTACGCATGGCGCAGGAACACGCCGTTGAGCGCGAGCGCCGTAACGAGGTAGATCAGGCCCGCCATGCCCGTCAGCACCGGCAGCAGCGTCACCAGGCAGAGCAGGATCGTATAGAAGAGGATGTGCAGGCGCGTGAAGGCGACGCCGTGCGTGACCGGCAGCATCGGGATGCCGACCCGCGCGTATTCCTCGCGGCGCGCGATGGCCAGTGCCCAGAAATGCGGCGGCGTCCAGGTGTAGATGATCAGGAACAGCAGCAGCGAGTCGGGATCGACACTGCCCGTCACGGCGACCCAGCCGAGGACCGGCGGTGCCGCGCCCGCGGCGCCGCCGATGACGATGTTCTGCGGCGTGGCGCGCTTCAGCCACACCGTATAGACGATCGCGTAGCCGATAAGGGAGACGAAGGTCAGCAGCGCGGTCAGCGGATTGACCAGGAAGACCAGCACCGCCATCGACGCCATGCCGAGCGCGAAGGCGAAGGCCAGCGCCTGGCCCTCGCTGACCGACCCGGTCGGCAGCGGCCGGTGGCGGGTCCGGAGCATGTCCGCGTCGATGCGGCTGTCGATGACGTGATTGATGGCGGCGGCCGACGCGGCGGCGAGCCAGATACCGCACGTACCCCAGACGAGGGCCGACAGCGGCGGCAGGCCGGGCGTGGCGAGGAACATGCCGACCACGGCCGTGAAGGCGATCAGCATGACCACCTTCGGCTTGGTCAGCGTCAGGTACTCGCGCCAGACCGCGGGAGCGGTGGCCTCGACGGACTTGAGGGGTGGGGCGGCGGACACGGGACGTAGGGGACCAGCGGACGATCGGGGGGCGCAAAGCCTAGCACGGCCCCGCTGCGGCGGCCGTGGCCGGCCGCCGCAGCGGTCAGTGGAAGGTGCCGCGCCGGGCCGGCGTCAGGCGGCGCAGCAACAGCAGCAGGCTGAGCGTCAGGAACGCCGCCCCGGCGTTGTGCGCGGTCCCCAGCCAGAGCGGAAATCCCTGCCAGATCAGGTTCATGCCGATCAGCCACTGGGTGAGGACGGCGCCGAGGAGGACGGCCGCGGCGAGCCGCACCCGCGGGTTGGCGGAACCGCGCCAGGCGACGCTCGCCGTCAGCACGAGCGCAAGGCCGACCAGCACGGCGCCCGCGCGGTGGACGACCTGGATCGCGACCCGGGCCTGCGGTTCCAGCACGCCGCCTTCGTAGTCGGTGCCGAGCCCCCGCCAGATCGTGAACCCGGCGCGCCAGTCGGCCGCCGGCACGACGCTGCCCTGGCAGGTCGGGAAGTCCGGGCAGGCGGTGGCCGCGTAGTTGGTGCTGGTCCAGCCGCCGAGCAGGAGCTGACCGGCGAGCAGCAGGAGCGCGCCGGTGGCGAGCGCGCGCGCGCGCCGCTCGGCAGGCCGCGGTTCGCGGCTCTCCGCCGACAGCGACAGCCACCACAGGAGGCTGAGCGTCGTCAGCCCGCCGGCGAGGTGCATCGTCACGACCGGCGGGGCGACGAGCTTGGTGACCGTGAGCGCGCCCAGCAGCCCCTGCAGCCCGACCACGACGACGAGCAGCAGCGGCAGGGTGCGCGGCTGCGGGGCGTAGCGTCGATTGACGACCGACAGGGCCAGCAGCCCGAGGCAGATCAGGCCCACGACCGAGGCCGCGTAGCGGTGCACCATCTCGCGCAGCGCCTTGCCGTAGTCGAAGCGATGGGTCGGGTGCAGCGCATTGATCGCGGGCGCCTCGGCGACCGCGGCGGCCGGGTGCAGGTGCCCGTAGCAGCCCGGCCAGTCGGGACAACCGAGGCCCGCGGCCGTCAGGCGCACCCAGGCGCCCATGACCACCACGACGAGCGCGAGCAGCGCACCGGCGCGTGCCAGCCGGCGAAACCAGAGCAGACGGTTCTGTGCAGTCATGGCGCGTCCCTAGGCGCGCCGGCCCGGGCCGGCGTCAGCCGATATGTGAGTACTTGAGCAGGCGCTTGGTGTCCTCGAGCAGCGCGCGGGCCCGGTCTGCCGGGCCGTAGGCGAGCACGAGGTTGCCGTGCGGATCGACGAGATACAGCCGATCGGCCGGCGGCAGGCCGGGACCGATGACGGCGAGGATCGCGCGCCCGGCGGCGTCGTCGGCGCGCGCGTAGGCGAGATCCGGCTCGTGGCCCGCCAGCGCCGCTGACGGCGTGGCGGCGCTGTACAGGAACAGGCGGCGGACGCGCGTCGCATCGTGGGTCAGGAGTGCCCGCGCGATCCGCGAATCGCGCAGTGCCGCCTCGCACTCGGCCGTGCAGGCGCCGTCGCCGACGTAGAGGTACGTCCAGCTGCCGCGCAGCGGCTCGCCACCGAGCGCCTGGCCGTCGGGTCCGGTCAGGGCGAGCGCCGGCAGCGGCCGGGCCGGATCGTAGAGGGTGCCGTGCGCCGTGTTGCCGCCCGGCCGCAGGCCCGGGCTGCCGCCGTAGTACAGGAAGAAGGCGAGGCCGAGCGGCCCGAAGAAGAGCGCCGCCAGCAGCACGAGCTTGGCGCGGCCGGCGCGGCGGCCGTCGACCGTAGGCGGCGGCCCGCTCATGCGCCGCGCACCGCGGGGCGCCGCGCGACACGGATGCACAGGGCGAGGAACACGGCGGCGCAGGTGAACCAGGTGATGGCGTACCCGAGGTGCTGCGCCGGCGGCAGGCCGGGCGGCTGCCAGTCGCGAACGAAGCCGCCGGGCTCGGCGGCATCGAGCAGGACGATCTGCGGGTACAGCGGCCGGCCGAGCGCGCGCTCGACCGCGTCGATCTTCGGGTAGCTCATCAGCTTCGGCCACTCCGTACCCGGGTGGTCCGTCAGTTCGACGCCCCGGCCCGGCAGGTAGTCCGTCCGACCGAGCAGCGTCACGGTGTCCGCCGGCGGCGCGAGGTCCGGCAGGCGGCCCGAGGAGCGGCGCGGCACCCAGCCGCGGTCGATGAGCACGGTGTCGGCGCCGACGCGCTCGAGCGGCGTCAGGACCCGGTAGCCGGACTCTCCTTCGTGCGCCATGTTGTCGAGCAGGATCTGCCGCTCGGCGAGGTAGCGGCCGCTGACGCGGACGTGCGCGTAGCGCGCGGGCGGCGTGCTCGCGCGCGGCAGGTCGACGAGCCGGTCGGTGCCGTTCGCGAACGACTCCCACAGCGCCGTCTTCTCGTGAAAGCGACTGAGCTGCCAGGTGCCCAGTCCGCACAGCAACGCCAGGCCGGCGACAGCGGCCAGCGTGCCGGTCAGAGTCGGGCGAAAGCGCCGGACCACGGGTGCAGCGGCACGCACTATACTGCGCTCCACTTCAAGGAGACCGCCGTGCCTGGCTTTCGCTTGCTGGTTGTCGCGTTTCTCGTGCTGATCGTGTTCAACCTGGGCACCGCCCTCTATCACCTGTCGAGCGAACGCTCGCGCAACGATCCGGCCAAGTCCGCCAGGCTCGTCCGTGCGCTGACCTGGCGCATCGGCCTGTCGATTGGTCTGTTCCTGCTTATCCTATTCGCGTGGTCGCAGGGTTGGATTCAGCCGCATCGCGTCGGCGGCTGAGCCCTTGCCGGCGGCCGCGGCGCGGCCCGCGCATCCCGCCCATAAACCGAGGGCCCGGCGGTCGTTGACCCCGGGCCCTCGAGTAATCCGGTCCTGGACCGGTCCGGCCTACAGCCAGTAGACGAACACGAACAGGCCGAGCCAGACCACGTCGACGAAGTGCCAGTACCAGGCAACCGCCTCGAAGGCGAAGTGGTTGTCGGCCGTGAAGTGGCCCTTCAGCGAACGCAGCCAGATCACGGTCAGCATGATCGCGCCGATCGTGACATGCAGGCCGTGGAAGCCGGTCAGCATGAAGAAGGTCGAACCGTAGACGCCGGTCTTCAGCTGCAGCCCGAGCTCGGTGTACGCCTCGTGGTACTCGGTCGCCTGCAGGTAGACGAACGTGAAGCCGAGCGCAAAGGTCAGGAACAGGAAGAGCTTGAGGATGCCGCGGTTGCCGGCGCGCAGCGCGTGGTGCGCGACCGTGATCGTGACGCCTGAGGTCAACAGGATCAGCGTGTTGACGAGCGGCAGGCCGAGTGCCGGCACGGTCTCGAAGGAGCCGTCCTCGTGCGGGCCGAGCTTGGCCGGGCCGTTCGTCGGCCAGCCACCCTCGAAGTGGTTCCAGAGCAGGCTGTGGGTCATCTGCTTGGCGCCGTCGCCCGACAGCCAGGGTACCGACAGGTTGCGCGCATAGAACAGCGCCCCGAAGAAGGCGCAGAAGAACATCACTTCCGAGAAGATGAACCACATCATGCCCATGCGGAACGAGCGGTCGACCGCCTCGTTGTACATGCCGGCCTGGTTCTCGCGGATGACCTCGCCGAACCAGAAGAAGAAGAGCGCAAAGATCAGCAGCAGGCCGGCCGTCAGGATGTACGGACCGGGCGTGCCCTCGCCGGCCTCGAGCGTCAGTGAGGCGCCGATCATCAGCACAAACAGCGAAACCGAGCCGAAGATCGGCCAAGGGCTGCCGTGCGGGACGTAATACTTGCTGGAGTCGACCGGTGAGTGAGCGTTTGCCATGACGGTTCCTGTGGGTCCTTCTTGAGCTATGCGCGTCCGCCTGGACCGGGCGGCTCTGTCCTATACATGCCTAGTTTGCCGCAGCTACCCGCGGGCTGTCGAAAAAAGCGTAACTGAGTGTCACCCGGTCGACGTCCGCCGGCAGGTCCGGATCGACGATGAAGCGCACGGTCATGTGCCGGCCCTCGTCGACCGCAAACGGCTGCGGGGTGAAGCAGAAACATTCGGTTTTCTGGAAATAGCGGGCGACCGACGACGGGGCGATCGACGGCACGGCCTGGGCGACGACGGCGGAGCCCGAGCGGTTGCGCGCGTAGAAACTCGTCGAGTAGAGCTTGCCCGGGTGGACCTGCATGGTCGGCGCGTCGGCGCTGAAGTCCCAGCGGCGGGCATTGGGCACGCTGGATAGGAATTCGATGGTGACGAGGCGGTCCATGGCCGGCCGCTCGGTGACGTGGCGGGCCTGGGTTCCATACCAGCGGTTGCCGGTGTCCCAGACCTTGCAGAGCACGCTGTAGAGCGGCACCAGCGCAAAGCCGAACACGAAA
>CAIMCI010000346.1 GCA_903839465.1 uncultured Pseudomonadota bacterium
TCCGGTCCCGGCCGCAGCGCCGGCTGCAGCCCCCGCTGCAGCGACGGCCGCTGCCCCGGCACCGGCCGCCACGGCTGCGAAGCCCGCCAGCACCGCGGCCAAGTCGAGTTCGGGCGTGAGCAGCGATCCGACCGGTGCCATCGCCAAGTGCAAGGACGGCATGTACAGCCACGCGACCAGCCACTCCGGCGCCTGCTCGCGTCACGGTGGCGTCGCCGAGTTCCTCGACAAGCAGTGACCGGCAGCCGCCGGGCGGCGCGCGCCTAGGGCGCGCCGCCCGGCGGACCTCCACTGGCCAAGGCGGGTGCCCGGCACATCGCAGCCCGTGGCGGCGCACTGCGCAGCAGCGCGCACGGTGCCGCCGGGATGCCGTCCGCGTTGCAGGCAGACAGGTGGCGCGTCCACCGGTCGCAGACGAGGACGAACGCGACCGGCCGTGGCGCTACCCGCCGGGCAAGCTCGGCCAGATGCGCGGCGAGATCGGCATCGTCCCCGCCGAAGTCACTCTGGCGCACGCGCCGGCTCGTTTCGATTCGAAGCAGCGCCGCGCTGTCGGAGGCGATCCACGTCTCCGCCGGCAGCGCGCGCACCGCGCCGATGAACCCCGGATCCGCGGCGAGCCGCGCCAGCTCCTCCGGCTCTTCGCGTTCGATCAGTGCGGCCTCAACCGCTCCTGCCGACAGCCACACGGTGAGGCCCGCCAGTAGCGTGCCGGCCAGCCGCCGGTAGCGCTGGCCCGACCCGGCCTCGATACCGATCAGGATCGTGAGCAAGAGCGCGAAGCTGTATTGCAACGCATGGCGGTCGTCGATGAAGCCACCCCATTCGTACAGGGTCCGCGACAGCACGGTCATCGCACCGCCGGCGGCCACGTAGACGGCCAGCAGCCTTGCAAGGCGCGTCGCCGGCGAGGGCCTGAGGCGCCACCAGCCCAGCAGGCAGACGCCGCCGGCGGCGACCAGCACCAGCAGCGCCACGCCGTGCGGCAACGCCGTCGCATCGGCGGCGCGCAGGCGAAGGTCACCGACCTGGGCGCTGACCCAGTCGGCGAGGTTGGTCATGAAGCCGCGCGTCGATGCGGGCATCAGGTACGGGCTAGGCGTGCCGAACTCGACGAGGTTGTAGAGCTTGAGCGCCGCCACGACCGGCAGCAGGCCGGTGAGCCACGCGGCCGCCGGGCGCCACGCGCGACGCTCGCGCCAGATCTCGACGACCCAGTAGCAGAGGACCGCCACGATGGCGCCGAGACCGGCGTTGCGCACGGCATAGCACAGGCCCGCCAGCAGTCCGGCCAGCAACGCCGTGCGCCGGTCCCGCGCCTCGCCCGCCTGCCAGGCGACGCCGAGCGCGGCGATCGCGAGGACGAGACCCGGCACGTCCGAGTAGCCGACGTAGTGCCAGTAGGCGATCCCGCGCGTGCACAGGACCGCGACGCCGAGGAGGACGAGCAGGCCGTCGCCGAGCGCGCCGCGGAACACGACGAGCAGCACGAGCGGCAGGAGCGCGGCGGCCAGTCGCGGCAGCAGCGCGAGCGCGGCCTTGGCGCCACCGGCGAACGGCGCGGCGAGCGCGACCAGGAGCGGCAGTCCGGGCGGGAAGAGCGGCTGCCCCATGACGTCCTGGTCCGGCAGCTCCAGGCCCCACGGCACGACGCCGGGCGCCCGCCCGTCCCGCATCGCCTGCGCCATTTCGAGGTAGGAGGCGCTGTCGCTCGAGTACGCGTAGCGCGCCTCGCCCACCAGGTGATCGTAGCCACCCACGAGCAGGACGCCGGCGAGGAGCGCGAGCGCGTGCCAGGCACCGACCGGACGCCGGGCCGCGGGTCCGGGCTTCAGAGGAAAAGATCCGGCAGCAGCTGCGTACTGCACGGCACGACCGAGTACCCGGCGAGATCGCGGATGCCGTGCGCCGCCAGCACCTCGTCATCGATGTGAAAGCGGCCGGTCGATCCGGCGACGGAGCCGTCCTGCTTGAGGATGAGCGCCGCGGCATCGGCCATGATCGCCGGCGTGCGGCAGTGTTCCGGCCGTATGCCCGGAATCATCTGCAGCGCCGCGGTCTGGATGACGGTCCTCGGCCACAGCGCGTTCACGGCAACACCGAGCGGCCGGAACTCCTCGGCATGGCCGAGCACGCACATGCTCATCCCGTACTTGGCCATGGTGTAGGCAACGTGCGGCGCGAACCAGCGCGGCTCCATGGCGAGCGGTGGCGACAGCGTGAGGACGTGCGGGTTGCGGCCCTGCTTCGCCGATTCGGCGAGCAGCGGCAGCAGCGCCTGCGTGCACAGGTACGTGCCGCGCACATTGACGCCGAACATCAGGTCGAAACGCTTCATCGGCGTCGCGGCGGTCGGGGTCAGGTTGATGGCGCTCGCATTGTTGACGAGGATGTCGATGCTGCCGAAGCGCGCGCGCGCCGCCTCGACTGCGGCAAGGACGCTGTCTTCCTCGCGGATGTCGGTCTGCACCGGCAGGCAGGCGACCCCGTGTTCACGGCCGGCGGCCTCGATCTCGGCGGCCGCCGTGTGGATCGTGCCGGGCAGCTTCGGGTTGGCCACGGTCGTCTTGGCGGCAATGACGACGTTGGCGCCTTCGCGCGCGAGGCGCACCGCGATGGCGAGCCCGATGCCCCGCGAGCCGCCGCTGATGAACGCGACCTTGCCCCTGAGTGTGGTGTTTACCGTCATGCATCGCTCCAGAGTTGTCGGGCAGTCTGTCGTCAGTCGTGCCGGCTGAAGTCCGGCCGGCGGCGCTCGAAGAAGGCGGTGAAGGCCTCGCGCGCGGCCGGTGTCGCGAGCCGCGCGATGAACTCGGCGGCCTCTTCGCGCATGTGCGCGGCCACGGCTCCGGCGCCATGGCTTTTCATCAGCCGCTTGGTCGCGCGCACCGCGCCGGGCGGCAGCGCCACCAGTTTCGCCAGCTGCCGCTCGACATGATCCATCAGATCGCCGCGCGGCAGCACCGCCGTGACGAGCCCCATCGCCAGCGCCTCGGTGGCGCCGAACGGCTCGCCGAGCAGCAGCTTCTCGGCGGCGCGCGGGTATCCGGCCAGTGCCGGCAGGAGGAGGCTCGACGCCGCCTCGGGCACGAGCCCGAGCTGGGCGAACGGCAGCTGGAAGCGCGCGTCCTCGGCGGCGTAGATGAGGTCGCAGTGCAGGAGCAGCGTGGTGCCGATGCCGATCGCCGCACCGCTGACCGCGGCGACCACCGGTTTGCCGGCGGTGCTGATGGCGCTCAGGAAGCGAAACACCGGGCTCGATTCGCCGCTCGGCGGATTCTTCAGAAAATCCTCGAGGTCGTTGCCGGCCGTGTAGATGTCGGGATGGCCGGCGATGAGCACGGCGCGCACCGCGGGATCCGCCTCGGCCGCCACGATCGCCTCGGCCAGCGCGGCGTACATGGCGGCGGTGATCGCGTTCTTCTTCGCGACCCGGTTGAACTGGATGCGGCA
>CAIMCI010000347.1 GCA_903839465.1 uncultured Pseudomonadota bacterium
CGGCCCTCGCTCGGCGCCCCCGGCGAGCGGTCGCGCGAATCGGCGTAGGTGTAGTTGCCGGCCGCGCTCCAGGACTGACTGACGGTGAGGCCGGCCTGCACCTCGACGCCCTGCGCGACCGCGCGGGCGGTGTTGGCGTAGTAGCCGAAGGGCTGGGCGAGGCAGCGCGGTTGCGGCGTCGAGCAGTCGACGTAGGCGATCAGGTGTTCGCTGTCGCGGTGGAAATACGTGATGCCGATGAGGCCGCGCCCGGCGAGCGGGCGGAATTCGAAACCGGCATCCCAGCTGTTGGCCGTTTCCGGCGCCAGCTGCGCGCTCCCGTAGGGCGAGTAGAGCTGGTAGAGGGCAGGCGCCTTGAAGCCCTGGCCGAAGCTCGCGCGCAG
The DNA here is from genome assembly GCA_903839465.1 of uncultured Pseudomonadota bacterium. Classification (GTDB taxonomy): domain Bacteria; phylum Pseudomonadota; class Gammaproteobacteria; order Steroidobacterales; family Steroidobacteraceae; genus CAIKMS01. The sequence continues at coordinate 384 of CAIMCI010000347.1, forward strand.
CACCACGTCGTGACCGAGGGCCCAGGCCACGGCACCCTGCGCGGTCGAGTGCGAGCCGAAGGTATCGTGGTGGTCGTGGCGGGCCCCGGCCGTCAGCGTCAGGCCGTCGCGGGTCGTCGTGACCTGCGCGTAGGCGCTGCGCGTCACGGCGCTGCCGCGCACGAGGCCGGGACCCACGTCGTAGGCCGGCGAGTCGGTCGACATCGAGGCCCGCTCGTCCTGGGCGCCGAACACCAGCCGGGAGCGCTCGCCGAGCGCCCAGGTGCCCTGGTACTCGATGCGGCGGTTGCGGCCGGTGCCGTAAAAGGTCTCGGTGATACCCGCGAGCGCCGGGTTGTAGGCGCGCCGGTCGCTGTCGGTGTACTGCAGGGCGAGGCGGTGCTTGAGGGCGCCCTCCAGACTGCTGCCGTTCAGGCCCGCGTAGCCCGTACCCTGCCGGTAGGTGCCGTACTCGCGATCGTCGCCGAAGGCATAGGTGGGCGGCGCGAGACCGTCGTACTCGGTCCGCGACTGGGAGTAGTAACCGCGCAGGTCGAGCGCCCAGTTGGCACCGAGCGCGTAGTCGAGGCGGCCGGTCAGGCCGTTGTTGCGGTGGCCGTCGCGTTCGCGGCCGCCGAGGTTCTGGTCGAACGCCGAGATGCCCGCCGTCTGCAGGTGCTGGCCGGCGAGGCGCACGCCGACCTCGCCGATCGTCGCACCGGTCGAGGCGCTGACTAGGCCCGTGCTGCGCGAGCCGCCCTCGATGCTGAGCCTGGTGGCCGGGCTCGGCGTCGGTGGCGAGGTCGAGATCGACACCACGCCGCCGATCGCCTGGCTGCCGTAGAGGGTCGACTGCGCACCGCGCAGGATCTCGATGCGCGACGCGTCGCCGGTGAGCAGCGCGCCGACGTCGAAGTCGCCACCGGGCGCCGACGGATCGCTGAACTGCACGCCGTCGACGAGCACGACCGTCTGGTCGGACTCGGCACCGCGGATGAAGACCGTGGTCAGCGCTCCGGCGCCGCCGTTGCGGGCGACGCTGATGCCCGGCGTCGTGGCGAGGAGGTCGGCGACGAAGGTCGCCTGGCTGTCGCGGATCACGGCCTCGGAGAGCACGGTGACGGAGCTGCCGACCTGGGACAGCGGTTCCGGGGCGCGGTTGGCGACCACGACGACGTCGTCGAACGGATGGGCCGGGCCGGCGGCGCCGCCGTCGGCGGGGTCGCCGGCCTCGGCCCGGGCGTAGGCTGCCGCGCCGAGGCTGGCGAGAATGGCAAGGACGAGGACGGCGCGCGGACGCGCCACAGCAGGTGAGTAGGGCATGGTGGTGAGCAGGTTCCCGGATCGACGCCAACACTGGCGACGCTCCGGCGGGTCCGGGCGGGGACGTGGAACCGTTGCAGGATCCGCACCGCGACTCCGGGCCAGCGCGTCACGCCGCCTCCCGTCGTCACTCGGAAAACCCGCTCTTGCGACGCACCCCGGTCGCTCGATGGACGACCACGTGCAGCAGGTCTCCTGGCTTGCGGCTCGATCCTCGCATCGCCTTCCCGGGCCGGTGGCCCAGTGGCATGTGATGCGCGGCATACCGCTGACAGTTGCGGGGGCAGCCCGGGCTTCTAACCCGGTTCCCTTTCAATCCCCTCGCGGGGACCTGCACGTGTGCCGCGGAGGATGCCCGGCCCGCCCGGCGCCGTCAATCGGCGCCGGGCCGGATACGGATCCCGCGCGGGCCCGCGTCGTGCCGGCGCATTCAATGGGCGCGATTGCTAGCGCGCCAATCGGCACGGCACAATGCACGACCGGAGGATTCGCGGCAGCGGTTGCGGCGAACGCGGACGAGGTGCGTATGCGCAGATGGCTCTGGACTCTTGCCGCGGCGATGCTGCTGGCCAACTCCGCCCTGGCGGCCACCACCTCGGCCACGACCGCGGCACCGGTCCCGGCGCCGAAGCTCGCGGCGTCGGCCATGGAACCGGCGAAGCTCGATGAACTTCTCGCCCCGATCGCGCTCTACCCCGACGCGCTGCTCGGCCAGATCCTCGCCGCCGCGGCCTATCCGCAGGAAGTGATGGACGGCGGCAACTGGCTGGTCCAGCACACCGATCTCAAGGGCCAGGCGCTGCAGGACGAGGCGACCCGCGCCGGCTTCGGACCGAGCCTGCAGGCGCTCGTGCAGTTTCCGACCGTGCTCGACATGATGTGCTCCAACTTCGACTGGACCAAGCAGATCGGTTCGGCGTTCAACACCGACCAGGGCGCGGTGCTCGCCTCGGTGCAGCGTCTGCGGGCCCAGGCCCAGGCGGTCGGCAACCTGAAGACGACGAAGGAACAGCAGGTCGTCACGCAGACCGAGGCCGGCCAGCAGGTGATCATCATCCAGCCCTCGGATCCGAAGGTCGTCTACGTACCGACCTATCCGCCGACCACCGTGTACACGCAGCCGGTGCAGACCGGCCCCACGTCGGGCGATGTCGCCGCGGCGGCGTTCTTCGGCTTCTTCGCTGGCGTCGTCGTGCACAGCATCATTTCCGACAGCTACTACCCGTGCCCGCACTGGGGCTACGGTGGCTTCTACTACGGCGGGCGACCGTACGGTGGCAACACCTACATCTACGCGCCGCACTACAACTACGGCGGCTACGGCCCGGGCTATCGCCCGGGCGGGCCGTACAACCGTCCGCCCAACTACCCCAATTCGTGGAACCGGCCGGGCAACAACACGACCATCAACATCAACAGCAACA
>CAIMCI010000348.1 GCA_903839465.1 uncultured Pseudomonadota bacterium
CTGCTCGTCGGCCGCGGCACGGCGCCGGTCGGGCCCGCCGCGGTACCGCTCGCCAGCACCGCGCCGGCGGCACGGGCCGACCTGCCGACGATCACCGATCTTCTGCCGCGCAGCAGCGCGCTGCGCCTCGCCGGCAGCGGCGAGCCGGCGAGCTACGTCACGCCCCTGCCCAACCGGGCGCCGGTGCCGGTGCGCCCGGCCTCGGAGTTCGCCAATTACGTCGTGGCCCATGCCGAGTACAGCTCGCCGCTGGGCCGTCGCGCGGTCCTGAGCGGGCTCGTGGCGGAGGAAGCGGTGGAGTCGGCCCCCGAGTGGCCGGCGCCGTTTGCGCGCGATCCCAGCGACTTCGCTCCCAGCGCCATGGGTGCCGGCGCGCGATGACCGGCCGGACGACCGGCCGGCGCTGCGCCGTGGCCGGCCTCCTGTTCGCGGCCTGCCTCCTCGGCGAGGCCGCCGCGGCCGTGCCGGGCTCGGCACGCGACTGGCTGGAGCGCATGAACGCCGCGCTTGGCGGGCGCACTTACGATGCCGACTTCGTGCACCTCGCCCAGGGCCAGGTGGAGCGGCTCAGGATCCTGCACCGGAGCGGGCCCGCCGGCGTCGAGGAACGGCTCGTCAGTCTGTCGGGTGCCGGCCGCGAGGTCATCCGCAACCGCGCCGGCGTCTACTGCTACCTCGCCGACCAGCGCCGCGTGCTGGTCGAGGCGCACGATTCGCGCGGACCGCTGCTCGGCACTCTCCCGACCTTCGACGTCGCGGCGCTGGAGGCGAGCTACGCACTGAGCGTCGAGCGGCGCAGCCGCAGCCTCCTCGGCACGCCGGCGCAGCTCATCGACGTGCGCCCGCGTGACCGGCACCGGTTCGGTTACCGGCTGTGGATCGACGAGGCGACCTACATGCCGGTACGCACCGAACTCTACGACGCCGACGGGCGGGTCCTCGAGCAGGTCCTGTTCCTGCGCATCGACTTTCCGGCCCATCTGCCGAGCCACGAGCTGAAGCCCGCCCTCGACGCGCGCGGCTACACCTTTGTCAGCCAGGAGCGCGGCATGCTGCGCAGCCCAGCGGCGCTGCCGTGGGGCAGTGCGGAACTGCCGCCCGGGTTCCGCCTGTCGGCAGCCAGCGAGCAGACCCTGCCTGGCGGTGGCGAACCCGCGCTCCACCTCGTGCTGTCGGACGGGCTCGCCACGGTGTCGGTGTTCGTCGAACAGCCGGTGTCGGGCCGGCCGGTCCGCGAGGGGCAGGGCAGTGTCGGCTCGGCCTACGCGATGTCGCTCCGGGTCGGCAACCAGCACGTCACGGCCATCGGCGAGGTACCGCCGGACACGGTGCGGCTGATCGCCGCGGCCATCGAGTCCGCCGCCGGCAGCGGCCGCTGATGGTGGGAGAACTCCTCTACTACGGCCGCGAGGAGTGCCCGCTGTGCGAGGAGCTCCTGGCCGGCCTGCTGCCCTGGGCGAGCCGCCACGCGCTGGCCGTGGAAATCCGCGATGTCGACGCCGATCCGGACAGCCGGCGCCGTTATGGTCACAAGGTGCCGGTCGTGCTGGTCGACGGCCTGGTGGCCTGCGCCGGCCACCTCGACCTCGCCGAGCTGGAACGGCTGCTGCGACCGGACGCCTCGGCACGCTGACCCGGCCCGCCGGTCGGCCGGGGCGGGCCGACGCCAGCTGGTATAATTCCGGCACTCGGGCTCCCCGCCCGCGGGAGTCCCTACGCGCATGTCCCTGGTCCGTCCGCCGATCCGCAATTTCTCGATCATCGCCCACGTTGACCACGGCAAGTCGACCCTGGCCGATCGCCTGATCCAGATGTGCGGCGGTCTCGAGCAGCGCGAGATGCAGGAGCAGGTCCTCGATTCGATGGACCTCGAGCGCGAGCGTGGCATCACCATCAAGGCGCAGAGCGTGACCTTGCGCTACCGCGCCCGGGATGGCGTCGACTACCAGCTCAACTTCATCGACACGCCGGGGCACGTCGACTTCTCCTACGAGGTCTCGCGCTCGCTCGCGGCCTGCGAGGGAGCGCTCCTGGTCGTGGATGCGGCGCAGGGTGTCGAGGCGCAGAGCGTCGCCAACTGCTACACCGCGCTCGACCAGGGACTGGAAGTCCTGCCGGTGCTGAACAAGATCGACCTGCCCTCCGCCGACCCCGAGCGGGTCTGCAAGGAGATCGAGGAGATCATCGGCATTCCGGCCGACGGCGCGTTGCACGTCTCGGCCAAGACCGGACTGAACGTCGACCTCCTGCTCGAGGAGATCGTCAAGCGCATCCCGGCCCCGACCGGGGATCCCGAGGCGCCGCTGCAGGCCCTGATCATCGACTCGTGGTTCGACAACTACGTCGGCGTCGTGTCGCTGGTGCGGGTCGTCAACGGCCGCCTGAAGCGCGGCCAGAAGATCCGCGTCTGGACGACCGGCCGCGCGCACGAGTGCTCGCGGCTCGGCCGCTTCACCCCTAAGCGCACCGACGGCGTCGAGCTCGCGGCGGGCGAGGTGGGCTTCATCATCGCCGGCATCAAGGAAATCGACGGTGCGCCGGTCGGCGACACGATCACGCTGGAATCCGCGCCCTGCGCCGATGCGCTGCCCGGCTTCAAGAAGATCCAGCCCCGGGTGTTCGCCGGCCTCTTCCCCGTGTCCTCCGAGGACTACGAGCCGTTCCGCGATGCGCTCGCCAAGCTCAAGCTCAACGACTCGGCGCTCAACTACGAGCCGGAAGTCTCCACCGCCCTCGGCTTTGGCTTTCGCATCGGCTTCCTCGGCCTCCTGCACATGGAGATCGTGCAGGAGCGCCTCGAGCGCGAGTACGGGCTGGACCTCGTCACCAGCGCGCCGACCGTGATCTACGAGGTGCTGCAGACCGACGGCGAGCTCCTGTACGTGGACAACCCGTCGAAGCTGCCGCCGCTCGATCGCGTCGCCGAGATGCGCGAACCGATCATCACCGCCAACATCCTGGTGCCGCCGGAACACGTCGGCGCCGTTCTGCAGCTGTGCACGGAAAAGCGCGGTGTGCAGAAGAAGATGCTGTACGTCGGCAACCAGGTGTCGCTGCAGTACGAGCTGCCGATGGCCGACGTCGTGCTCGACTTCTTCGACCGCCTGAAGAGCGCCAGTCGCGGCTACGCGTCGTTCGACTACGAGTTCAACCGCTTCCAGGCCGCCAACCTGTCGCGCCTGGACGTGCTGATCAACGGCGACCGGGTCGATGCCCTGTCGCTGATCGTGCACAAGGACACGGCCTACCATCGCGGCCGCGAACTGGTCGACAAGATGCAGGAACTGATTCCCCGCCAGATGTTCGAAGTGGCCATCCAGGCGGCGATCGGCGGCCAGATCATCGCCCGGGCCAGCGTCAAGGCGATGCGCAAGAACGTGCTGGCCAAGTGCTACGGCGGCGACATCAGCCGCAAGCGCAAGCTCCTCGAGAAGCAGAAGGAAGGAAAGAAGCGCATGAAGCAGCTCGGTACCGTGGAGATTCCCCAGGAGGCGTTCCTCGCCGTGCTGCAGGTCGGGAAGAAGTAATCATGGTCTACGATTTTTCATTCTTCCTGCTGCTCGGCTCGGTGGTCACCGGCGTCGTCTACGGTCTAGACTCGCTCCTGTGGCGCAAGGCGCGCCTCGCGGCGGGGCGCCCCGAGCCGATCGTGGTCGAGTACGCCCGGTCCTTCTTTCCGATCGTCCTCGCGGTGCTGGCGATCCGCTCGTTCCTGTTCGAGCCGTTCCGCATCCCGTCCGATTCGATGATGCCGACGCTGCTGGACGGCGACTTCATCTTCGTCAACAAGTTCGCCTATGGCCTCAAGCTGCCGGTCATCAACACCCGGGTCGTGCCGGTCGGCGATCCGCAGCGCGGCGACGTCATCGTCTTCCGCACGCCGAAGGACCCCTCGGTCAACTTCATCAAGCGGCTCGTGGCGCTGCCGGGCGACCGGGTCGTGGTCAGGGGTGATGCCATCACGATCAACGGCACGCCGGTGCCGGTCCGCGGCACCGGGCTTTACACCGACGATGCCTGCTACGAGGAGTTCCAGGAGGGTGTGGAGAACCTCGGCAGCCACGAGCACCGGCTCATGTACTGCCCGGGTTACATCGAGCGGCGCTCGTGCGGCGGACGCCGGGCCCTGAACCAGTGTCACGTCAACCCGGTCAACGCCGGGCCCCTGCACGGCTCGGTTCCCGACTTCGAGACCACCGTGCCGCCCGGCTATTACTTCTTCATGGGCGACAACCGCGACAACAGCGCCGACAGCCGCTTTCCCGAGCAGCTCGGCATGGTTCCGGAGGCGAACCTGGTCGGCAAGGCGGTGCGCATCTGGCTCAACATCGGCAATGGCAGCGGCCCGCAGTGGCGGCGGATCGGCCGGGCGGTAAACTAGTCCGGGTCCGGGCGGCATTTGTTCGTTAAGTGACTGTTTTGCAACGAACCTCCAGGGGGCGTCTATGAACCATCGGCGGCAACGCGGCATGACGCTGCTCGGTATCGTGTTCGTGTTCGCCATTTTCGGCGTCTTCGCGCTCGCCGCCGTCCGGCTGGCACCGGCGTTCCTCGAGTACCAGAGCGTCGCCAAGGCGCTCGACGGCCTGAAGTCGGCCGGTGAGAACTCGCCGGCGCAGATCACGCGCTCGGTGGAGAAGAACTTCGACATCGGCGACGTCAAGTCGATCGATGCGAAGACGGTGCAGATCACGCGCGAGGACGACCAGCTCGTGGTGCGCGCCGAATACGACTACAAGGCGCCGTTCATCGCCAACGTCTCGTTCCTCGTCCACTTCGACAAGAAGGTGGAAATCCCTGCGCAGTGAGCCGGGGCCGTGACCGCGACCGCCCAACGCGTCGCCGACTGGGTGGCGCGCACGCTGTCCTACGAGTGCCGGGATCCCGCGCTCTTCGTCGCGGCCCTGACGCACCGTTCCTTCGGCGGCCGCCATAACGAGCGCCTCGAGTTCCTCGGCGACGCGGTCCTGTCGCTGGCCGTCGCCCGCTGGCTCTACGAGAGCTACCCCGATGCCGACGAGGGGACGCTCAGCCGCTACCGGGCGCACCTCGTCAACGGCGAGACGCTGGCCGATCTCGCCGAGGGTCTCGGCGTCGGCGACCGCCTCCTGCTCGGCGGCGGGGAGCTCAAATCCGGCGGGTTCCGCCGCCGCTCGATCCTCGCCGACGCGCTCGAGGCCCTCATCGGTGCCCTCTACCTCGACGGCGGGCCGGAGCCCGCCCGGCGCCTGATCGTCGACCTGCTGGCGACACGCCACGCCGGCCTCCCGGCGCTGGAGTCGGTCAAGGACGCGAAGTCGCTGCTGCAGGAGTGGCTGCAGGGCCGGTCGCTGCCGCTGCCGGCCTACACGGTGGAGGAGGTCGGCGGCGAGCCGCCCGACCAGGTGTTCCGGGTCCGCGCGAGCATCGCCTCGCTCGATGTCGAGCGGGAGGCGACCGGTACCAGCCGGCGCCGGGCGGAGCAGGCGGCGGCCGAGGCGGTGCTCGCGGCGGTCCACGGCCTGCGCTGAAGGCCCGGCCGGGGCGCCGGCGCGCTACACTTTGCCGATGAACAGCCACGACCTGCCGCCCGGCGCGGATGACGAGGAACTGCCCGAGCCCCCGACCGTGGAGGCAGGCGTTCCGGAGGGCTACCGCGCCGGATTCGCCGCGCTGGTCGGTCGGCCGAACGTCGGCAAGTCGACCCTGCTCAACGCCCTGCTCGGCACCAAGCTCAGCATCGTGACGCCGAAGCCGCAGACCACCCGGCACCGCATCGTGGGTCTGCTGAACGAGCCTTTCGCGCAGATCGCGTTCGTCGACACGCCGGGCCTGCACAGCACCCACAAGCGCATGCTCAACCAGTACATGAACCGCTCCGCGGCCGTCTCCCTCGACGATGCGGACGTCGTGGTGTTCCTGATCGAGGCGCTGACCTTCGCACCGGAGGACGAGTACGTGCTCGGGCGCATCCAGCGCGCGGGCAAGCCCTCGATACTGGTCGTGAACAAGGTCGACCGCGTGGCCCAGAAGGACCGCCTGCTGCCGTTCATGAATGAACTCTCGCGCCGGCATGACTGGAAGGCGATCGTGCCGGTGTCGGCCAGCAAGCGCAGCAACATCGCCTCCCTGCCACGGCTGATCGCCAACGAGCTGCCGGAATCCCCGCCGATGTACCCGCCGGACCAGCTCACCGACCGCAGCGAGCAGTTCCTGGCGACCGAGATCATCCGCGAGAAGCTGATGCTGCGCCTGCAGGACGAGCTGCCCTACGGACTGACCGTCGAGATCGAGCGCTGGCAGCCTACCGAGGACGGCCGCACGGAGATCTCGGCGGTGGTCTGGGTCGAGCGGCCGGGCCAGAAGGTCATCGTGATCGGCGAGGCCGGCGAGCTGCTGAAGAGCGTCGGCCGGGCCGCGCGCCTGTCGCTCAACCAGGCGCTCGGCCGGCGCGTGCACCTCGAGCTCTGGGTCAAGGTCAAGGAAAACTGGGCGGACAGCGCCAACGCACTGAAGGCATTCGGTTACGAGGGTTCATGACTCGCCGCGCCCGCGTCCAGCAGCAGCCGGCCTACCTGCTGCATCACCGGCCGTACCGCGATACGAGCCGGATCCTCGAACTCTACACCGAAGACCATGGCCGCGTCAGCCTGTTCGCGCGCGGGGCGCGCGGCGGCAAGAACGGCTGGTCGGCGCTCCTGCGGCCGTTCACGCCGCTGCTCGTCTCCTACACCGGTGATGCCGGCGGTGACGCCGGCAACCTGACCGGCGTCGAGGCGGCGCCAGGACCTGCGGCGCTGCCGCCGACCCGGGTGCTGTCCGGCTTCTACCTGAACGAACTGATGCTGAAGCTCCTGCCGCGTAACGAGGCGCAGCCGGAACTCTATGCCGTCTACGCCGGCGCGCTCCTCGAGCTCGCCGGTCCCGCCGACGAGGCGCGGACCCTGCGCCTGTTCGAGAAGCGGCTGCTCGAGGCGCTCGGCTACGGAGTCGACTACACGCAGATCGAGGCGACCGGTGAACGCGTGCGGGCTGATGCCTACTACCGCGTCCGCCCCGAGCGGGGCGTCGAGGCAGAAGCCACCGGTGCCGACGGTGCGCACGTCTACCTGGGCCGCCACCTGCTCGCGGTCGCCGCCGAGGAACTCGACGACCCGGCGACGCTGAGCGCGGCGCGCGGCCTCCTGCAGGCCGCGCTCGCCGGGCCGCTCGACGGGCGCGCGCTCGGCAGCC
>CAIMCI010000349.1 GCA_903839465.1 uncultured Pseudomonadota bacterium
AGGGTTTGCAGCGCTGGTCGGCGAGCGCATCCGTACCCGGCATGGAGTTGGTCATGGGGTTTCTCCGCGGCGTTCGTATCGGCGGGCAACGTAGGCTTCGAGCAGCTCGGTGAATTCCTCGGCGATGCGTTCGCCCTTCAGCGTCACGGTTTTCTCGCCATCCTCGTAGACCGGGGCGACCGGACGCTCGCCGGTGCCGGGCAGGCTGATGCCGATGTTGGCGTGCTTGCTCTCGCCGGGGCCGTTGACGACACAGCCCATGACCGCGACGCTCAGGTTCTCGACGCCGACGTATTCGCCGCGCCAGCTGATCATCCGTTCGCGCAGGTGGCTCTGGATGGTCTGCGCGAGTTCCTGGAAATACGTGCTGGTGGTCCGGCCGCAGCCCGGGCAGGCCACCACGAGCGGCGTGAAGGCGCGGAATCCCATCGTCTGCAGCAGTTCCTGGGCGACCACGACCTCGCGCGTACGGTCGCCGTTGGGCTCCGGGGTCAGCGACACACGGATCGTGTCGCCGATGCCTTCCTGCAGCAGCACGCCCATGGCCGCCGACGAGGCGACAATGCCCTTGGAGCCCATGCCGGCTTCGGTGAGGCCGAGGTGCAGCGGGTAGTCACAGCGCCGGGCGAGGTTGCGGTAGATCGATATCAGGTCCTGGACGCCGCTGACCTTGGCGGACAGGACGATATGATCGGCGGGAAGGCCGAGCTCGACGGCGCGCGCCGCGCTCTCGAGGGCCGAGACGACGATCGCCTCGCGCACGACGTCCATCGTGTCCCAGGGTTCGGTGCGCGCCGAGTTCTCGTCCATCAGCCGGGTCAGGAGGTCCTGGTCGAGGCTCCCCCAGTTGACGCCGATGCGCACCGGCTTCGCGTGCCGCGCGGCCACCTCGATCATGTCCGCGAACTGGGTGTCCCGCTTGGCGCCACGGCCGACGTTGCCGGGATTGATGCGCAGCTTCGCCAGCGCCTCGGCGCAGGCCGGCTCCTCGCGCAGGAGCTTGTGGCCGTTGAAATGGAAGTCACCGACGAGCGGCACCGAGACGTTGGCACGCTCCAGCCGTTCGCGGATCCGCGGGACGGCCGCGGCGGCCTCTGCGGTGTTGACCGTGATGCGCACGAGTTCGGATCCGGCCCGGGCGAGCGCCAGGACCTGCTCGGCCGTGCCGGCGACGTCCGCGGTGTCGGTGTTGGTCATCGATTGCACGACGATCGGGGCGTCACCGCCGATGGCGACGGAGCCGATCTTTACCTGAAGCGAGCGGCGACGGGCGGGCAGGGCCATGGTGGGACTCGGGTGACGGACGGGACCGGCCAGCTGGCTCGGCAGGACGGAGATTATGGCGGGGATCGGGGCCGAATCCCAAGGCCGGCCCGGAGCGGCGGGCGGGAGGCCGTGCCGGGCTGGCGCGCGGCCCGCCGAGGATTTCCCGCAGCGCCCGGACATGGTCTAAAATCAACGAACTAGGGGACTTAAAGGCGGTTCGCTGATGCGCGAGATACCCATGCCGGCGGCGGTTGACCGCCCGGTCGTGCGGCCATGACGGGCGAGGCCCGTCCGGTCGTCATCGGCGGTCGCGAAAAGCCGCGCGGCCTGAGCCGGCTGCTGGCCTCGTTCGGCAACTCCTGGAAGGGATTTGCCGGGGCCTGGAACGAGGAGGAGGCGTTCCGCCAGGAGTGCCTCGGTGCACTGATCGTGCTGCCGGCGGGCCTCTACTTCGGGCACTCCGGGATCGAGCGGGCGATGCTCGTCGGCCCGATGCTGCTCGTCCTGATCGTCGAGCTCCTGAACAGCGCCGTGGAGGCCGCCATCGACCGCATCGGGGTCGAACGCAATCCGCTGTCGGGACTGGCCAAGGATCTCGGCTCCGCGGCCGTGTTCATGAGCTTCGTGCTGCTCGCCGTCAACTGGGTGCTGGTGCTCGCCGACCACTAGTCCCGAAGCGCGCGACCGCGCTGCTGGCATGCCCGGCAGCCGGCAGGTATCGTGCGCCGTCCCCACCCGGAGCTCGCCCATGTCCGTCCTCGTCTGTGGTTCCCTCGCCTACGACACCGTGATGGTGTTCGACGGCCGTTTCCGCGATCACATCCTGCCGGACCGGATCCACAGCCTGTCGGTCGCCTTCCTGGTACCGGACCTGCGGCGGAATTTCGGCGGCTGCGCCGGCAACATCGGTTACAACGCGCGCCTGCTGGGCCTGCCGGTGTCACTCCTCGCCGCGGCCGGCGATGACTTCGGCGAGTACGCGACGTGGCTCGCGCGGCACGGCGTCGACCTGACCCACGTGCGCGTCATGAGCGGTTCCTACACGGCGCAGGCCTACATCACGACCGACATCGACGACAACCAGATCACGGCCTTCCATCCCGGCGCGATGAGCCGGGCCCACGAGATCGCGATTCCCGCCGGTCACGGCTACTCGCTCGCCGTCGTCGCGCCCGACGGCCGCGAGGCGATGGTCGGGCACGCCGCGGCGCTGGCCCGTGCCGGCGTGCCGTTCATCTTCGATCCCGGGCAGGGCCTGCCGATGTTCAACGGCGAGGACCTCAACCGGTTCATCGACCAGGCAAGCTGGCTCGTGGTCAACGACTACGAGGCGGCGCTCGTCGAGGAACGCACGGGCCTCGCGCCGGAGGCCATTGCCGGGCGCCTGGAGGCGTACATCGTGACGCGCGGCGCCCAGGGCTCGACGATCTACAGCGCCGGCGAACGGATCGATATCCCGCCGGTCAAGGCCGAGGCCGTCGTCGACCCGACCGGCTGCGGCGATGCCTACCGCGCCGGTCTCATCTTCGGCCTGACGCACAACCTACCGTGGGCGACCACGGGCCGCATCGCCTCCCTGATGGGAGCGATCAAGATCGCGCACGCCGGTACGCAGAACCACAGCTACGACCTCGCCGGATTCAAGGCCCGCTTCAAGGGCGCCTACGGCTTCGACTTTTGACCGGCCGCCGTAGAGCACGACCGGCCGGCAGGCGGTACGCGAGCTGGCGCGGCGTCGCCGCCACGCTGGCGCTTCTCGCCGCGTTGCCGGCCGTGGGGGCGCCCGCGCCCGCGGCCCCGGCCGTGCCCGCCAGCGTCGAGTCCCGCCCGCAATGGGCGCGCACGCTCGACACCATCTCGCAGGGCGTGGTCGCCATCCAGATCGACCTGAACCGGGCCTTTGACACCGAGACGAGCACGACGGCCCAGGCCACGGGCTTCGTCGTCGACGCCCGGCGCGGCCTGATCCTGACCAACCGCCACGTGGTCACGAGCGGGCCGGTGACGGCGCGCGCGGTGTTCGTCAACCGCGAGGAAGTGCGCCTCTACCCCGTCTACCGCGATCCGGTCCACGACTTCGGCATCTACCGCTACGATCCGGCCCAGCTCCACTTCATCACGCCGCGCGAGATCCCGCTGTATCCGGCCGGCGCCCGGGTCGGCACGGAGATCCGCGTGGTCGGCAACGATGCCGGCGAGCAGCTGTCGTTCCTCGCCGGCACGATAGCCCGCCTCGACCGCCAGGCGCCGGCCTACGGGATCGGTCGCTACAACGACTTCAACACGTTCTACTTCCAGGCGGCGTCCAGCACCTCGGGAGGCTCGTCGGGCTCGCCGGTCGTCGACATCGAGGGCCGGGCGGTCGCGCTCAATGCCGGTGGTGCGACCGGAGCGGCGTCGAGCTTCTACCTGCCGCTCGACCGGATCGTCCGCGCGCTTGCCCTCGTCAGGGCCGGAATGCCGGTGCCGCGCGGCACGCTGCAGACCGTGTTCGAGTACACGCCGTTCGACGAGCTGAAGCGCCTGGGCCTCGCCGCTGCCACCGAGAGCGAGGTGCGCCACCGCTTCCCGCGCCAGCTCGGCATGCTCGTCGTCGGGCAGGTGCAGCCCGGCTCCCCCGCGGCCGGCGCGCTCGAGGTCGGCGACGTCGTCATCGGCATCGATCACCGCCCGGTCACCGAGTTCCTGGCGCTGGCCGAGGCGCTCGACGAGGCGGTCGGGCGGCGGGTGTCGGTCGAAGTCGAGCGTGGCGGTGCGCGCCTCGTGCGCGAACTGCCGGTGCTCGACCTGCACAGCATCACGCCCGACGAGTACCTCGAGTTCGGTGATGCGGTCGTGCACAACCTGTCCTACCAGCAGGCCCGGCACATGAACGTGCCCGTCAGCGGCGTGTTCGTGGCAAGCCCGGGCTACGTCTTCGCGGCGGCCGGCATCCAGCGCGGCGCGGTCCTGACCGAGTTCGGCGGCCAGCCGGTCCGCACGCTCGACGATCTCGAGCGCGCGCTCGGCGCGCTCGCCGACGGCGCGAACGCGCCGGTGCGCTTCTTCACGCTGGAGGATTCGCGCTCGCCGCAGGTGCGCACCGTCCGTATCGACCGGCGCTGGTTCGCCGCGCGCCGCTGCCACCGCGACGACGCCGCGGGCGTCTGGCCGTGCCGCGATCTCGCCGAGCCGCCGCCGCCCGAGGCGCCGCGCGCCGGCAGCACGACCTTCGCCGTCGACCTCGCCGACCCGCGGGCCCGGCGACTCGCGCCGTCGCTGGTCGCGGTCAGCTACGACCTGCCGTACTTTGTCTCCGGAGTCGCCGAGCGCAGCTACCACGGGACCGGCGTCGTGCTCGATGCGGCGCGTGGCCTGGTCGTCGTCGACCGCAACACGGTCCCGGTCGCGGCCGGTGACGTGCGGCTGACCTTCGCCGGCACCCTGGACGTGCCCGGGCGCGTCGAGTACGTCCATCCGCTGCACAACCTCGCGTTCATCTCCTACGACCCGCGCCTCGTCGGCTCGACGCCGGTGGCCGCGGCGCGGCTGGCGCCACGCGATCTCAAGGCCGGGGAAGCGGTGTTCGTCGTCGGCCTGCGCCCCGACCAGCGGGTCGTCACGCAGGAAGCCAGAGTCGCCACGGTCGACCCGGTGCAGTTCCCGGCGTCGCGGACGCTCGGTTTTCGCGACAGCAACGCCGAGGTCGTGACCCTGGTCAACGGGCCGGCCGATTTCGACGGCGTGATCGCCGACGGCAGTGGCGTGGTGACGGCGCTGTGGTCGTCATTCGCCTTCGACAACGGCCGGGAGCTGTCGCAGGCGAATTTCGGCGTGCCCGCCGAGCTCGTGCTCGATGCGCTCGCGCACGCCCGCGATGCCACACCGCTGCGCTCGCTCGAAGCGGAACTCACGGTCGTGCCGCTGGCCGGGGCGCGCCGCCTCGGCCTGCCCGATGCGTGGATCGCGCGGCTGGAGGCGCACAGCCCGGGGCGCCGCCAGGTCCTCTCGGTCAGCCGCGTGGTCGCCGGCTCGCCGGCGGCGGGCCTGCTGCAACCCGGTGACCTGCTGCTGGCCATCGACGGGACGATCGCCAACCGCTTCCGGGAGGTCGAGCGGGCGGCGCAGAAGCCCGCGGTCGAGCTCACGCTCTGGCGCGCCGGTGCCGAGCAGACGGTGCGCCTCGCGACCAGCGAACTGTCCGGTCGCGATATCGACCGCTTCGTGCTCTGGGCGGGCGCGACGCTGCAGACGCCGCAGCGGGCGCTCGCCGCGCAGCGCGGGATCGCGCCGGGCGGCGTGTACGTCGCCAACTTCAGCTACGGCTCGCCCGCCACCCGCGCCGGGCTCCTGGCCGGGCGGCGCATCGTCGCCGTTGACGGCCAGCCGACGCCGGATCTCGACGCCTTCCTCGCCGCGGTCGCCGGTCGTGGCGGTCGCGACTCGGTGCGGCTCAAGACGCTGAACCTCAACAACGTCGTCGAGGTGATCACGCTGCGCCCCGACCGCCACTACTGGCCGGCCTACGAGGTGCGCCGAACGGCTGTCGGCTGGGAGCGACAGGCCCTGGACTGAATCGGTGGCGGCGACCGTTGCGAATGACCGGGCCGGCAAGTACCGTGTCGGCATCCCGACGCCACCGCGGTTGCCATGCCCGACGCCTCGCAATTCGACTTCTTTGCGGTGCCCGGCGAGGGCCAGGACGGCGTCGTCGCCGCCGCCGCCGCCGAGGACGTCGTGGAGCTCGCGCTGCGCCTGCCGGGCTCGTTGCGCCTCGGTACGTCGAGCTGGTCCTTTCCCGGCTGGGCCGGCCTTGTCTACGCCGAGCGCGTCAGCGAACAGCGGCTCGCCCGCGAGGGCCTCGCCGCCTACGCGCGCCATCCGCTGCTGCGCACGGTCGGGCTCGACCGGACGTTCTACGCGACGATCGCCGCAGCCGAGTTCGCCCGCTACGCAGCCCAGGTGCCTGGCGACTTCCGCTTTCTCGTCAAGGCGCACGCCGCGGTCACGACGCCGGCCGCGCAGCTCGCCAGGCGCAGCCCCGTGGCGCCCGGTGCCGACCGCTTCCTCGACGCCGAGTACGCCCGTCAGGCCGTCATCGGACCGATGGTCGAGGGACTCGGCGAGCGGGCGGGGGTGCTGCTCTTCCAGTTTCCGCCGCTGGCGGCGCCGCACGTGCGCGACGCGCGCAGCTTCGTCGCGCGCCTCGGTGACTTCCTCGCCGCCCTGCCGCGCGGCCCGCAGTACGCGGTCGAACTGCGCAACCGCGAATTCCTGAGCGCCGCCTACGTCGACTGCCTGGCGCGGCACGGCGTGACTCACTGCTACAACGTGCACCCGAACATGCCGACCGTGACCGAGCAGAACAGCCTGCTCGGCGAGGCGGCGTGGCGCTCGGGCGCCGTGGTCGTGCGCTGGATGCTGCATCCGGCGCAGGACTACGAGGCGGCACGCGACCGTTACTTCCCGTTCGACCGGCTGGTCGATCCCGACCCGCGCAATCGCGCCGCGGTCGTCGGCCTTCTGGCGCAGTTCCTCGCCGCGGGCCACGAAACGTACCTGATCGCCAACAACAAGGCCGAGGGCTCGGCGCCGCTGTCGCTGTTCACGGTGGCGCGCGAGCTCGATCGCCGCGGCGACGGCGGGCGCACATGACGCCCACGCCATCGGCGGCGGAACTGGCGGCGGCCGTTGAACTCCTGCGCCAGGGGCAGCTCGTCGCCTTCCCGACCGAGACCGTCTACGGCCTCGGCGGTGACGCCGGGAATCCGGCGGCGGTCGCCCGCATCTTTGCGCTGAAGGGGCGCCCGAGCGAGCATCCGCTGATCGTGCACCTGGCGGGCGGCGATCAGCTCGGGGACTATGCGCGCGAGGTGCCGGACTCGGCGCGGGCGCTCGCCGAGGCGTTCTGGCCCGGCCCGCTGACCCTCGTGCTGCCGCGCAGCGCGCGGGTCAGCGCTGCCGTGACCGGCGGCCAGGATACGGTCGCGCTGCGCGTGCCGGCCCACCCGGTGGCGCGCGCGCTGCTCGGTGCCTTCGGTGGTCCGCTCGCCGCGCCGTCGGCCAACCGCTACGGGCGCATCAGCCCGACGACGGCCGCGCACGTCCGCGACGAGTTCGGCGCAGGCCTGTCGCTCGTGCTCGACGGCGGTCCCTGCGCGGTGGGCCTCGAGTCGACGATCGTCGGCTGGCTGGGCGGGCAGTGGACGGTGCTGCGGCCGGGACGGATCGGCGTGGATGCGCTGCGCGCGGTGGTGGGCCCGGTCGCCGCCGGTGCCGGTGGCGCCGGTCCCCGGGTCTCCGGCAGCGACGTCTCGCACTACGCCCCGCGCACGCCGACGAGGCTGGTGGCGGCGGACGACCTCGCGCTTGACGCCCGGGCGGCCGCGGTCCTCGCCCGGCAGCCGGCGCCGCCCGGTGTCTCGGGCCTCGAGTGGCTCGTGGCGCCGGCCGACGCCGAGGGCTACGGGCGCGCGCTCTATGCCGGCCTGCGTCGGCTCGACGCGCTCGGCGCGCAGGAAATCCGCGTTGAAAGCGTTCCCGGAACCGCCGACTGGGAGGCGGTCCGCGACCGGCTGCAGCGCGCCACGGCACGTTAACCGTATTGCAATCTCGGGCGCTTGCAACGCGCCGCGGTGGCACGCAAACTTTGCCCATTCGCAGCCCGCCGTGACGTCCGGTCACGGCGGGCGCTTTCCATTTTGCGCCCCCTGGGGGAGCAGGCAGTCGTGCCGGTGCGCCGGTGCTGCCGCTCCAAAGGATACTTAGAGATGCGTCAGACGAAATCGAAGCTCGCCAGCGCCGATGCGCCCATCCTGGAGGCCCCGTACCGTCGCGAGGCGCTGGAGGCGCTGGTCGCGCGCTACGGCTCGCCGCTCTTCCTGATCGACTGCAACGTCGTGCGCGAGCGCTACGGCCAGCTGTCGGCGGCCCTGCCGGGCGTTGAACTGCACTATGCCCTCAAGCCGCTCCCGGAACTGGGCGTGGTCCGGGCCCTGGCCGCGGTCGGCGCGTCGTTCGACCTCGCCACCAGCGGCGAGGTGGCGCTCGTCAAGGCGGCCGGCATCCCGGCCGAGCGCTGCATCCATACGCACCCTATCAAGCGCGACAGCGAGATCCGCGATGCGCTGCGCTACGGCGTGCGCACCTTTGTCGTCGACAACGAGGACGAGATCGGCAAGTTCGTCAAGCACCGCACCCGCGCCGAGCTGCTGCTGCGCATCTCGTTCCGCAATCCGACCGCGGCGGCCGACCTGTCGAAGAAGTTCGGCTGCACGCCGGGCGATGCCCCGCAGCTGCTCGCGCTGGCGGGCCGGCTGGGGCTCAAGGTTCGCGGCCTGTCCTTCCATGTCGGCTCGCAGGTGGCCGATGCCGCCGCGCACGCGAGCGCCGTGGACGCCTGCAGCGCGATCCTCGCCGCCGGCCGCCAGACGGGCCAGCACCCGCTCGATGTGCTCGATATCGGCGGTGGCTTTCCGACCTACCTTGACGGCTCGGAGGGCGAGAAGATCCACGCGTTCTGCGCGCCGATCCGGGCGGCGCTTGCGCGCCTGCCGGCCGGCATCCGCGTCATCGCCGAGCCGGGCCGCTTTCTGGTCGGCGCCGCGGGTACCTGCCTCACCTCCGTGGTCGGGCGGGCGCGCCGCGAGGGCCGGTGGTGGTATTACCTCGACGACGGCGTCTACGGGACCTTCAGCGGCCAGATCTTCGATGCGGTCCGCTACCCGATCGACAGCCTGAAGACCGAGGGCGAGCGGACACCGGCCACCCTGACCGGGCCGACGTGCGACAGCATCGACGTCATCCGCGAAGGGCTGCTGCTGCCGGAGCTGGAAGCGGGGGACGTCCTGGTCGGGCGCATGATGGGGGCGTACACGACCGCCTGCGCGACCGATTTCAACTTCGTGCCACGGGCCCGGGTCCTCACGGTCAACCCTTAGGCACACCCTGAAAATGCCGACCGGGTCCTTGCCGGCCGTGGCCCGGTCGGCGAGACTGGCGGCAGGTCCGTAAGGGGTTCACAGGTCATGCGCCACCGCACCCGCGTTTCGCCGCCGATGCTGCCCTGCACCCGGCGCCAGGCACTGGGCAGTGTCGGTGCCGCGCTCGGCGCCCTGCTGTGCGCCCGGCCGTCGTGGGCGCTCGCCGGTCGCGAGACGCCGCGCAGCCTGATCCTGCACAACACCCACACCCTGGAATCCCTGTCGATCGCCTACGCCACCGGCGAGAGCTACCACGGCGGGGCGCTGGCGGCGGTCGATCGCGTGCTGCGCGATCACCGTAACGGGGAGACCCACCCGATCGATCCGCGCCTCCTCGACCTCCTGCACACGGTGGCGCTCGAGGCCGGTACCGATCCCGAGTTCGAAGTGATCTCCGGGTACCGCTCGCCGGCCACCAACGCGATGCTGCACGAGCGCTCCGCGGGCGTGGCCTCGCACAGCCTGCACATGGAGGGCAGGGCGATCGACGTCCGCCTCGTGGGCTGCGACCTCGCCCGGGTGCGCGACATCGGCCTTGCGCTCGGCCAGGGCGGCGTCGGTTACTACCGTACGCCCGGCTTCGTCCATCTCGACACCGGCCGCCCGCGCGCTTGGAGCGGCTGAGACCCGCGGCCCTCGGGCCGCTGCTGTGCCTCGTCGCCGCCTGCGGCGGCACGAACGCGCCGGCGGAGCCTCCGGTCGGGCCCGGCGCGGCACTCTACGCCCGCTACTGCGTGGCCTGCCACATGCCGGACGGCAGCGCCCGCGAGGGCCTGCGGCCGGCGCTGGCCTTGAGTCCGACCGTCAACGGGCCGGTCCCGGCCCTCGCCGTCTGGGTCATGTACGGCGAGCGGCCGGCAACCCTCTCGGGCCGGCCCTATCCGTCCGTCATGCCGCGCTACGCGACGCTCAAAGACGACGAACTGGCGGCGATCCTGTCGTATGTGCGCGGCGCCTTCGGCAATAGCGCCGCGGCCGTCGGCGCCGCCGACATCGCCGCGCTACGCGCCAGCCATGCGCGTTGAGGTCGTCGATTTCGTGGCGGGCGCCGAGGCCGCGCGCGGCCTCGCCATCGTCATCGACGTGTTCCGCGCCTTCAGTTTCGCGCCGTACGCGGCGGCATGCGGCGCGCGCCTGCTGCCGGTCGCCGGCGTCGGGGAGGCGCTCGCCCTGCGCGCTGCCCACGACGGCTGGCTGGTGGCCGGGGAACGCAATGCCCGCCCGCAGCCGGGCTTTGACTTCGGCAACTCGCCGCACCACATCCGGCAGGCGGACGTCGCCGGCCGTACGCTCGTCCATACCACCCATTCCGGCACCCAGGGTCTCGTGCGCTGCGTGCGCGCCGAGGAGGTACTCACCGGCAGCCTCGTCAACGCCGCGGCAGTCGTCCGCTACGTCAGGCAGCGGCAACCGGCCGAGGTGACGATCGTGCGCATGGGTTACCAGGCCCGTGAACGCTGTGCCGAGGACGATGCCTGCGCCGCGATCCTCGCCGCACGCCTCGAGGGCGGTGCCGTCGACGAGACGGCGCTGATCGCCGCGCTCGAACACTCGCCGGCCGCCGCCAAGTTCCGCGACCCGGCGGCGACCTATGCGCCACTCGAGGACCTTGCGCTGTGCCTCGCGCTCGATCGGTTCGACTTCGTGCTGCGCCGCCGGGCACCGGACGCCCGGGGTCTTTGCTTCCTCGAACGGGTGGACGTGTAGCGCAGGACGGATAGACTGCCGGGCCATGACGCAGTCCTCCCCGTTGACGCTGGTATTCGACGTCGGCCTGGTGCTGGTCGGCGCCGACTACCAGCCCTTCCTCGGCTTCATGCGCGCACACGGCGCGGATGCCCACGACATGGAGGCGCTGTGCCGCGCGGTCGATCTCGACGCCCACGAACGGGGCGAGATCGGTGCCGCCGCCTTCCTCGACCGGCTCGCGGAACTGACCGAGCGCGAGCCGGAGCCGGCCGCGCTCCTCGCCGCCTGGAACGGCATGTACCACGCCGTCCAGCCGATGCTCGATCTCGCGCGCGCGGCCAGCGAAGAGCATCGCGTGCATCTCCTGTCCAACATGGGCGAGATCCACTGGGCGCATCTCGAGCGGGCGTTCGCGATCCCCAGTCTCGGCCACGGCGCGATCGCCTCCTACACGGTCGGTGTCCTCAAGCCCGAACCGGGGATCTACGCCGCCGCCGAAGCGCGCTTCGGTCTCGAGCCGGCGCGGACGGTCTTCATCGACGACCGGGCGGTCAACGTGCGGGCGGCGCGCGAACGTGGCTGGCTCTCGATCGAGCACCGCTCGCCGGCGGAGACCCGGGCGAGCCTTGCAGAGCTTGGCGTGCGGTGCGCCCGGTGAGTACGCCGGTCACGGCCATCCACCGGCGGGTGGCGGCCCTCAATGCCGGCAGCGAGCCGACGCTGGTCGCCCGCGTGCCGTCCGGCTGGGTAGTGCTCGGCGACCCGCAGGTGCTCGAGGGCTATTGCCTGCTTCTGCCGGACCCCGTCGTCGCCGACCTCAATGCCCTGCGCGCCGCGGGGCGCACGCAGTTCCTGGCCGATCTCGCGCGCCTCGGCGATGCGATCCTGGCGGTGACCGGCGCCGTGCGCTGTAACTACGCGATTTTCGGCAACCTGGAACCGGCGCTGCATGCCCACGCCTTCCCGCGCTACGCGACCGAGCCCGCGGACCTTCGGACCGCGCACCCGTGGGCGTACGACTGGCAGGCGGCGCCGCGCTTCGACGCAGCCCGGCACGGGTCGCTGCGCGCGCGCCTCGCACTCGCGCTCGGCTCGCCGTCCGCCTAGCCCGCCTCGCGCAGCGCCGCGGTCAGCGTGGCGAGGGTCGTATAGGGTCCGGTGCAGGTCGATCCCCGGCACAGGTAGGCAAGGGCCGCCGTGCCCGCCGCGCGGACCGCGAGCGCGGCGGGCAGGTCGGCGACGTCCGCGCCGATCGGCAGGACGAGCCGGTCCGGCCGGTACAGCGGCGCGAGCGCCGCGCTCCACTCCTCGACCTCGGCGGCACTGCCGCGCACGACGACCACGGTGCCGGGTTCCGCCCACTCGGCGGCGGCGGCGAGCAGCGTACCGTGTGCCAGCGGGTCCTGGTCGATGGCCGCTTGCGCGGCCCGGAGCGCCCGGCCGGCCGCGGCGAGGTACCGCTCCTCGCCGAGGAGGCGGCCAAGCCGCAGCAGGAACCGCGTCGCCACGCCGCTGCCCGACGGTGCCGCGTCGTCGGTCCAGTCCTTGCCGCGCACGAAGAGCGGCTCCGCCTCGTGGGCGCTGAAACAGAAGCCGCCGTCGTCGGCCTCGAAGCGTTCGATCAGCGCATCGGCGAGGGCGACGGCGAGGTCGAGGTCCGCCGGCTCGTAGCGCCACTGCAGGAGTTCGAGCAGCGAATCGCCGAGGTAGGCGTAGTCGCGCAGAAAGCCCGGCGGGCCCTGCTGCCCGTCGAAGGTGCTGGCGAGGAGCCGCCGTCCGTCCCAGGCGGAGGATCGCAGGGCGGCGAGCGTGCGCCGCGCGGCCTCGCCATAGCCGGGAAGGCCGAAGCCCCGTGCCAGCCGTGCGAGTGCCCCGATCATCAGCGCGTTCGCCCCGGTGAGGCGCTTGTCGTCGCGAAACGGCGCCGTGCGCCCGTCGCGGACCTCGAGGAGCTTCAGTCGAGCCGCGGCGAGGCGGCGCGCGGCTTCGTCGGCGCGGATCGCAAGGGCCGCGGCCACGGCGTCGACGGGTTCAGCGACGTACAGGTGCCAGAAGCGGCCGTCGACGTTGGCCGCGCGGGAGAGACCGTAGTGGCGGGCGACGAGCTCGTAGTCCCCTTCGTCCACGGCGTCGCGCACCGCATCGGGCGTCCACAGGTAGTAGGCGCCCTCGCCGTCGGCGGAGTCGGCGGCAAGGCTTGCCGCAAAGCCGCCGTCGCCGAGGGTCAGGCGCCGGAGCACGAAATCCGCGGCGGCCGTCGCCGTGGCGCGAAACGCCGCCTCGCCGGTCGCGATCGCGGCCTCCGTGTAGACCCGGATCAGGAGTGCCTGGTCGGTCAGCATCTGCTCGAAGTGCGGCACCTGCCACTGCCGGTCGGTGGCGTAGCGCGCAAAGCCGCCGCCGAGCTGGTCGCGCAGCCCGCCCTCGGCCATCCGCGTCAGGGTCAGCGTCGCCATGTAGAGCGCCTGGAGGTCCGGTTCCGGACCCGTGGCGGAGGCCGCCCAGTGCGCCAGCAGCGCCTCGATCAGCACCGGGTGCGGAAACTTCGGCGCGCGGGCAAAGCCGCCCCAGTCGGGATCGAAGAGCTCGGCGAGGCGCGCGCGCAGCGCCGCGGCCGCCGGTGGTGCATCCGGGACCGGTGGCGGGCCGCCGCTCGCGCTCGCGAGCGCGGCGCGCAGGCGCTCGTTCTGCGCGGCGATCGATGGCCCTTCCGCGGCGAGGTAGCGGACGATGCCGGACAGGACGTCCGCGAAGGCGGGGAGTCCGCCGCGGGCGCTGGCCGGGAAATAGGTGCCGACGAAGAACGGCGCCTGGTCGGCCGCGGTCAGGAACGCCGTCAGCGGCCAGCCACCGCCGCGGCCGTTGAGCAGCGTATGGCTCAGCTGGTAGAGGTGGTCGAGGTCGGGCCGCTCCTCGCGATCGACCTTGATCGCCACGTAGTGCTCGTTGATGAGCCCGGCGATCGCCGGATCGGCGAAGGATTCCTCGGCCATCACCTCGCACCAGTGACAGGCCGCGTAGCCGATCGAGAGCAGGATCGGCCGGTTCAGCGTACGTGCGCGGTCGAGCGCCTCGGCTCCCCACGGGTACCACTCGACCGGCTGGCCGGCGTGGCGGCGCAGGTACGGGCTCGCGGCACCGGCCAGGCGATGGCCGGCGGGCAGGGGTGCGGATGGGCTCATCGGCGCTCGGGCGGGTCGGGAAAGAACTATCCGGGCAGCGGCCGTACGGTCAGGCCGCACTCGGATAGAATGGCGCATGGACTATATCAAGAACGCCCGCGGCCTTCGGTCGCGATGGCCCGCCTTCCGATGACCGGCGACCCGACGAGCGCGACGGACGAGACCGTGGAGGGTGACGTCGAGGCCCTCGCCGTCGTGCGCCTGAAGCGGGACGAGGAACGGCGGCTGTCGGCCGGCCACCTCTGGGTCTATTCCAACGAGATCGACACCCGGCTGGCGCCGCTGACCTCGTTCGCGGCCGGGCAGTCCGTCGAGATCCGCTCCGCCAAGGACAAGTTCCTCGGCTACGGCTACATCAACCCCCATTCGCTGATCGCGGCGCGGATCGTCAGTCGCGACCCCGTGCACCGCCCGGGCAAGTCGCTCATCGTCCACCGCCTGAAGATCGCGCTCAGCCTGCGCGAGCGCTGCTACCCGCAACCGTACTACCGGCTCGTCTACGGCGAGGGCGATGGCCTGCCGGGCCTCGTCGTCGACCGCTACGGCGACGTGCTCGTCGTGCAGCTCGGCACGGCCGGGATGGAGGCCATGAAGGAGGCGGTCGTGGCCGCGCTCGTCCAGGTCCTGAAGCCCGATGGCATCCTGCTGAAGAACGATTCCGGGGCGCGCGAGCAGGAAGGACTGCCGTCCTACGTCGAGGTTGCGCACGGCGTCGTGCCGGAGCGGGTCATCGTCCGCGAGGCGGGGCTCGAGTTCGAGGCGCCGCTCGCCGGTGGGCAGAAGACCGGCTGGTTCTACGACCAGGCGGCCAACCGCGACCAGTTCCTCGGCCATGCGCGCGGCGCGCTCCGTGTGCTGGACGTGTGTGGTTATCTCGGCGCCTGGGGCATACGCGCGGCTGCGGGCGGCCAGGCGCACGTGACGATGGTCGACTCCTCGGCGAGTGCCTGCGAGCTCGCCCAGGCGAATGCCGCGCGCAACGGCGTCGAGTTCCAGGCTCTCCGGGGTGATGCTTTCGACGTGCTCGCGGCACTGGCCGAGGCGCGCGAGCGCTTCGACCTCGTGGTCGTTGACCCGCCGGCCTTCATCAAGCGCCGCAAGGATCTGCCGAAGGGGATCGCCGCCTACCGCCGCCTGGCGCAGCTCGCGGTGCAGGTGACCGGCCGTGACGCCCTGCTGGTATCGTGCTCCTGCTCGCATCATCTAGAGGCGGCCGAACTCGACGGCGCCCTGCAACGCGGTGCGCGGCACGCCAGCCGCTTCGCGCAGGTCATCGCGGTCGGCGGCCAGTCACCGGATCATCCGGTGCACCCGGCGATTCCCGAGACCCGTTATCTGAAGGCGCTGCTCGCCCGGGTCACGCCGGACTGAGCCTGCAGGGCATCGGTCCCGGCACGCCGATTCGGCTACAATCGGCACATGCTGTCCTATCCTGATTTCGACCCGGTGGCACTGAGCCTCGGCCCGCTGCAGATCCGCTGGTATGGCCTCATGTACGTGGTGGGCTTCCTCGCGGCCTGGCTCCTGGCGCGCCGGCGGGCCGCGCGGCCCGGGTCGACGTGGACGGCGCTCGACGTCGACGATCTTGTCTTCTACTGCGTCTTCGGCGTGATCCTCGGCGGGCGGCTCGGCTACCTCCTTTTCTACGGCCACGACGCGCTGGCCGAGGATTCCACCTACTGGTACAAGATCTGGAAGGGCGGCATGAGCTTCCACGGCGGGCTCATGGGCGTCATCGTCGCGCTGGTGGTCCTTGCCCGCGTCAAGGGCAAGAACATCGTCGACGTCTTCGACTTCGCCGCGCCCCTGCCGGGGATCGGCTTTTTCGCGGTCCGCATCGGCAACTTCATCAACGGCGAGCTGTGGGGCAAGCCCACGACGAGCGCATTCGGCTTTGCGGTACGCCAGAGCGACGGCTCGACGGTCGTGCTGCACGCGAGCCAGCTCTACGAGGCCACGCTCGAGGGCCTCGCCCTGTTCGCGATCCTGTGGTGGTTCACCGGGCGGCCCCGGCCGCGCGGTGCGCCCGCTGGGCTTTTCCTGTGCACGTACGCGGTCTTTCGCATTGCCGTCGAGTTCGTGCGCGTCCCGGACCGCCAGCTCGGTTACCTCTTCTTCGACTGGGTGACGATGGGCCAGATCCTTTCGCTGCCCATGCTGGTCGCCGGCCTGCTGTTCCTGGCGGCGGCCTATGCCAGGCGGACGCCTTCCGGCAACGTCCGCGCCGCGGGTTGAGCGGCATGCGCCAGTACGAGGAACTGCTCGCCGCCGTGCGCCAGCGCGGCACCCGCAAGGACGACCGGACCGGCACGGGCACGCTGTCCCTGTTCGGCTGGCAGATGCGCTTCGACCTCTCGGCCGGCTTCCCGCTCGTGACGACCAAGCGGGTGCACCTGAAGTCGGTGGTCCACGAGCTCCTGTGGTTCCTGCGCGGCGAGACCAACGTCGCATCGCTGCGGGAAGCGGGGGTGAGCATCTGGGACGAGTGGGCGGACGAGAAAGGCGACCTCGGACCCGTCTACGGCAAGCAGTGGCGCGACTGGGTCGCGGCCGACGGTCGGCACATCGACCAGCTCAGCTCGGTCATCGACACCCTGCGCACGAACCCGGATTCGCGCCGCCTGCTGGTCAGCGCCTGGAACGTCGGCGAGCTCGAGGAGATGGCGCTGATGCCGTGCCACGCCTTCTTCCAGTTCTATGTCGCGGACGGCAAGCTGTCGCTGCAGCTCTACCAGCGCAGCGCGGACGTCTTCCTCGGCGTGCCCTTCAATATCGCCTCCTACGCGCTCCTCGCGCACATGGTCGCCGACCAGGTGGGTCTCGCCGTCGGCGATTTCGTCTGGACGGGTGGCGATTGCCACCTGTACCTCAACCACCTCGAGCAGGCGGATCTGCAGCTAGGGCGCGAGGCATTCCCGTATCCGCGTCTGGCCATCAAGCGGCGGCCGGCATCGCTGTACGACTACCGGTTCGACGACTTCGAATTCGTCGACTACCGCTTCCATCCGCACATTCCGGCGCCCGTCGCCGTCTGAGGTTGCCGTCCCGACGGTACCCGATAAGTCCCTGATCGATCCCGCAACTCCAGTCCGAGGACCCTATGCCGACTTCGAAAGCCAATCCGCCCTACCGCGTGCGCCGCTCGCCGATCCATGGCACGGGCGTCTTCGCCACGCGTCGCATCCCGAAGGGCCGCCGAGTGCTCGAGTACGTGGGGGAGCGGATTTCTCATGCCGAGGCCGATCGTCGCTACGAGAGCAAGGCGCACGACGACAACCACACGTTCCTGTTCACCGTGAACAACCGTACCGTCATCGACGGCGGCACGCACGGCAACGAGGCACGCTGGATCAACCATTCCTGCGACCCGAACTGTGAGTCCGTGATCGACGACAACCGCGTGTTCATCGAGGCGGTGCGGACCATCCAGCCGGGCGACGAGCTCTCCTACGACTACATGATCGAGCGCGATCCGTCCGATCCGCCGGATATCGACGTGATCTTTGCCTGCCGCTGCGGCGCCAAGAACTGCCGCGGCACGATGCTGCTGCCCCCGGCGCGCAAGCGCAAGAAGCGGCCGGCCGCGAGCTCCGGCAACGCCAAGACGAAGGCCAAGGCTAAGTCGAAGTCGAAGTCGAAGTCGAAGGCGAAGGCGAAGGCCAAGGCCACGGTCAGGTCCAAGACCCCGACCAAGGCCAAGGCCAAGGTAAAGAGCAAGGGTGCCGGTCGGCGGTGAGCGGGGCCGCCGCCGCCGCCGTGGCCGACGCGCTGCAGACGCGCGGCTACGCGGTGGTCAGGGACTTTCTGACGTCGCCCGAGGTGGCGGAACTCGTCGCCGACGTGCGGCGACGCGAGGCGCGTGGCGACTTCCGGCCGGCGGCGACGGGCGCCGGTCCCCAGCGGGCGGTACGGCCGACGATTCGCGGCGATCGTATCCACTGGTTGACCCTCACCGAGGGCGAGGCGGAGGCCCGACTCCTCGCGCGCCTCGAGGCATTGAAAGTCAGCCTCAATGGCGCCTGCTTTCTCGGTCTCGTCGATCTCGAGTGCCACTACGCGATCTACCCGCCCGGGGCCGGCTACGTCAGGCATCTCGACCGCTCGCCGGCCGGCGTCGAACGGGTAGTGTCCGTCGTGCTTTACCTCAATGAGGGCTGGACGGCGGACGACGGCGGCGAGTTGCGGCTGTTTGCCGAGCCGACGGTCGACGTCCGGCCGTCAGGCGGCACGCTGGTCCTCTTCCTGAGCGACAGTCTCGAGCACCAGGTGCTGCCGACCCGGCGCGAGCGGTTGAGCCTGACCGGCTGGTTCCGGCGCCGCAGCCCGCTGATGGGTGGCGTGCCGGCGTAGCCGGGGTCGCGGACCGGGCGTTGTTGCCAGACCCGCTGCCATCCGCGACCATCGGTTATGCATTCCTCGGGAGCGCTACACCATGACGGATGAAGGCGGGGCGACCAAGCCCGCCAGGGGCCCGCAGCAGGTGCCGGAAGGCATTGCCGAGCCGACGATCCGGCCGGTGGTGCGCCCGCTCGGCACTGCCTCGGCCGGGCATGGCCTCAGGCATGCCGCCCGGTCCCGCGCGGCGCCCGAGGCGGCCGCCCGGCTGACGGGGGATCCGCCGGCCTACCGGTACGCCCAGGTGTGTGCGTGGAACAACAACAAGGCCGGTGCGTTCCGTTGGCTGGAACGCGCCGTCAAACGAAAGGACGGCGGTCCCATCTACCTGACCCGCGACGTCTACGTGGCGCGCCTGCGTGACGATCCCCGCCACACCGCGCTGATCACGAAACGGAACCGGCCGAACCCATGAGCCGGGGTTCCGGTCTGATTGCCACCTGTCCGGAGGAAACCAAGCCCGCGCTGGTTCTGGAACTCGAGGCGTTGGGCGCGAGGAACATTGCGCCCGCCTATCGTGCAGTTGCCTTCGAGGCCAGCGAGGGGCTGCTCTATGAGCTGAACCTGAAGCTGCGCACGGCAAGCCGCATCCTCCGCGTCGTCAGGGACGTGCCGGCGGCGTCGCCGGAAATGCTGCGCTCCCAGGTCCGGCGGATTCACTGGAACGAACTGTTCGATACGCGCCACGGCTTCATGGTCGAAAGCCAGGGTGACGATGCCGACAAGGGGGGCTTGGCGCCGAAGCAGGTGATCACCCAGGTGCGGGAAGGCATCCGCGAAGCGTTCGAGCGCGTCCAGGGGGTCGCTCCGGCGGTCGACCGGACGGACCCCAAGGTGATCGTGGTAGCACACCTTCGTCGCGGCCGCTGCACGCTGAGCCTCGACACGTCCGGCAAGTCGCTGCACAAGCGTGGCTACCGGGAGACCGGTCACCCGGCGCCCCTCAAGGAGACGCTTGCTGCCGCCATTCTCACGATGGTGGGGTATGACGGCACCCAGGCGTTCATGGATCCGATGTGCGGCAGCGGCACGATCGCCATCGAGGCCGCGATGATCGCGATCCGCAAGGCACCGCAGATCCACCGCCGGAAGGGTGAATTCAATTTCGAGTGGCTGAAGGATTTCGATCGGGAACTCTGGCGACAGACTCAGGACCGCGTGCGTGCCGAAAAGCTGGAGGCGCTGCCGGCGCCGGTCGTCGCCTCGGACATCAACGAGGCCTACGTATCCATGGCGCGTAAGAGCGCGCTGGATGCGCGCGTCGAAAGGTACATGACCTTCAACACCGGCCGGTTCCAGGATGCCGAGCCGCCGGCGGCAACCGGCCTGCTGGTTACCAACCTTCCATACGGCGACCGAATTGGCAGCAGCGAGGGCGACATCGCACGGCTGTACGAGGAAGTGGGAGACACGCTCAAGAAGAAATTCAGCGGCTGGCAGGCTGCCGTCCTGGCCGCGGCTGCCTCGCCGTACAAGGTGATAGGACTCAAGCCGTTGCGAACCATCCCGCTGACGAACGGCAGCATCCCGTGCAAGCTCCTGCTCTTCGAGCTTTACAGTGGAACACGGCGGGCTGCGCGCAATGTCGAATGAGTCTGTGGACGGGAGCGGGCCCCGGGAGCCCCGATTTGGTCCCCTAAAGCCGTCTGCCGTTGAAACGTACTAAGCATCGTATACGTTGGTCCGCTTGCTAAGGAATCCTCTAGTTCGAACGTCCGAATTCGGCCCCATCGCGGACATTCACGTACCCAAAGGGACTGCGTGGCAGCGGACATTCGTCGACGCTCAAAATGGGTCTCAAATTGACGGAGTAGCTCTGCCGGACAACGTAGCGGCCAGACGGCGCGTACGCGCCCTTTTCCTTGGGACGCCAAGCGCGGGACGATTGGGGATGTTCCTCGCCACGAGATAGCAGGGCTCGTCGAGGCAATCTCATGGGCGCAGGACACGCACTCTCAAAGGACGCAAATACTGCCGTGGCGACTTGCCCGAGAGTTCTTAACTAATTGTTTTAACGCGATTTAACGTCCTGAGCATCTGCCCGGACTGACGGGCTCCACTTCGCAACGGCGACTCGAATTCCCGACGGAGGTACAATGCGCCGACCTAAAGTTTGGCCGTGCGCTGTGTACCCTCATAACGAAAGCTCACGGCGAAAAATGCGCTGTGGGACTTCGGCATGTCCTGCCCTCGGTCACGCCACCATCACTGCCGTCACGGATTCCGAGCGCCACGATGTTTAGCCTTGCCACGAAGTCCGATGAACTCGCTGCCGCCGGTGAGCAGCAACACGATACCTATCGGTCGAACGTGCCTTTTCCGCATATCGTTCTGGACGATTTTGTCGACCCGACGACGCTGAAGGCGGTGCTCGCAGAAGTCGATGCAGTCGACCGGAATGCACGATATGCCAAGTTCGTCGACCGCAAGACCGACCACAACAAGTTCGCTTTCAAGCCAGAAGCTGTCGGCCCCCAAACCACGCAGCTTGTTAATTTCCTGAACTCCGGGCCGTTCATTGGGTATCTGGAGAAGCTGACCGGCATCGACGGCCTGTTGGCTGATCCCTCGTACTTCGGGGGCGGAGTCCATTGGATCGAGAACGGAGGATTCCTGGAGATCCACGCGGACTTCAATCATCTCAAGAAGTACAACCTGGAGCGGCGGATCAATCTGCTGCTCTACCTGAATACCGATTGGGACGATTCCTACAATGGCCACCTGGAACTTTGGGACCGCGCGACGATGTCGAAAGCCAAGGCGGTCGCGCCGCTATTTGATCGCTGCGTCATCTTCTCGACGACCAAGGAATCGCTGCACGGCCACCCTGTGCCGTTATCGGCGCCACCCGGCCGCGCGCGGCGATCGATTGCCCTTTACTACTACACCAACACCTGGGATCCGACAGACCAGTCCCACACGACGATCTATCACATCTCCCGCAATAACCCGGTGCGACTGCGACCGTCGAGAATCGTTCGCGGACTCCTGCTGGATCTGATCCCACCGATATTCCGCAAAAGTGCTCGGGCGATAAAGCGTGCCATCAAGGGCGAAAAGCTCGCGGAACTATGGGACTGATGCGGCTGTGACGTGCCTGTCGACCGCAATTGCCCGATGACAGGCCAACGGTGCGCGCTCGGTGGAGGAGATTCATGATCTCCTTGACGGACTGCCCGCAGAAACTGCGACGCGCCAAGTCGCTCGACGAAACCGAATTCGAGAAAATTGCGGCCGGAGCAAGGACCGAGTCGCAGGCTCGGGTTGGCGACGAGACGCTTCTTGCAGGGCTATTCGATGTGCGGGCACGGGCGTTGTCGTGGCAACTTTCGGATGGCACGCCATCGTATTGCCGATGAAGAATGGGGCGGGCTGATTGCTTGCGCACGCGAGAGCGGACGGTCCCGAAGGCCTGCAAGGAGCCATGACCGGCTATTGTTGCGCAAGGCAGCGACAAAGCTAGAATCGAGGTCGGACGCCGCGAAAAACCCGGGTGGACCCTTCTGACCATGAGTCGGAATGACGCGCCGGGTTGCCAAGGCCGGCACAACTCCCGGACCATGCCGTTCGATTCAGGATCAAAAAAAGATGCTCGAGGTTCACCCGCCCCACCACGCAGCGCGTACGTGGAGAGACTTCTTCATCCGTGTCGCGACGATCTGCGGGGCCGGTGCCGGGGTCCGCGTGCCAGGTGAATGAGAGGTTGTAATTCCGGGGGACACGTCATGAATCGATGCCTTCGCCACTGCATCTGGACTCTGGGACTCGCGGGATTCATGGGTGGGCACAGCGTTGCCGCCGACCTCGCGTCCGCGAATCCGCCGGGACAGATCATCGTCACCGGGAGCGCGGACGTATCCCTGCCACCGTCGACCGCGCGATTCTCCATTGGAGTCAGTACGCGAGCCCCGAGCGCGGCTGCTGCCGGTGAGCAGAACGCCCGTCTGTCCAGGGACGTCCTCGCCGCCCTGGATCGGGCGGGCCTCGCCCGCGCGGAAATCAAGGGGTCGAACGTGACGGTCAACCGGCGCTGGGAATACGATTCCAGCGGCCAGCGCTCGAAGGCATCGGCTTTCGAGGCCAACCACACGATCGAGATCGAGACCCATCGCCTCGCGCAAGTCGGTGTATTCATCGACGAGGCCCTGGCCGCGGGGGCGACGAGCACCTCCGATGTCAGCTTCAGTGCGGACCGGATCGACGAGGCCCGGCGCGAGGCATTGAGTGAGGCCGTGGCTGCGGCCCGCGGCGATGCCGAAGCGCTGGCCCGGGCGGGGGGCGGAACGCTCGGCGAGTTGCAGCTCCTGAGCACCGAGCGCGAGCCCGGCTATCCCGGTGGCCTGTTGAACGGAGCGGTCGTCAGCGCGGCGCGCATGTCGGCGCCACCGCCCGTACCCACCACGGTCCTCCCGACGGAGATCACGGTGAGTGCGAGCGTCACGGGCCGGTGGCGGTTCGTTCCGCCGCCAGCCGCCCGCTGATGAGCGGGAGGAACTTCACCGCCCGGCGGGGCAATAAAAAACCGCCGCAGGGTTCGTGAGAACCCTGCGGCGGTTGATCAGACCAGCCGTACATCCGTGCCGGGCTTGGTGTCCGTTTCCAACATCAGGATCAAACCCCAGTCCGTAGCCGTCCTTGTCGCTCACCCCGTCCTGGTGGAGACAGAATACTGCCCCGGGCTGTGCTCTACTGCCTACTCCGTCACATTCGGCGCCTGCTATGTCAAAAACTGGCTCAAGTTTTACCGGCCCTGGAGTTGGTCGTGGCCGTGGCCGATAACGGCATGATCGGCCGGGAGCAGGGCCTGCCCTGGCGCCAGAAGGCGGACCTGCGCCACTTCAAGGCGATCACGCTGGGCCACCCGATCCTCATGGGGCGCAGGACCTGGGAGAGCATCGGCCGGCCGCTGCCGGGCCGGCTCAATCTCGTCCTGAGCGGCCGGCGCGACCTCGTGCTCCCGGGCGCGACGGTCGTCGATTCCGTGGCCGCCGCGGTCCGGGCGGCCGGCGCCGTGCCGACGGTGTTCGTGATCGGTGGTGCGACACTCTATGAACTGACCCTGCCGGCCGCGACCGCCGTGCACCTGACCGAAGTCCACGCCGCGCCCGATGGCGACGTACGCTTCCCGCCGTGGAACCGGGCGGACTGGATCGAGGCGGACCGGGTCGACCACGCGGCCGACGCCGACAACGACTACCCGTACAGCTTCGTCACCTACCGGCGCCGGTAGGCCCGGGCGCGTGCCCTAGGAGGGGGCCGTCGCGTCGGCCAGCGGGCTCAGGCCCGATTCGACCCGCCGGGCGATCGACGCGTAGTCGACGTCGGCGAGCGACTGGCGGCCGTGGAGCGCGGCGGCGAGGATGTCCTGCTGCAGGGCACCGCGCCGCTCGGCTTCCGAGTACGGGATGCCGGCGTGGAAGGTCACCATCGAATAGCGCGGGATGAAGCGGGACGGGTGGCGGCGCTCGAGCTCGAGGGCAAGCTCCTTCTGCAGCTGGAAATTCTGGTCGCGGACCCGGTCGCGCATTTCGCCGTAGTTCTCGATGGCCATGCGGGCGATCGCCTCGGTGTCGATCCGTCGCCGCCGGTCGTAGTCGGCGAATACCACCGGCCACGGGGTCGCGCCGTACAGGAGATCGTCCAGCAGCACGCAGTCCTCGAAGGCGCAGTTCATGCCCTGGCCGTGGAACGGGACGATGGCGTGCGCGGCATCGCCGACGAGGAGCGCGCGGCCGCCGTCATGCCAGCAGCTGACGTGGAGCGTCGCCATCAGGCCGGGTGGGTGGGCGAAGAACTCCTTGGCGAGCGACGGCATCAGGGCGAGTGCGTCCGGGAACTCCCGGGCGAAGAAGGTGACGACGTCGGCGGGCGTGCGCAGCGATTCGAAGGAGGCGCCGGTACCGGTGCGTGGCAGGAAGAGGGTGACGGTGAAGGTGCCGTCCGCGTTCGGCAGGGCAATCAGCATGTAGCCGCCGCGCGGCCAGATGTGCAGGGCCTCGCGCTCGAGCCGGTGCCTGCCGTCGGCATCGGGCAGGATGGTGAGCTCGCGGTAGGCGTGGTCGAGGAAGTCTTCCTGGGCGGTGGCGAGCCCGCGGCCGACCAGTGACTTGCGCAGGATCGAGCCCGCCCCGTCGGCGCCGAACAGCGGGCGCTCGTCGCTGAAGGTGACCTCGCGCGCGCCGCCGTCGGCGCCGGTGAACAGCAGCCGGCCGCCGTCGAGGTCGACGCCCGTACAGCGCTCGCCGAATCGGAGCGCGACACCGCGTGCCTCGGCGCCGTCGAGCAGCACGTCGTTCAGGAGCGCACGCGGCACGCTGTAGATGAGTTCGTCAGGACGCTGGCCGTAGGGCAGGAAGGTGCGGCTGCCGTCCGGTGCGTGCAGCAGGCGGCCGCGCATCGGCACGAGGGCGGGCTCGATCGCGGCGCGCAGCCCGGCGCGTTCGAGCGCGTGCAGGCCCCGCGCGGCGAGTGCAAGGTTGATTGAGCGGCCCGTCTCCGGCGTCGAGCGGCGTGGATCGGCGCGCCGCTCGTAGATCGTCACGCGTTCCCCGCGCGCGGCCAGCATCGCGCCGAGCAGCGGTCCCGTGCAGCCGGCGCCGAGGATGGTGACGCTGCGGCTCATTCGCCCTCCAGGATGCCCGCCAGCGTGTCGACGAAAACCGCGACGTCGGCATAGGCGTTGTACAGCGGGTGCGGTGCGATGCGGATCACGTCGGGTTCGCGCCAGTCGCCGATTACGCCACGCGCGAGCAGCGCCTCGAAGCTGCGCCGGGCGACGGCGCGCGAGGCGGTCACGCGCAACGACAGCTGGCAGCCGCGGGCGGCCGGCGCGCGCGGTGTCAGGCACTCGACCCGCCCGGCGAGCCGGGTGTCGAGGAGGTCGTGGGCAAAGGCCGTCAGCGCGAGTGACTTGGCGCGCAGGCGCTCCGCGCCCGCGCGCTGGAAAAGCTCGAGGGAGGCGGCGAGCGGCGCCATGGCCAGCACCGGCGGGTTCGACAGCTGCCAGCCCTCAGCGCCCGGCATCGGCACGAACTGCGGCCCCATCTCGAAGCGCGTGTGCCGGTCATGACCCCACCAGCCGGCGAGGCGCGGCAGGCCGAAGGCGTGCCGGTGGCGCTCGCTGACGAAGGCCCCGGCCAGCGCGCCCGGGCCGCCGCACAGGTACTTGTAGCTGCACCAGACCGCAAAGTCCGCTCCCCACTCGGCGAGCGCGAGCGGCACGTTGCCGATCGCATGGGCGAGATCCCAGCCGACGACCGCGCCCGCGGCACGGCCTGCCGCGGTCAGCCGTTCCATGTCGAGCACCTGCCCCGTGCGGTACTGCACGCCCGGCAGGAGCACCAGGGCGAGGCGCGGCGCGTGGCGCGCGATCAGGGCCTCGACATCCTCGCTGCGCAACGCGTCCTCGCCCGGGCGCGGCTCGGCGTAGACGAGACACTGCGCCGGGTCGAGACCGTGCAGGCGCACCTGCGACTCGACGGCGTACTGGTCCGAGGGGAAGGCGCCGCGTTCCAGCAGGATCGCGGAGCGGGCGGCGTCAGGGCGGTAGAAGCTGACCAGCAGCAGGTGCAGATTGACGGTCAGCGAATTCATCAGCACGACGTCGGCGGGGTCGGCGCCGACGAGGGCGGCGAGCGGGGCGGCGAACGGGGCGTGGGATTCGAGCCACGGCCGCGGCCCGTCGTGATGGCCGCGCACCGCGCGCCGACCCCAGTCGTCCAGCACCTGGACGACGCGGTCGCGGGCCGCGCGCGGCAGGGGCCCCAGGCTGTTGCCGCACAGGTACGTCTGCGGCGAGCCGTCGTCGTCGACGGGCAGCTCGAATTCGAGGCGCAGGCCGGCGAGCGGATCGGCGGCGTCGAGCGCCCGGGCCCGTTCGAGGGCGGTGGTCACAGGAGCGTCGTCCTGTAGAGGAGCGGCCGGGACGGCACGGCGTCGGTCAGGAACGCAGGCACCTGCAGGTCGAGCACGTACAGTCCGTCACGGATCATCGGTGCCACGAAGGCAAGTTCGGTGACGGTGCAGTCACGGCGCGCCTCGGCCGTGGCGAGGCGACTGCCCGCGGCCAGGTGCCAGAAGGTGCGGTGCGCGGTCATCAGGCCCTCGTCGTTGCTGCGGTCGAGCGACGGCAGGTCGGTCACGAGGTGCCGGATGCCGCTGTCGACGAGGAACCGCGCGGCCTCGGCACTGAGGTAGGCGGGTGACGGTTCCAGCGTGTGGGTGCGCGAAATCTTCTCCGAGCCGTTCGGCAGCGTGCGAACGACAACGGCACCGAGCGCGGCGCGGGCGGCGTCGGGTAGACCGAGGGCATCGAGCGCGGCGGCAAGCGCGCGGGCCGTCACCAGCCGGTCGCCGGCGCGCGGCGTCGGCGCCGTCGATTCCGGCGTCGAACCCGCCGCTTCCGGACTGACCGTTACGAGCGCCGCGAGCCACAGGCCGCCGTGCAGCACGTCGGCCACCGAGATCCGCTCCTCGGTGACGTGACCGAGGCATTCGGTGTGGGTGCCGTTGCCGTGCGGCACGAGCGAGAGCACCTCGCAGTTGACGCTGCCGCCGCTGCGGGTGTCGCCGATGAAGCCGCCCGCCCGGACCGCGTGCGCGGTCGCGCGCGGCAGGCCGAACGCGTTCGGCTGCGGGCCGTCGAAGTCGAGCGGCACCGCGATCGACAGGGCGTCGGACAGGTCCGCGGCAACGCGCAGCGACCCGTACTCGAGTACCGCCCGCATCAGCGGCCGGCTTCCGGCAGCGTGGCGACCAGCGCGCAGCGCGGGCAGGTCCGGCGCTCGAGCGACTCGTGAAAGCGCCGGAACACCGGCGGCAGGTCGGTCTCGATGTCGGTCAGCCGGAACCGCTCGCCGTACAACAGGTGGTCGCATCGCTCGCAGTACCACTCGCAGCCGTCCAGTTCGTCCGCGCGGCGTACACGCTCGACGACGAGGCCGATGCCGCCGGCCGGCCGCTGCGGAGAATGCGGGACATGGGGTGGCAGCAGGAACACGTCGCCCGCGCCGATCGCGTAGTCCACGCGCCGGCCGTCCTGGACGGTGCGCAGCGTCATCGTCCCTTCCAGCTGGTAGAAGAACTCGGCGCCCGGGTCGACGTGATAGTCGTTGCGGGCGTTCGGTCCGCCCACCACCATGATCACGAAATCGCCGGCCGGAAAGACCTGCCGGTTGCCGACCGGCGGCCGGAGCACCGCACGGTGCTCGTCGATCCAGCGCGCCAGGTTGAACGGAGGGAGGAGTGCCATCGGTATCGTCCGTCAGGTGGCGGCAGTATAGCCCGCAGCGTGGCAGCCGGCCGATGGTGGAAAACCGACGCACCGGGGCCGCTTCCGGTCAACCGCCGGCCGGCCCGTGCGCTTATCCTTGATCCGGCCGGCTGCGCGCCGGCCCCTGCCACGGAGGCTCTATGGCCAGAAGCCGCATACTGCTGTGCATTGCCGCCGGAATCGTCTACTTCGGGTCGGCCGCTGCCGCGCCGGACGAGCTGCCGGCCGCGGACGCCCCGCCGCCGGAACTCGGCGTGTGGGCCGAGCAGACCTACTCGTTCGTGCACCTCGGGTTCACGGCCACCTATTCCTGCGACGGGCTTGCCGACAAGCTGACGGTCCTCCTGCGGGCCGCCGGCGCCCGCGCCGATGTCCAGGCGCGCGCGCTGGGCTGCGCCGGGGGGGTCGGGTGGCCGAACAAGTTCGCGCGCGTCGACCTCCGGTTCTACACCCTGCAGCCGCCGGCCAGCGGCCAGCCGAGGGAGGCCGCCGCAGCGCCGGTGCCCGGGGTCTGGC
The DNA here is from genome assembly GCA_903839465.1 of uncultured Pseudomonadota bacterium. Lineage (GTDB taxonomy): Bacteria > Pseudomonadota > Gammaproteobacteria > Steroidobacterales > Steroidobacteraceae > CAIKMS01. Next base: position 28,281 of record CAIMCI010000349.1, read on the forward strand.
GCACGGTGTCGTTTGCGCCGCGCTCGCCGCGCGAGCTCGACCACGGCGACTGCGAACTGGTCGAGGAATTCAGGAACGTGCTCCTGCCGAAGTTCGCCACCCGGGCGGTCGCGGACGGTCTGCGCTGCGTGCCGAACAGTATTTCACCGGGGGACCTGCGCTTCGCTTTCGAGGCGTTCACCGCGCTGCCCGCGCCCGCGCCCGCCGCGCCCGCCGCCGGCCGCTAGGGAAGCTCTGCACAGGCGGTCGCCGATGCAGGACTCGAGTGATTGAACGGACGTGATTTCATGATTTTCGGTCGTCAGATCGAGTTCG
>CAIMCI010000350.1 GCA_903839465.1 uncultured Pseudomonadota bacterium
ACGAGCGAGGCGTAGCGGGCCGGGTTGATCTCGGCGGGGACGTTGGACGGATAGGAGCGTAGCCAGGGTCGCTGCACGGTGACCGCCTTGTTGTGCGCCGCGGCAAGAAGTCGCGAACGGGAGCCGGATGCGAGGTCGTGGCCCACGCTAGCCAGCAATGCCGCTGGACGCAAGCGGCGCCGGACATTGTCCTCAGCGCTGTGCGCCGCGCAGGGCCATGACCCGCTCGCGCAGCTCGCCGAGATCGACCGCGGCCGGTGCGATCGCCGTGCCGGCGCTGAAGGCGATGCCGGCGAACAGGCGCCGCGGCTGGCGCTTGACCCAGTTCGGCTCGCGGCGCGAGAAGAGCGAGCCCCAGAGATTGGACAGTGCGCAGGGAATGACCGGCACCGGTGTCTCCTTGAGCACGCGCAGGATGCCGGGCCGGAACGGCGCGATGTCGCCGTCGCGGGTCAGCGCCCCTTCGGGGAAGATGCAGACGAGCTCGCCCGCCTTGAGGGCGGCGGCGACCGCCGCGAACGCCGCTTCGCGGACCGCGGGGTCCTCGTCGCGGGTAGCCACCGGGATCGCCTTCATGCCGCGGCAGATCGCGTTCAGCAGCGGCAGCCGATAGATCTCCGCCTCCATGACGAAGCGGATGGGCCGCGGGCAGGCCGCGCTCATCACCAGCGCATCGACGTAGGAGACGTGGTTGCAGACCAGGAGCGCCGCGCCCTCTTCCGGGATGTTCTCGACGCCGCGGCTGCGCAGGTGGTACAGCACGCGTACGACCAGGAGTGCCAGGAAGCGCAGCAGGAACTCCGGCAGCAGGCAGTAGAGATAGACCGCCACGGCGCCGTTCAGCAGCGCCGTGACGAGCAGGAGCTCCGGCACCGTCAGGCCCGCGTGCAGGGCGATCGCTCCGAAGGCCGAGGCGACCACCATGAATGCCGCGTTCATGATGTTGGCGGCGGCCATGATCCGCGACATCTGCGCGCGCGGCGCACGCGCCTGGATGTGGGCGTACAGCGGCACGATGAACAGCCCGCCGAAGGCGCCGATCAGCGCGAGGTCGGCGTAGATGCGCCAGGCGCCGAGGTGGCCCAGTACCTCGAACAGCGTCAGGCCGCTGCCGTAGGGCTGTCGCGGCGTCGCCAGATAGAGGTCGATGCCGAACAGCGTCAGGCCGATCGAGCCGAAGGGCACGAGGCCGATCTCGACCCGGCGCTGGCCGAGCTTCTCGCAGGCGAGCGAGCCTATGCCGACGCCCACCGAGAACGCCACCAGCATGCCCGTGACCACCGACTCGAGCCCGCCGAGCACGTCCTTGCCGTAGATCGGCACCTGGGCGAGCACGAGGATTCCGTAGAACCAGAACCAGGAAATGCCGAGCACGCACAGGAACACGGACCGCTCGCTGGCCGCGGCCCTGAGGTTGCGCCACGACGAGCTGACCGGATTCCAGTCGATCCGAAGCTCCGGCGAACTCGCGGGCCTGCGCGGTATGAAGAGGCTCACCGTGAGTCCAGCAACGGCAAGCGCTAGCAGCGCGCCGACCACGATCTTGAGTTCGTGCAGGCCGGCGAGGATCCCGCCGAGCAGCTGGCCGAGCAGGATCGCGACGAAGGTGCCCATCTCGACCATGGCGTTGCCGCCGACGAGTTCGTCACGGCCGAGTATCTCCGGCAGGATTCCGTACTTGGCCGGTGAGTAGAAGGTCGAGTGCACGCCCATCAGGAACAGGGCCAGCAGCAGGAGCTTCAGGCTGCCGCCGTAGAAGCCGAGGCCCGCGATCATCATGATCAGGATCTCGACCGCCTTGACGGTGCGGATCACGCTCGCCTTCTCGAAGCGGTCGGCGATTTCGCCGGCGAGGCCCGAGAACAGCATGTACGGCAGGATGAACAGACCCCCCGCGATCTGCGTCAGCAGCGACGGCGCCATGCCCGGATAGGCCGCCGGGTTGAAGGCGACGATGATGACGAGGCCGTTCTTGAGCACGTTGTCATTGAATGCGCCGAACGACTGGGACAGGAAGAACGGCAGGAAGCGCCGCTGGGTCAACAGGCGAAACTGGCTGGCGGACATCGTTCACTGCGCCTTGGGTCTGGGGGTGGCGGCCGGTGCCGATGCCGGCGCCGCCGGCCGGCGCAGCAGCGGCTCGAGGACCGGCCACACGGTATCGAGCAACGCCGGCTGCGCCGCGGCGGTCGGGTGAATCCGATCGGCCTGGAAGTTCGAATCACTACCGGCGATGGAGGCAAGCAGGAACGGCACGAGGGCGGCCCTGCGCGCGCGGGCGACGTCGCCATACATGGACGCGAAGGCGTCCGCGTAGGCGGCGCCGTAGTTCGGCGGCATGCGCATGCCGATCACGACCGGCGCCGCGCCGCCCGCCTGGACCGCGGCGACGATCCGGTCGAGGTTGGTGCGCGCGCTGTCGACCGGCAAGCCGCGCAGTCCGTCGTTGCCGCCGAGTTCGATGAGAACCAGGCTCGGACGGTGCGTTTCGAGTACGTGTGGCAGGCGGGCGAGTGCCCCGGCCGTGGTCTCGCCGCTGACGCTGGCGTTGACTACCCGGTAAACGTAACCTGTCCGCTCGAGGCGCTTTGCGAGCAGCGCGACCCAGCCGTCGGCCAGCGTCAGGCCGTAGGCCGCGCTGATGCTGTCGCCCAGTACAACGAGGCGCGGCGCGTCGTCGGCGCCGGACAGCCGCGGCAGGAGCAGCGAGAGAAGGACGCAGGCGAGCGGCAGGCAACGGCGCAAGGCGTGTCTCATCGTCCGGACGACCTCGATTCAGTCAGTAACGTTTGATGAGGCAGAGCGCCCATGCCGTTGTCGCAAGCATCTACCGGCGTCGGGCCGGACAGCCTTCCCGGCCCCGTCCTGCAGGCGACCGCGCTTTGCAAGGAGGTTAGCAGCCCCGAGGGACGGCTGACCATCCTTGACGATGTCAGCTTCGCGGTGGACGGCGGCGCATCCGTGGCGATTGTCGGGCCGTCCGGTGCCGGCAAGTCGACGCTGCTCTCGCTGCTCGCCGGGCTCGACGTCCCGACGTCGGGCACCGTGCGGCTGTGTGGTGTCGATCTGTCGACGGAGGACGAGGACGGTCGGGCGAGCGTTCGCGCCAGGCACGTCGGGTTCGTATTCCAGTCCTTTCACCTCCTGCCATCGCTGACGGCGATCGAGCAGGTGATGTTGCCGCTGGAACTGGCCGGCGACGGGGCGGCGCGCGCACGCGCCGCCGCGGTGCTCGGCGAGGTGGGACTCGCCGCGCGGCTCCGCCACTATCCGCGCCAGCTGTCCGGCGGTGAACAGCAGCGGGTGGCGATCGCCCGCGCCTTCGTCACCCGGCCCCAGGTGCTGTTCGCCGACGAGCCGACCGGCAACCTCGATACCGCGACCGGCGCGCTCGTCGCCGACCTCCTCTTCGGCCTGAACGCTGCCGCCGGCACGACGCTGGTACTCGTCACGCACCAGGCGGAGCTTGCGGCCCGTTGCGGCCAGCGCCTGAACCTCGCGGGCGGCCGCCTGGTCGGCCCGTGAGCGCCCTGCGCTTTGCGTTGCGCGCCTTCTGGCGCGACCTGCGCGCCGGCCAGCTGACGGTGCTGATAGCGGCGCTTGCGATCGCGGTCGCCGCACAGTGCACGGTGGGGTTTTTCACCAGCCGCCTGGCGCGGGCGATGGACCAGCAGTCGGGCGAACTGCTGGCGGCGGACCTCAAGCTCGAGGCCGGGCGGCCGCTCGACCCGGATGACCGCTACGCCGGCGAGGCCCGACGTCGTGGCATCAGCGTGGCACGCACGCTCGGTTTCACGAGCATGGTCTACGCCCGTGGCCAGGGCCAGCTCGCGTCGCTGCGTGGCGTGACCGCAGCCTACCCGTTGAGGGGGCGCGTCCGCCTCGCCACCGAGCCGTTCGGCCCCGCGCACGAGGTCGGCACCGCGCCGGCCGTCGGCGAAGCCTGGGTCGATGGCCGACTGCTGGCCACCCTCGGCCTGCGCGTCGGCGACAGCGTCGAGATTGGCGTCGCGCACCTGCGGGTCGGCGCCGTCCTCGATTACCGACCCGATCAGGGCTCGGGCTTCGCCGACCTGTCGCCGACGGTGCTTGTCGGCTACGACGACCTGCTTGCCACAGGCCTCATCCAGCCGGGCAGCCGCGCCACGTGGGCCGAACTCTATGCCGGCGATCCGGGCCGGGTGGCGTCCTTCGGCGCGTGGCTCAAGGCCACACACGATGCCGGCAGCCGCCTGGTGGAGGCGGGCGAGGCCAGCGCCCAGCTCGGCAGCGCGCTCAGCCGGAGCCAGCGTTTTCTGTCGCTGGCGTCCCTCGCCACGATCGTGCTCGCCGCGATCAGCGTCGCGATCACCGCCCGCCGATACGCGACGCGCCACCGGGACAGTGCGGCGCTCCTGCGCTGCCTCGGCTGCAGCCGGCGCCGCGTGCTGGCATTGAGCGCGCTGGAACTGTCCTTCGCGGCGCTGCTGGCCTGCGGGCTCGGCGCGTCGCTGGGCTTCGGTGCCCAGGCGCTGCTGGCGGCGCTGGTCGGTCAACTCCTGGCCGGGCCGCTGCCGCCGCCGACCCTGACGCCGGTCGCGCTGGCTGCTGCCACGACCGCGCTGATGATGTTCGGCTTCGCGCTGGCGCCGCTCCTGGAGCTGAAGGACACGCCGCCGGCCCGGGTGTTGTCGAGAAACCTGGAACCGGCGCGACTGCGCTACGGCCTGCCGTACGTGCTCGCGCTCGGCGCGCTGGTCGCGATCCTGTTTCTCCTGATCGGCGATACGCGCCTCGTCAGCTACGCGGCGGGCGGTCTCGCGGCGGCGGGACTGGTGTTTTTCGCGGCAGGACTCGCCCTCGTCCGTGTCGCAGCGCTGCTGCGCGGCTCGGCCGGGGTCGCCTGGCGGTACGGCATCGCCAACCTCGCCAGACGGCGGCTCGCGAGCGCGATGCAGATCGTCGCCTTCGGGCTCGGGTTGACGGTCCTCCTGCTGCTGCTCGTCGTTCGCCGCGACCTGCTGGGCGAGTGGCACCGGTCGCTGCCGGCGAATGCGCCCAATCACTTTCTGATCAACATCCAGCCGGCCGAAGTGGCCGGGGTCGTGTCCTTCTTCACGGCGCACGGCGTCGCCTCCCCGGTCCTCTACCCGTGGGTACGGGCCCGGCTGACGGACGTCAACGGCACGCCGGTCGAGCGCCTGAAGCTCACCGGCGACCGGGCACGCGGATTTGCCGAGCGCGAGCAGAACCTGAGCTGGTCGGCGACGCTGCCGGCCGACAACCGGCTCGTCAGCGGCACCTGGTGGGGCGAGCAGCCCTCGAGCGAACCCTCCGTGTCCGTCGCCTCGGAGTACTCCGAGGACCTCGGCATCCGGCCCGGCGACCGGATGGGCTTCGACGTCGCCGGTGAACGCATCGTCGCGACGGTCGCCAACGTCCGCAAGGTGCGCTGGGACAGCTTCCGGCCGAATTTCTTCCTGCTGTTCCGCCCAGGCGTGCTCGACGCCGCGGCCGGCACCTACATGACGAGCGTCTACCTGTCGCAGGCACAGCGGCCCGCACTGGCCGAGTTCGTGCGCCGGTATCCGACCGTCAGCGTGTTCGACGTCGATGCGATCCTGAACCAGGTCCGGCGGGTCATCGACCGCGCGGCGCTGGGCGTGGAGAGTGTCTCGCTGTTCACGATACTGGCCGGGATCGTCGTGCTCCTGGCGATGGTCGAGGCCAGCCAGGACGAGCGCCGCTATGAAAGCGCGACGCTGCGTACGCTCGGCGCGCGCCGGGCCCTCGTGGTCGGCAGCGTCGCCGTGGAGTTCGTGAGCCTCGGCGCGCTGGCGGGCCTGCTCGCCGCTGCCACGGCCGAACTCGCCCACTACAGCCTGTCGGTGCGCCTGTTCGGCCTGCCGTACGGCGCCGATCCGTGGCTATGGCTCCTCGGCCCGGTGGCGGGGGCCGTACTCGTCGGTGGCGCGGGCATGCTCGCCGCGCGGCGCGTCGTCAATTCGCCGCCGGCGCTCGTGCTGCGCGCCGGCTAGGGGGTGTTGCCCGATACCACCTGCAGGCGCGCCACGCCCGCCACCTCGCCGTCGCCGCGCAGGTTGATCTGGCGTACCTCGAGCCGGTAGGACCCGGCTGCCAGCGCGCCGGAATTGACGCCGATGCGCAGCTCGCCGTTCGAGTCGCGCAGCAGGTTGTCGAAGCGCGCCCAGAACGTGCCATCGTCCCGCTCGATCTTCGCCGAGAACAGGTGACCCGACATCAGCCGTACGTCGGGGCGCAGCTCGGCAAAGGTCGGGCTCTTGCGCGAGCCGATCCTGTAGGTCATCAGGCCCGGTTCACCGGGCTTGGCGAGGTGCAGCACCGTGGTCTGGGTCGAGATCGGCTCCTCGAGCACGCCTTCGAGGGACTCCGCGCGCAGTTCCTGGTACTTGCCGGCAATGTGCTGCTTGCCGTAGGCGAGCGAAACGGCTGCGGCGATCGCTACCGCGGCCAGTGCGCCGAGCGCAATGGGTAGCACGGGGTTGTGCCAGAAGCGCGGTGGCCGCTCCTGCCATTCGGTGCCGGTGTCGTCCAGGAGCTTCATCAGCCGCTTCAGCGCATCGGGCAGGCCGAGCGAGTCGGCGAGCGCCGGCTGCTTGCGGATCAGGTCCTCGAAGAACCTCGCCTCGGGCGGCGGCAGGCGGCCGGCAATCCAGCGCTCGACCAGTTGCTTGTCTCGTACTAACTGCAGGTCCATGGCTTCCGTTCCGGACTGTTTCGATGGCTGAACGTTCGGTGCGCGCCGATCGCGACGCGGCGCCGCCGAGCATAGCGCGACCGGGCCGGGGTCGCGACCTCGGCGCCGTTACCGGCTCCTCCGCTCAGGCCCGGCCCGGTGCGTGGGTGCCGATCTCGGTCGGGTCAAAGTCATCGACGTGCACCAGTTCCATGACCTTAGCGTCGTAGTCGGCGAGACGTGCCGCCTCGTCGGCCGAGACGATCCCGGCCGCCAGGGCCTCGCGGATCTGACCCGGCAGGTCGAGCGCCGTGACCTGTCCGGTCTTCACGCCATCGACCCGGATCTTGCGTTCGATGAGTTCGGCGTCCGGGCACAGCAGCAGCGCCTCCTGCAGGAGGCCGAGCGGATTGTCGCGCCCGGTGGTCGTATAGATTCCCTGGCAGAGGCGGCTGCGGGATTCGCTGGCGGAAATCATCAGGTCCGCAATGCCCGCCGCGAGCCGGTCGTTGGGCGCCGAATAGGTCAGGCCACGCGGAAAGATGAACTGGCGCATGAGGAACGCGAGCGGTCGGTTCGGAAAGTTGCGGAGGAACGCGTGCAGCTGCTCCTGGGCGCGGTAGAGCAGCGACCGACAGGCCCATTCCACGAGCGGCTGGTCCGCCTCCGGTTCGCCCTGATCGTGGTGGTGCTTGAGTACCATCGAGGCGAGGTACATGTAGGAGAGCACGTCGCCGAGGCGGGCCGACAGGCTTTCCTTCTTCTTCAGGTAGCCGCCGAGCGACAGCATCGCGACGTCGGTCGCGAAGGCGAAGCTCGCGCTGAAGCGCGTCACGTGCTGGAAGTAGCGGCTCGACGGGCCAGCCGTCGGCGTATCCGTGAAGCGGGCCAGCGTCAGCGCCATTACGAGCGAACGCGCGGCGTTCGAGATCGTGAAGCCTATGTGGCCGAACAGGGCGTCGTCGAAGTCGCGCAGGGCCCGGGCCCGGTCCGGGTCCCGGGCGGCATTCATCTCCTTCAGGACGTACGGATGGCAGCGTACGGCGCCCTGGCCGAAAATGATGAGGTTGCGCGTGAGGATGTTCGCGCCCTCGACCGTGATCGTCACCGGAACAACCTGGTAGGCCCGCGCCAGGTAGTTGCGCGGGCCCATGCAGATGCCCTTGCCGCCCTGGACGTCCATGGCATCGTTGGCGCACTGCCGGCCGAGTTCGGTGACGTGGTACTTGAGCATCGCCGAGGGCACGGACGGTTTCTCGCCGCCGTCGATCGCGCCGGCGGTCACCGAGCGGGCGGCATCCATGATGTAGGTATGGCCGGCCATGCGCGCGACGATTTCGGCGATGCCCTCGAACTTGCCGACCGGCGCGTTGAACTGGCGGCGGATGCGCGCGTAGGCACCGGTGGCGAACAGTCCGGCCTTGGCGCCGCCCGTCGCGTTCGACGGCAGTGAGATGCAGCGGCCGACGGACAGCTGCTCGACGAGCATGCGCCAGCCCTGGCCGATGGTCGCCGGTCCGCCGATCACGAAGTCGACGGGCACGAAGACGTCCCGACCGTGGATCGGACCGTTCTGGAACGGGATGTTCAGCGGGTAATGCCGGCGGCCGATGGAAATGCCCGGTGTCGCGCGCGGAATCAGCGCGCAGGTGATGCCGACGTCGACCTTGTCGCCGAGCAGGCGGTCGGGATCGAAAAGACGGAACGCGAGGCCGATGACGGTCGCGACCGGCGCCAGCGTGATGTAGCGCTTGTCAAAGTTGAGGCGGATGCCGATGACATCCCTGCCCTCGTAGGTACCTCGGCAGACGACACCGGTGTCGGGAATCGACGAGGCGTCCGAGCCCGCCCGCGGCCCGGTAAGGGCGAAGCAGGGCACCTCCTCGCCGCGGGCGAGTCGCGGCAGGTAGTAGTCCTTCTGCTCACGCGTGCCGTAGTGGACGAGCAGCTCCGCCGGGCCGAGGGAGTTCGGTACGGCAACGGTGGATGCCAGCGTGCCGCTCCGGCTCGCGAGCTTGGCCAGCACGCAGGAATGCCCGTACGCGGAAAAGCCGAGGCCGCCGTACTCCTTCGGGATGATCATCGCGAAGAAGCCGCGCGATTTCAGGAAGCTCCAGACCTCGGGCGGCAGATCGCCACGGCGATGAGTGACGTCCCAGTCGTCGACCATCGCGCAGAGCTCCTCGCAGTCCGTGTCGACGAACGCCTGCTCCGCCGCGGACAGTGCGGGAGCCTTGGCCTGCATGAGCCGCTGCCAGCGCGGCGCACCGGTGAACAGCTCGCCATCCCACCAGACGGTGCCCGCCTCGAGGGCTTCGCGCTCGGTCGCCGACATCGACGGCAGCATGCGCCGGTAGACCGGCAGGAACTGTGCCGTGATCAGCGCACGGCGCAGTGGCCGGATGCTGAGGATGAGGAGTGGCGCGACGACCAGCCAGAGCAGCCACACGTGCAGTCGGCCGACGCCGGTGACGGCCGTGTAGACCAGGAGCGCCGGTGCGAGCACGAGCGCCGTGGTCGTCAGGCTCGTGCGCCAGTAGGCAAGCATGAGCAGGGCGACCAGCAGCAGGGGCATGGTGCTAAGGACGTCAATCAGGATGCGCATGGCTTGCTCCAGGGGCGGCGCCGTACGACGCCGGTCGTGCCGTGATCGAGGGCGCCGTGCCGGCGAACAGAGCGCGGCGCGGCGCGTTCCCGGTCACTATAACGGAACCGTGGGCAGGCGACCCGCGGCCGGCGATCTCAGGGAGCGGCCGCCATGAGTTCCTCGACGCTGGCGCGGGTCGACGCCCACAGCTCGGCCAGGGTCGCCGCCGACTGCCCGTCATGAAGGCCTGCCTCCAGCCGCTCGGCAAAGTCCGCCACCGCACCCGCGCCGACGTTCAGGCTCGCACCGCGCAGCTGGTGGGCGCCACGGCGGATCGAGGCCTCGTCATCCAGGGTGAGCGCGGTGTCGAGTGCCGACACCAGCGCACCGGCCGAGCCGAGGTACGCGGCCAGCAGCTCATGGCGAAACGGCAGATCGTCGCCGGTAACCTCGTCCAGTCGCGCGACGTCGATCACGGCCGCAGGCCGGACCGCCGTCGCGGCCGTGACCGGTGCCCGCGTCTCGATCGTGGCCGCGGCAGTCATCGGCCCGGAACTTCCGGGATGGATCAGCTGGCCCATGACCGCCGCCAGGCGTCGAGGATCGATCGGCTTGGTCACGTAGTCGTCCATGCCGGCCGCGTAGCAGCGCTCGCGGTCGCTGGCGAGCGCGTGTGCCGTCAGCGCGACGACCGGAACATCGGCGTCCAGCACGCCGACGTCGCCGCGGCGCAGCGCCCGAGTCGCCTCGTAGCCGTCCATCTCCGGCATCTGGCAGTCCATCAGGACGATGTCAAAGCGCTCTGCGGCGAGTCGGCGCAGGGCCTCCTGGCCGTTGGCCGCCCAGGTGACCTGCATGCCGAGGCGTTCGAGGAGGCGCATTTCGAGCTTGACGTTGACCGGGTTGTCCTCGGCGAGAAGGACCCGGCGTCCGACCAGCGTCGTGCCGGCCAGTGAATTGGAGGCATGCGGCGAGCATGCGGCAAGAAGCGTATGCAGCGCGCGCTGCAGCGCGTGGCGGCGAAGCGGCTTCTGCAGGTAGCGGACGTGCCGCGATTCAGTGGTCTCGGACACCAGCTGATTCAGCGAACAGAGCCGGAACTGGTGCGTAGTGGTCCCTTCGAGTAGTGCCGCGATCCGCGCGTCCGTGTCAGTCTCGCCGTGCTCCGGGTCGAGGAAGCAGAACTCGTACGGCCGGTCCTCGGCGCGGGCCCGGTTCCAGTGAGCGACGAAGTCGTCGAGCGTCGTGCACGACGTCGCATCGATGCCGAAATGATCGAGATCACCACCGATACTTGCCGCGGCGCGTTCCGTCGGCGCATACACCAGGGCGCGCTCGGCGCGCCGGGCCGTGGGCGGCTGCTGCGCCGTGGCGGCAGCCTCGAGCTCGATGCGAACGCGAAAAGTCGTGCCGAACCCGACCTCGCTCTCAACGGCGATGAGCCCGCGCATGGCCTCGACGATGCGTTTGCAGATGGACAGGCCGAGGCCCGTGCCGCCGTAGCGGCGCGTGGTCGCCGCATCCGCCTGGGTGAACGGCGTGAAGAGCTTTTCCAGGCGATCCGACGGTATGCCGACGCCGGTGTCCTTGACCGCGATATCGAGCCCTGTGCGGCCTTCGCCGAGGGCGGCCGGCGCGATTTCGAGCGTGACCGAGCCTGTTTCCGTGAACTTGACGGCGTTGCCGAGCAGGTTGATCAGCACCTGGCGCAGGCGCGTCGGGTCGCCCCTGAACGTCGCGTCACTGCCCGGTTTCAGGTCGGTCGCAAGATCGATGCCTTTCTGCGCGGCTGCCAGCGCCACGGAATCGATCGCTTCATCGACAATGGTGCGCATGCCGAAGTCGATGCGCTCCAGTTCCAGCTGGTCGGATTCGATCTTGGCGAGATCGAGGATGTCGTTGACCAGGCCCAGCAGCGTCTCGCCCGACGAGCGGGCGATCTCGACGTACTCGCGCTGTTCACCCGACAGGTCCGTGTCGAGCAGCAGCCCCGTCATGCCGATCACGCCATTCAGCGGCGTGCGGATCTCGTGGCTCATGTTGGCCAGGAACAGGTCCTTGACGTTGTTGGCGCGCTTGGCGGCGGCCGTGGCCGCGCGCAGCGACTGGGCCGAGGTACGCTCGGCGGTCACGTCCTGGAGGGCGCCAACGATGCTTTCGCAGCGCCCCTCGACAATCTGCGGCTCGCCGACCATGCGCACCCATTTGGGCCGTCGTCGCGACGAGATCAGCGGCAGCTCGAGGGCGAAACTCGTATGGGCCTGAATGGCGTCGGCGAAGGCCGCGTCGATCTCGGCGCGCACGTACGGTGGAAAATAGTCACGCAGCTCTATTGCCGTCGTGGTGGCTGTGAGCGACACGTCGATGATCTTGCCGACGATGTCGGAGCAGGAGAAGCTGCCGGTACGCGGATCGTATTCCCAGCCGGCGACGCCCGCGACATCGCTGGTCGCGCGCAAGAGCGCCTCCCGTCGCGCCAGCGCATCGGAACGCAGCCTGAGTTCCGTAATATTGACGCCGATCGAGAAGAACCCGACCACCACGCCGCCCTCCCACTGCGGGATCCAGTGCAGGTTGATGACCCGTTCCTCGCCGCTCGTCGTCGTCATGCGCCGCTCGAACTGCTGGGGAATGCCAGCCAGCACCGCTTCGACGCGGGTCAGGGTCGCACTGAACAGCACGTCGCCGAAGATCTCGGCCATGGACTTGCCGAGCAGGCTCGCGACGGCCGCCGTGGTGAACTCGCCATGGGCCGCGTTCGCGTAGCGCAGGGTGAGCGTGTCGTCCCAATGGGAGATCAGCGCCGGCAGGCTGTCGGTCATCGCGCGCAGGGCGGCCGCGATCGAGCGCGCGCCCGCTTCGCCGTCGCGCATCGTGCGGTTCTGCGCCCGCAGCATTTCGTTCGCGGTCGCCAGTTCGCGGGTGCGCAGCCGGATAGCCTCGTCGAACACACCCTGCGAGCGCATCTGCTTCAGCTCGGCTGCCGCCGTCGCGCTGACGTCGAGGAAACTGGCGAGCAGGAAGCCGCTGCCCGGATCGCCGGCGCGCTCGGTGGCGACCGAGAGATCGCAGTCGAGCTGCGTGCCGTTGCGCCGTTGCAGGCGGACCCGCTGCGTAAACTCGTCCTGCTGCCTGGCGCCGGCGCGCCGGACGCGGTCGATCACCTGCAGGCGGTCTTCCGCTACGAGGTGATCCCACAGCAGTGCATCGCCGAGGTCGCTGCCCGGGCGCTCGAGAAGACGGCCGAGCGCCGCGTTGGCACGCAGGATGGAGCCGTCGGTGCGCAGGTGGGCAAGGCCCAGCGGCGAGCGTGAGAACGCCGCGTCGAGATAGGAGGCATCGGCTGCGGTGCCCGTGCCCGAGACGGTCGGCGAGCGCGCGTCCAGGAGCGCCGCGGCGCTCGCCGCTAGATCCTCGACGTTGGCCAGATCGCTCGCCGTCCAGGTCCGGGTGCCGACGTCGAGGAGACAGAGCGTGCCGAGCGCGGGCGATTCGGTGTTGACGCGCACCGGATAGGCGAGGCACGAGCGGATGCCGCGAACGGCGACCAGCGGATGGTGGGCGAGGCGCGGGTCGGCGCGCGTGTCCGAGACGACCACCGGCGCGTCGGCCAGCAGGATCTCGGCGCACAGGCGCAGCCCTTCCGAGCGGTCAGGACCCGGCAGACCGTGCCAGGCGCCGAGGTAATGGCTGTCGGCGTCGACAACGGAGATCAGGCTGACCGGTGCCGCGCACAGGCGGGCAGCGAGGGCGGCGATCCGGGCCAGCGCGCGTTCGGACGCCGATTCGCCCCGGAACTCGCGACCCTCCGGCAGGTCGTGTGCGTGGTGCGGCTGGGCTGGGGCACGCATGGAGGTGGTCTTTGGCCTCGCAGGGGACGGAGTCGCGCGACCGCGGTCCCGCCGCTGCGGGCATCCCGGTCACGGGGCGCACCCCGGCCATGGCCGGCGGTCGGGACCCGTTCCCTCTGAGTCGGCCATTGGCCGCGATACTTGAACCCGCGGCCGTGCCCGGCCGGCGGTCGACCCGACCCCTAGATCAGGTCTTTGACGCCGTCCCGCTCCTCGGCGAGTTCGGCGCGCGTTGCCTCCATGCGGGCGCGGCTGAAGTCATTGATATCCAGGCCCTGGACGATGCTGTAGGTGCCGCCGCTGCAGGTGACCGGGTAGGAATAGATCAGGCCCTCGGCGATGCCGTAGCTGCCATCCGAGGGGATGCCCATGCTGACCCAGTCGTTGGCCGCACTGCCGAGCGCCCAGGTGCGCACGTGATCGATGGCGGCGGAGGCCGCCGAGGCGGCGGAGGAGGCGCCACGCGCCTTGATGATGGCGGCACCACGCTGCTGCACGGTGGGGATGAACGTGTCGGCGTACCAGCCGGCGTCGATTAGCTTGAGTGCGGCCTCACCGTCGACGGTGCAGTGGTGCAGGTCCGGGTACTGGGTCGCGCTGTGGTTACCCCAGATCGTCATCTTGCGGACCGAATTGACGTGCTTGCCGGTGCGCTCGGCCAACTGCGCGATGCCGCGGTTGTGATCGAGGCGCGTCATCGCCGTGAACTGACGGCGGTCGATATCCGGGGCGTTGCGGCTGGCGATGAGGGCGTTGGTGTTGGCCGGGTTGCCGACCACCAGCACCTTGACGGAGCGCGAGGCGACTTCGTTGAGGGCCTTGCCCTGCGCGGAGAAGATCTGCGCGTTGGCCAGCAGCAGGTCCTTGCGCTCCATGCCGGGGCCGCGCGGCCGTGCGCCGACGAGCAGGCCGACGTGGCAGTCGCGGAACGCGACTTTCGCGTCGTCCGTCGCCGTCACCTTGTTCAGCGTCGGAAACGCGCAGTCATTGAGTTCCATGACCACGCCACCGAGCGCGGGCAGGGCCGGGGTGATCTCCAGCAGATTCAGGTTGACCGGCTGATCGGCACCGAGCATCTGCCCCGAGGCGACGCGAAAGGCAAGCGCGTAGCCGATCTGGCCGGCGGCGCCGGTAATGGTGACGTTCATCGGTGCTTTCATGGAGACACTCCGGTCAGAGCGGGGATAGAGGCCGCGGAGTTTAGCAGGCAGCCCGCGCCCGGCACCCGGCGGGCGGGTCGACGCACCGGCGCCCTCACGAAATGCGTGGGGACGGCGCGGCGATATCCTCGCTCTCAGAACTATAATTTAATAAAAAACAGTCACTTATAAAAATCCCGGTGCCACACGGGCGCGTAGGGCTTGCATCAGAGTCGGTGTTGTAGTTAACTACATCACCATGAAGACCGAACACCACAACGCGTTGCCGACCGGAAGCTCTTTCGACTCGCAGCGCCCTACCCACCAGGAGACCGCCATGACCCGCTCCATGCTTCGCATCCTGACCTCGATAACGCTGACCGGCGCACTCGCTGCCTGCGGCGCAACCCACGAGGCCCGACCGGCCGCCACCGACACGCCACACCATTTCAGCATGGTGGCCGACGCCGCCCATGAGGCGAGCGACGGCCGCAGCCCGGCGGGTCGCGGCGCGACCGCGGCCGGGTTCGTGAACCCGCCGCTGGCCGAGATCGTGGTCGAGGGCCGTCGCCTGGCCGACAGCCAGCTCGCCGAGATCGTCGTCGAGGGTCGCCGCCTGGCCGACAGCCAGCTCGCCGAGATCGTCGTCGAAGGCCGTCGCCTGTCCCCGGTAACGCTGGCAACGGTCGAGATCCGCGCCGACCGGCTGTCGCCGACCCGGAGCGGCGTGGCGTCGAGCGGGGACCAGGTTGCCGCTCTGCTAGATTAGTCTGGCAGTACAGCAACACATCCAATCGACCGGACCCCGACCGGACCCCGACCGGACCCCGACCGGACCAACGAGCAACTTCCTATGGACGCGCAGTGGAACGACAGCCAACCCATCTACCGCCAGCTGCGGGACCGGGTCGTGGCGATGATCCTCGAAGGCGCGCTCAAGGAAGGCGATGCGCTGCCCTCGGTGCGCACCGTCGCTGCCGACTTCCGCCTCAACCCGCTGACGGTGCTGAAGGGCTACCAGCAGCTGGTTGACGAGGCGCTCGTGGAAAAGCGCCGCGGTCGCGGCATGTACGTGGCGGCGGGCGCCTGCGCCGCCCTGCTCAAGGGTGAGCGCGAGAAGTTCATCGAGACCGAATGGCCGCGGATCCGGGCGACGATCCACCGCCTTGGCCTGACGGTCGCCGATCTGCAGGCGCTGCCGGCGACCGGCCCCGCTGCGGACGCGGTGACCCGCCTGACCCCGAACGAGGGAGACTCCAAGTGACCGATACACCCGTCATCGAGGCGCGCGCGCTCAGGAAGCGCTACGGCAAGACACTCGCCCTCGACTCGATTTCCTTCCGCGCCGCGCCGGGCCGCATCGTCGGCCTGATCGGCCCGAACGGTGCCGGCAAGACCACGGCGCTCAACGCCATCCTCGGCCTGATCCCGGCCGAGGGCAGTCTGTCCGTGCTCGGCCTCGATCCGTACCTGCAGCGTGACCGACTGATGGAGCAGACCTGCTTCATCGCCGACGTCGCGGTGCTGCCACGCTGGATCCGCGTCCAGCAGGCGATCGATTTCGTCGCCAACGTCCATCCGCGGTTCCGCCCTTCGCGCTGCGCCGAACTCATCGCGCAGTTCGGCCTGCCCCGCGAGGCTCGCGTATCGAGCCTGTCGAAGGGGATGATCACCCAGCTGCATCTCGCGCTCGTGATGGCGATCGACGCCAAGCTCCTCGTGCTCGACGAGCCGACGCTGGGCCTCGACATCGTCTCGCGCAAGCAGTTCTACGACCACCTGCTCAATGATTACATGGATGAGGAGCGGACCATCCTCGTGACGACGCACCAGGTCGAGGAGATCGAGAACATCCTGACCGACGTGATCTTCATCGAGCGCGGCAAGGTCGTCCTCGACATGCCGATGGACGACATCGCCGAGCGGTACATCCAGCTGACCGCCGCGCCCGACCGCGCCGACGCCGCTCGCGCGCTCAAGCCGCTGGTCGAGCGCAATGCGCTCGGCCGCTGCGTGTTCGTGTTCGAAGACGCGCCACGAGCAGCCGTCGAGTCGCTCGGCGAGACCCGCCCGCCGGCACTCGCCGACCTGTTCGTCGCGAAGATGACCGGGAGGACCGCAGCATGAGTACCAGAACGCTGATCAA
>CAIMCI010000351.1 GCA_903839465.1 uncultured Pseudomonadota bacterium
AGCTGATCGGTCGGATCTGGGTCGAATACCGCATGGGGACTCCCGGATTGTACAGGACTGAATATAGTCCTTTATCGGTCCTACTTCAACTGAGCCCCTATCCGATGGCACGTCGCCGCCGCGACTTCTAACAAGATTTTGCACGCTAACTTCAATGATGTTAAACGCGCGTCGCATCTCGCTTTCACCCCGGCCATGGAGCGCGTCGCGCCGCCTATGTCGCCGACCGGCAAATTCGCTAGGCTCCCGAAGCTCTGCGCATCGGCAAGGGGCTCCATCATGGGTAGAAGGTCGGTGTCGGGCGGCGTACGGCCAGCGGGGCCGGACCGCATCCAATTCACATTCATGTTCGCCGGTGTTCGGTATCGGCCGACGCTGCCATGGACTCCTACCGAGACCACCCTGCGCCGCGCCCGGCAACATCTCATTGGCATCAACGCACGCATCGCGGCAGGTACCTTCTCCTTCGCTGAGGAGTTCCCCGACTACCGCCACTTGAAGGAGGTTCCGCGCGCCGGCTCCGCACGGACCTGTAGCCAGGTGTTCGACGAGTATCTGGCCCACTGTTCGGCTCGCGTCGCCCGCCTCGACATGGCCTCGGTGACGCTGAGCTCTTACCGGACGATCCTGGATGGCATCTGGCGCCCGGAACTTGGCGCACTCCGGTTTCTCGACGTGCGTTACTCGACTCTCGTGCGGATCGCCGACCGCACCGGGTGGGGCAAGAAGACCCACAACAACGCCATCAGCGTTCTGCGATGTGCATTCAAGTTCGGCTACCGTGATCATCCGGACCGATCCGACCCGACGCGCGAACTCAAGGGAGCGCGGATTCAGCGCAAGGATCGATCCCTGATCGATCCGTTCAGTCTGGAAGACGCCGAGACGCTAATCGCCGCACTTCGCCGTGATTGGGGCGACGCCCAGGCCAACTACGATGAGTTCCGGTTCTTCGTCGGGTTGCGGCCTTCAGAGGAAATAGCACTACTGGTAGACGACTACGACACCGCCCGCGGCACGCTGGACGTCACGAAGGCCCGGGTTGCCGGCGTCGACAAGGACTCGACCAAGACGGGCGATGACCGCCAGATCGTTCTATGTCCGCGTGCCATCGGCGTCCTGAAGCGCCAGCTGGCACTGCGCGAGCAGCTCGTGCACGCCGGCAAGATCAATCATGACTTTCTGTTCTTCAAGGCCACCGGGCAGCCGCTGCGCAATCTGCTGTTTCCCGGGAAGCGCTGGCAGCGGACCCTAAGCAGACTGAAGAATGTCCGGTACCGTCGACCGTACACCGCACGCCATACCTCGGTGAGCTGGGATCTGATGATCGGACGCAGCGCCCTGTGGGTTGCGCGGCAGCACGGTCACAGCATTTCGACGATGCTTCGCTTCTACGCGGCCTGGGCGGGCGGCGCTGGCGAATCCAACGTCGAGAAGATTCGCGCTACGCTCAATTCGGATTGCCCTCTGCGCCGCCGAATGAATACAGGCTGCGATCAGACTGTCGCCCGGCCCATCGTCAGACCGTTCGAGCTTGAATTCGCATCGCGCCCACAGGCGCAGACACGGCGATTTGCCACTGGATTTGCCAATGAGCGGGATCCGCCAGCAGCTAAGATCCGGAAAAACAAGGAGAAGATTGGCGGAGAGAGAGGGATTCGAACCCTCGAAGGGCTTTTGGCCCTTACGCCCTTAGCAGGGGCGCGCCTTCGACCACTCGGCCATCTCTCCGGCTGCCCGTTTATCGAGCCGGGCGCGGGGATGTTACTGCCCCGGCTCCGCCGCGGTCAAAAGACTTTGGATCCTGGCCGGCAGGCGGTCAGCCAGCCTTCAGCGTCAGCTCGGCGCGGATGCGCTCGGCGATTTCTTCGCGGTGCACGGCGACCTCGCGCGGCGCGTCGATGCCGAGGCGGACCTGGTTGCCTTTGACCGACAACACGCGGACGGTCACGTTGTCACCAATGACCAGCGATTCCCCGATGCGACGGGTCAGGATCAGCGTGCTCATCAAGCCTCCCGGCAGATATAAAGATCTGGTAAGGAAGAGTACGGGAAATCTTATATACGCTCAACGAGCGAGACACCGCTTCGATACAGAAAAATAAACAAAATCAGCGCATTAATAAAACCCCCGGCCGACAATTCCGGGTTTTCCCTAGACGCGCTCCCCGCTTAGCCCGCCAGCCGCTCCCGGGCGTACGGGACGACGGTCGCGAGTGCCGCCTCGAGTCCGCCGACGTCGGTGCCGCCCGCCTGCGCAAAGTCCGCCCGGCCGCCGCCCTTGCCGCCGAGCCGGCGGGCGATGTCGCCCACCAGCGCCCCGGCCTGCACGCGGCCCGTCAGGTCGTCGGTGACGCCGGCGACGAGCGTGATCTTCTCGCCGTCGACCGCAGCGAGCACGATGACCGCGGAGCCGAGCGTCTCCTTCAGCTGGTCGACCGCCGCGCGCAGGGCCTTGCCGTCAGCGCCGTCGATGCGACTTGCGATCACCCGGGAAGCGCCCACGGTCTCGGCGCCGGCCGCGAGGTCGGTGCCCGAGCCCTGCGTCAGCTTCTGTTTCAGCTGGTCGATTTCCTTGTCCAGGCGCTTCGCGCGCTCGAGCAGCGCCCCGACCTTGGCCGGCGTCTCCTCGGGCTGGCAGCGCAGCTCGCGCGCCACACTGCCCAGCACCTGCTCGACGCCGTTCAGGTACGCGAGCGCCCCCTCGCCGGTGACCGCCTCGATGCGGCGCACGCCAGCCGCCACGCCGCCTTCACCGGTGATCTTGAACACACCGATGTCGCCGGTGCGCCCGACGTGGGTCCCGCCGCAGAGCTCGGTCGAGTTCGGGCCGATGTCGAGCACGCGCACCTCGGCGCCGTACTTCTCGCCGAAGAGGCCGACCGCCCCCGCCGCCATCGCCGCGTCGAATGCCATGACCCGGGTCCGGGTCTCGGCGTTGGCGAGGATGTCCGCGTTGACGAGTTGCTCGATCGCGCCTCGCTCGGCCTCCGTCAGCGCCTGGCCGTGGGCGAAGTCGAAGCGCAACCGCTCGGGCTCGACCAGCGAGCCCTTCTGCTGGACGTGGGTACCGAGCACGCGGCGCAGCGCCGCGTGCAGGAGATGGGTCGCCGAGTGGTTGCGGGCGGTCGCCCGCCGTCGCGCACCGTCGACCCGGGCCTCGACCTCCTCGCCGACCGCGAGGCGTCCGCCCGTCACGACGCCGGCATGCGCGATCGCTTCCTTGAGCTTCTGCGTGTCGCTGACCGCGAACGACCCCCCGGCCCCGGTCAGGGTGCCGCGGTCGCCGACCTGTCCGCCGCTCTCGGCATAGAACGGCGTCCGGTCGAGCACGACGCGCCCCTCGGCTCCGGCCTCGAGGCCCGGCACGCTCGCACCGTTTACGTCGATCAGCGCCACGATCCGCGCCTTTTCCGACAGCGACGAGTAACCCTCGAACGTGCTTTTCGCATCGACCTCGGCGGTCTCGCGCAGATCGACCCCGAAGCGGCTGGCGGCGCGCGCCCGGTCGCGCTGCGCGTCCATCGCGGCCTCGAAGCCCGCCTGGTCGACGGTCAGCCCGCGCTCGCGGGCGATGTCGGCGGTGAGATCGACCGGAAAGCCATAGGTGTCGTAGAGCTTGAAGGCGGTCTCGCCGGGCACGACCGGCGTCGTCAGCTTCGCGATCGCGGTCTCGAGCAGCGCGAGGCCCTGGGTCAGCGTCTCGGCGAAGCGCTCCTCCTCCTGGAGGAGGGTCGTCGCCACGCGCGCGCTGGCGGTGGCCAGTTCCGGGTAGCTCGCGCCCATCTCCCGCACCAGGGAAGCGACGAGCGAGTGCAGGAAGGGGCGCGTCTGGCCGAGCTTGTGGCCGTGGCGGATCGCGCGGCGGATGATGCGCCTGAGCACGTAGCCGCGACCCTCGTTCGAGGGCACGACGCCGTCGATGATGAGGAACGAGGTGGCGCGGATATGGTCGGCGATGACCTTGAGGGAGGGCGACCGGAGGTCGGTCGCACCGGTCGCCGCCGCGGCGTCGGCGATGAGCGCACGGAAGAGGTCGATGTCGTAGTTCGAGTGCACGCCCTGCATGACGGCGCTGATGCGCTCGAGCCCCATGCCGGTGTCGACCGAGGGCTTCGGCAGCGGCGTCAGCGTGCCGGCGCCGTCACGCTCGTACTGCATGAACACCAGGTTCCAGATCTCGACGTAGCGGTCGCCGTCCTCGTCAGGCGAACCCGGCGGCCCGCCCGCAATCCCCGCGCCGTGGTCGTAGAAGATCTCGGTGCAGGGCCCGCACGGGCCGGTATCGCCCATCGCCCAGAAGTTGGAGGAGGCGCCAAGGCGCGCGATCCGCGCCGGATCGACGCCGATCTCGTTGGCCCAGATCGCCTGCGCTTCGTCGTCGGTCTCGTAGACCGTGACCCACAGCCGCTCGCGCGGGATCTTAAGTTCGACGGTGATGAACTCCCAGGCGAAGCGGATCGCGTCGCGCTTGAAGTAATCGCCGAAGCTGAAGTTGCCCAGCATCTCGAAGAACGTGTGGTGACGGGCCGTGTAGCCGACGTTTTCCAGGTCGTTGTGCTTGCCGCCGGCGCGCACGCAGCGCTGCGAGGTCGCCGCGCGGGAGTACGGACGCAGGTCCTTGCCGAGGAAGACGTCCTTGAACTGCACCATGCCGGCGTTCGTGAACAGGAGCGTCGGATCGTTGCCCGCCACCAGCGGGCTCGAGGCCACGATCTCGTGGCCGTGCCGGCGGAAGTAATCCAGGAAGCGGCTGCGCAGCTCGGTGCTGCCAAGGGTCGGTTGGGTCATGGCGTTCGACTTTGAGTGGGGAACGATCACGGGCGCGGCCGGAACCGCGCCCGCGGCTAGAAGTCTACGTCCTCGCCGAGGCTCCCGGCGAGGTCCCCGGGTTCTTCGTCGACCGCGGACGACGCCTCGAGGCCCAGGGCCGCGAAGGCGCTTTGCACGTCGGCGCCGCTGAAGCCGCGGTAGTAGAGGAAACGGGCCCGGGCGGCGCGCTCGGCCGGTGCCGACGGACGGTCGCTTCCGTAGCGGCGGGTCAGTACGATAAACGCCTGTCGGCCCCAGTCGATGCGGCTGGCCTTGAGCGCGGCCTCGATCAGACCCTTCTCGAGTCCGGCCTGCTCCAGTTCGAGGCGGATCCGCCTCGGACCGTGGCCGCGGGCGACGCGGCTCGCGATCCGGTTCGAGACGAAACGGGCATCATCGACCAGGCGTTCGTCGGCCAGGAGCGCCACGGCCTCCTCGGCCGCGCCGGGCTCGTAGCCGCGCTCAACCAGGCGCTCGCACAGCGCGCGCCGGGCGAGGTCGCGCCGCGCCAGGATGCCGATGCCGTCCTGGCGCGCCGCCTCGGGATCGGCCGGCGCCGTGGCGGCCGCCCGCCGGCGTCCGAACGGGCGCCCTCGCCGTCCCGCGTTCACGATCCCGTTCAGCCCTCGGCAGCCTCGGGCGGCACGGCGCGCGGATCGACGCCGGTCTGGCCGCGCCGGGCGGTGAGGAGCTTCAGGCGCAGCGCCGCGTCCAGGGTCTTGGCGATCTCCGGGTGCGACTGCAGGTAGGTACGGGCGTTGTCCTTGCCCTGGCCGATGCGTTCACCCTGGTAGGCGTACCAGCTCCCCGACTTCTCGATGAGGCCGTTGTTGACCGCCATGTCCACGAGCTCGCCTTCGCGCGAGATGCCCAGACCGTAGAGGATCTCGAACTCGGCCTCGCGGAAGGGTGGGGCCACCTTGTTCTTGACGACCTTGACGCGGGTCGCGTTGCCGACCACTTCCTCGCCGTTCTTCAGCGCGCCGATGCGGCGGATGTCGAGGCGCACCGAGGCGTAGAACTTCAGCGCGTTGCCGCCGGTCGTCGTCTCGGGGCTGCCGAACATGACGCCGATCTTCATGCGGATCTGGTTGATGAAAATGACGATCGTGTTCGACCGCTTGATGTTGCCGGTCAGCTTGCGCAGCGCCTGGGACATCAGCCGGGCGTGCAGGCCGACCTGCAGCTCGCCCATCTCGCCTTCGATTTCCGCCTTCGGCGTCAGTGCCGCCACCGAGTCGACCACGACCACGTCGACGGCCCCCGAGCGGACCAGCATGTCGGTGATCTCGAGTGCCTGCTCGCCGGTGTCCGGCTGGGAGACCAGCAGGTCGTTGACGTTCACACCGAGCTTCTCGGCGTAGGTCGGGTCGAGCGCGTGCTCGGCATCGACGAAGGCCGCGGTGCCGCCGGCCTTCTGGCACTGGGCGATGACCTCGAGCGTCAGCGTCGTCTTGCCCGAGGACTCAGGCCCGTAGATCTCAACCACCCGCCCGCGCGGCAGACCACCCACGCCGAGCGCCACGTCCAGCGCCAGCGAGCCGGTCGAAATCACGTCGAAATCCATGGCTGCGGAGGCGTCGCCGAGCCGCATCACCGAGCCCTTGCCGAACTGCTTTTCGATCTGTCCGAGCGCTGCGCTCAAGGCCTTCTTGCGGTTCTCGTCCATAGCTCGTTGCCCCCTGAATTTGAGCGTCGATTATCGCACAGGCGCCAACGGCACGCGTCACCTATTCCCGTGCGGTTCGTGTGCTTTCGCGCGACTGTCAGCGCCAGCCGCGCAGGGGCTCGCTGACGAAGGCCCGGTAGCGCGGACCGCCAGGTTCAGGGGCCGTCAGCGCCAGCGTCACGGCCGCGATCTCGAGCTCGACGGGCGGGCCTGGCGCGACGGCGGGCGGTGCCTGCTGCGCCCGCCGGGTGAGCGTCACGTGCGGCCGGAAGGCCGTGGCGGGTGCCGTCGTGTAGTCGGGCAGCACGGCACCGATGCGTCCGCCCAGTTCGGCATGCAACTCGCTGAGCGCGGTCGGAATTACCTCGGGCAACGCGACGATGACCCCGGCCACGGGCCAGAACTCGGCCCTGCACAACCGGATGACGCACGGCGCGCTGTGCAGATCGCGCAGCGCAGCGCCGAGCGTGGGCAGCACCGGCACCGGGACGTCGCCGAGGAAATGGAGCGTCAGGTGCAGGTCGCGGACATCGGCTCGCCGGGCACTGCCGACCGGCCAGCGCTGCAGTGCCTCGGCCGCCGGAGCCGCAGGCCAGCAGGCGCAGAATGCCCGCGCCGTCACCCGGCCAGAAGCCCCTGCAGGGCGACGCCGACGGCCAGGCGCCGGATCGCGTCGCGGTCGCCGGCAAAGAGGTGGCGTTCCGCCCGGGCCGGCATGCCGGGGCCCGCCCACGCGAACCAGACGGTACCGACCGGCTTGGCCTCACTGCCGCCGGCGGGTCCCGCGATGCCGCTGACCGCCACCGCGCGCCCGGCCCCGGCGCGGCGCCAGGCCCCTTCGGCCATCGCGCGCACGACGGCGTCGCTGACCGCACCCTCGGCCGCGAGCACCGCCACCGGCACGCCGAGCAGCGCGGTCTTCGCCTCGTTGCTGTAGGTCACGAACCCCGTGCCGAACCACTGCGAACTGCCCGGCAGGTCCGTCAGGACCTTGGCGATGAACCCGCCGGTGCAGGACTCGGCGGTCGTGACACTGAAGCCGCCGCTCAGGCAGGCACTGGCGACTTCACCGGCGAGCGCGGCGAGCTCCGCATCACCCGGCACCGGCGAAGCCGCCATCGGCGATCAGCTCGGCATCAGCTGCTTGGCGAGCGACGAGAGAGAGGCCTGCAGGTCACCAGCGGCCGGAACCTGGCCGTTCGGGGTCAGGTGATTGACGATCTGCGGCAGGACCTCGGCCAGGCCACCGGCCGCCGTGCCGTGATCGAGACCGAGGGCCTGGGCGATCTGGCCGATCTGGCCGTTGCCGAGGATCTGCTGCAGCTGCGCGCCGGTGACCGGCAGGTTGGCGCCGTTCGAAATCCACGACTGGACGACGTGACCGAGGCCACCCTGCTCGAAGGCAGCGACCAGCGAACCCAGGCCGCCGCCGGCACCGGCCGCGCCGCCGCTACCGCTGCCGCCGAGCATGGCCAGCACCTGCTGGATCATGGCCGGGGAGATGCCGCCGAGCGCCGCACTGCCGCCGGCAGCACCCGTGTTGCCGGCCAGCATGCCAGCGAGTTGATCCAACAGTCCCATGATCGGCTCCTTAACGTAGTTGGGGAAAATCCACCGCAAACAAATGTGTCGTCCGCCAGGGGCAGCCGCGGCGGGGCGTCGAGCTTAGCGCCTGCCCGAGGACAGGGGCTAGCGCGGCCCAGGATGAACGGACTTTAACCACCGCCGGTCGGCGGAAATGGCTACGCTGCTGGCGTCGGCGATGGTCACCGCGCCTCGCCCCCGGTCCCGTACGGGTACGGTCACCGGCCTTAACTTCGCGGTCTTTCGAGGGGAATGTGCGATGAAGACGCTGACTCTGACTCTCGCCACGCTCTGTCTGGCCACGGCCTCGCTCGCCGCACACGCCGACGGCGCGTCCGGCCCGGTGACCTGCAAGGACGGCACGACCTCCGAACACGCCGGCCGCGGCGCCTGCTCGGGCCACGGCGGCGTCAACAAGGAGGCCGCGGCACCGGCGGCAGCGGCCGCACCGGCGGCAGCCGCGGCGCCGACCGCAAGCGGCACCACCCTCTGCAAGGACGGCACGACGTCCGACCACGCCGGCCGCGGCGCCTGCTCCGGGCACGGTGGCGTCAACAAGGGCGGTGCGGCGACGGAAGCGGCGCCGAAGAGCGCACCGGTCGCTGCCACCAAGCCGCCACCCGCGGCCGCGGCACCGGCGGCGGCGGCAGCCGCCACCGGCGCGACGCTGTGCAAGGACG
>CAIMCI010000352.1 GCA_903839465.1 uncultured Pseudomonadota bacterium
CAGGTCAAGGTGGCGCGCGCGCAGATCGATGCGCTCGACAAGGCGCTCGACCAGTTCCGGCTCGACGTCGGCCGCTACCCGACGACCGAGGAGGGCCTGCAGGCCCTGATGACGCAGCCGAGCGGCGAGGCCAACTGGGCAGGGCCCTACCTGAAGAAAGGCGTGCCGCCGGATCCGTGGGGCCGGCCCTACCTGTACGCCTCGCCCGGCACGCACGGCGGCGACTTCGACCTGCAGTCCTACGGCAAGGACGGGCGGTCCGGCGGCACCGGCGAAGACGCCGACATCACGAACTGGTAAGCCATGCGCTATCGGGTCACTGCACTGGATGCCGGAGCCACCGTCGCGACCGTCGAAATGGACGCGCTGGACGAGGCGGATGCCCGTCGCCAGGCCCTAGCGCGCGGCCTTCGGGTCCTCGCGGTGGACACGACGCGCCTTAGCGGCGGCCGGCGCACGCGCCTTGCGCTCGTGCAGTTCAGCAACGAGCTGATTGCGCTCCTCGACGCCGGCCTCACCCTGGTCGAGGCGATCGACGCGCTGACCGAGAAGGAGCGCGACGAGGCGGTCCGCAGCGTGCTCGAGGGACTCCGCCGGCGCCTCTACGAGGGCCAGAGCCTGTCGGTCGCACTCGGCGAGTTTCCGAGCACCTTCCCGGCACTCTACGTGGCGACGGTGCGCGCCAGCGAGCGCAGCGGCTCGATCGCCGAGGCGCTGCGCCGCTTCGTCACCTACCAGGAGCAGATCAACCTCCTGAAGAAGCGCCTGATCAACGCCTCGATCTACCCGGCCGTGCTGCTCGCCGCCGGGCTGCTCGTGGTGCTCTTCCTGGTCGGCTACGTGGTGCCCCGCTTCTCCGGTATCTACGAGGACATCGGCGGCGAACTCCCCTTCGCGTCGCGGATGCTGATGCAGTGGGGACGGCTCCTGGATGCGCACGGACTCGCGATCCTCGTCGGCTTCGTCGTGCTCGCGGCGCTCACCGTCAACGGCATGATGCGCCCGGCCTTCCGCGCCGCGGTCGGCAGGCTGGTCCTTCGAATCCCGACACTCGGCCGGCAGATGCAGATCTACCAGCTCGCCCGCCTGTACCGCACGGTCGGCATGCTGCTGCGCGGCGGCACGCCGGTCGCCACGGCTTTTGACATGACGCGCGGCCTGCTCGCCGCGAACTCGCAGCCGCAGCTCGTTGCCGCGACCCGCTCGGTGCGCGAGGGCCGCTCGCTGACCGACTCGCTCGCCGCCGAGGGCCTGACGACACCGGTGGCGGAGCGGATGCTCCGGGTCGGCGAGCGCAGCGGCAACATGGGCGAGATGATGGAACGGATCGCCGCCTTCTATGACGAGGAACTGTCGCGGTTCGTCGACGTGGCCACGCGCCTGATCGAGCCGGCGATGATGGCGGTGATCGGCCTGATCATCGGCGGCATCGTCGTGCTGATGTACTTCCCGATCTTCGAACTCGCCGGGAGCATCCGATGAACGCGACGCCTGCGCTGTCGGACGAGACGTTCCGCACCGCCAGGGACACCGCGCGGGCCGGCGGGCGGCCGCTCCTGACGGTGCTCGCCGAGCAGTCCGGCCTCGACGGCGAGACGCTCGCCACCGCTCTCGGCACCCGCTTCTGCTACCCGGTCCTCGACAGCGCGACGCTGATGCGGCTCGAGCCCGACTTCGGCCTGCTCGGCCTCGCCGATGCGGCCCGGCGCGGCTGCGTGATCGTCCGCCGCGGCGACGAGCATCTGGCCGTCTTCTCCGATCCGACGGACCAGGACCTCAGGGCATGGCTCGAGCTTCGTATCGATGCACCGCTGACCTGGTACCTCGCCGCCAGTGGTGAGATCACCGCCTACCTCACCCGCCACGAGCAGGGCCTGCGGGCGATGGACTCGACCGGGGCCGAAGCGGACGGCGAGATCGTGGTCGACACGGAGGTCGAGAACCTCTCGCTCGCGACCATCAGTGCCGACTCGAGTCCGGTCGTCAAGCTCGTGCACTCGACCGTCTATGACGCGCTCAAGGCCGGCGCCAGCGACATCCACCTCGAGACCCGGCCCGGCGGCCTGACCGTGCGCTACCGGGTCGACGGCGTGCTGGTGCATGTCGCGACCCTCGGTGGCGCGGACTTCTGCGAGCAGGTGATCTCGCGCGTCAAGGTGATGAGCGAACTCGACATCGCCGAGCGGCGCGTGCCCCAGGACGGCCGCTTCAAGCTCGCCCTCAAGGGCCGGCCGATCGATTTTCGCGTTTCGGTCATCCCGAGCGTGCACGGCGAGGACGCGGTGCTGCGTATCCTCGACAAGCAGACGCTGACCGACGAACTGCGGGGCTTAAGGCTCGATGCGCTCGGCTTCGACGACAAAGTCGTCGAGCGCATCCGGCGCCTCTCGCAGCTGCCGTACGGGATGCTGCTCGTGACAGGTCCGACCGGCAGCGGCAAGACGACGACGCTGTACGCGGCGATCTCGGAGACGAACACCGGCCTCGACAAGATCGTGACCATCGTGGACCCGGTCGAGTACCAGCTGCCGGGCGTGCTGCAGAACCCGGTCAACCAGAAGAAGGGGCTGACCTTCGCGCGCGGCCTGCGCTCGATCCTGCGCCACGACCCGGACAAGATCATGGTCGGCGAGATCCGCGACCCCGAGACCGCCGATTTCGCGGTCAAGTCGGCCATGACCGGCCACCTGGTCCTGTCGAGCCTGCACACCAACGACGCGCCCAGCGCCATCCCCAGGCTGGTGAACATGGGGGTGCCGGTCTACCTGGCCGCCGCCGCCCGGATCACGGTCATCGCCCAGCGCCTGGTTCGGCGCATCTGCCCGGACTGCAAACGCGAGGCATCGCTGCCCGAAGGACTTTCCCTGCGCCTGGGCGACACGGACGGCGTGGTCTGGCGCGAGGGGGCGGGCTGC
>CAIMCI010000353.1 GCA_903839465.1 uncultured Pseudomonadota bacterium
AGCTTCGGCGCGTCGTTGTAGACGATGTAGGGCTGGTAGGGGTGCCGGGCGAGGTAGTCCTGGTGGTAGTCCTCGGCCGGGTAGAAGTGGCTGGCGGTCGTTACCTGCGTGACGATCGGCGCGGCAAAGGCATGCGCCGCGGTCAGCTGCGCGACATAGGCCTCGGTGATCTTCTTCTGCTCGGGCGTCTGGTAGAAGACCGCCGAGCGGTACTGCGTGCCGTGGTCGGGCCCCTGACGGTTGAGCTCGGTCGGGTTGTGCGCCACCGACATGAAGATGCGCAGGAGCTCGCCGTAGCTGATCTCGTGCGGGTCGTAACGCACGCTGACCGTTTCGGCGTGGCCCGTGCTGCCCGTGCTGACGTCCTCGTAGGACGGCGAGCTCTTCGTGCCGCCGGCGTAGCCGGACACCGCGCTGCGCACGCCCTTGACGTGGCGGAACACCGCCTCGACGCCCCAGAAGCAGCCGCCGGCGAAGATCGCGGTCGCCTCGGCCGAAGCCGCCGGCGGCGTTTCATCGACCGCGGGTCGCGGCAGCGCGACCGCGGTTTCACGGCCGTTGGCGATCTCGCCGGCACCGACGAGGGCGAGTGCGATGGCGGAAGCCGCCAGGATCTGGCGCAGGGTGCTGTAGGCAGTCATCGGTAGGACCTCGTTGTTCAGGTGGCCGGCGCGAAGCGCAGTGCCACGGAGTTCATGCAGTAGCGCAGGCCGGTCGGTCGCGGCCCGTCCTCAAAGACGTGCCCGAGGTGGGCCTCGCAACGCCGGCAGAGCACCTCGGTACGCACCCAGCCGTAGGCCCGGTCGGTGCGCGTCTCGATGTTCTCGGCGGCCACCGGCGCGTAGAAGCTCGGCCAGCCGGTGCCGGACTCGAACTTGGTCGCCGAGCTGAAGAGCGCGGTGTCGCAGCAGATGCAGCGGAAGACGCCCTTGCGGTGCTCGTTGGTCAGTGCGCCGGTGAAGGCCCGCTCGGTGCCGGCATGGCGCGTAATCTCGTAGCTCGCCGGCGTCAGCGCCGCGCGCCACTCGGCGTCACTCTTCACGACCGTCGGCACGGTCTCGCGCCCGCTGGGCGTGCCGTCGGCGGCGACGGTCACGAGCGTGACGGTGGCCGGCGGCGTCCCGCCGACGGCGCTGGCCGCGATCAGGCCGGTGGCGGCGGTAAGACCGATCATACCGAGCAGGAGTTCCCGCCGGCTGAGGCGCGATTCCGATCCGCTCGGGTCCTGTACAACCTGACGGGCCATGCGTGGTCTCCTGGGCTTGCGGTCGCGCCCCGTGCGCGACCGTGTTCGCAGGAGTAGACCGGACGAAGCGCCCGATCATCACACGCGCCGGCTCAACTGCCGCCGAACCAGTTGTACCCCTGGTCTTCCCAGTAGCCGCCGGGATTGGTGTTCGTGACGAAGAGGGCGCGGATGTGCTTCGGGTTCTTGTAACCGAGCTTGGTCGGCATCCGCAGCTTCATCGGAAAGCCGTACTTCGCCGGCAGTCGCTGCCCGTCGTAGGTCAGCGTCAGCAGCGTCTGGGCATGCAGGGCGGTCGGCATGTCGATGCTGGTGTAGTAGTCGTCACTGCACTTGAAGCCGACGAAGCGCGCCGTCCGGTCGGCGCCGATCCGCTCGAGGAAGGTCGCGAAGCGCACGCCACCCCATTTGCCGATCGCGCTCCAGCCCTCGACGCAGATGTGGCGCGTTACCTGGTCGGTCTGCGGCAGGGCGTGGAGCTCATCGAGCGTCCAGGCATGGCGGTCGGCGACCAGTCCGCCGACCTCGAGCCTATAGTCCGTGGCATCGACGTGCGGGACGCGGGCTTCCTTGTAGTAGGCGTTGAAGGGGAAGGGGCGGGTGATCATCGACTCGGGGTAGGTCGACGCCAGCCGGTTCGGGTCGAAGAGGCCGGCCTGCACCCGGTCGTTCCAGCGCGAAACGCCGCGCAGGAAGCCGTCGGCGGCCGCCCCTGCGCCGGGCGTGCAGCCGGTCAGGAGGCTCAAGCCACCGAGCGACAGCGAGGCGCCGAGGAAGAGGCGCCGGGTCGACGGCGCGAGCAGCCGCTCGGCGTCGGCGAGCAGCAGGGCACGGTCCGGGATCGCTGGCGGTCGTTTCATGTCCATCCTCCGGTCAGCGGCACGCCGTCTGGGTCAGTGGCCGCGAATCATCGTGCGCAGGGACTTCGGCACCAGCACGACCATGACGACGTGCACGATGAAGAAGCCGACGAGTCCCGCCATCGCCGCGAAGTGCACGATGCGCGCCGAGTCGTAGCCGCCGACGAGCGCGCGCAGCAGCGGGAACTGCACCGACTTCCAGACGACGAGCCCGGACACGATCGCCGTGGCGAGCAGCAGGACGACACCGAGGTAGGCGAGCTTCTGCACGGCGTTGTACCGACCCGAGTCGTCGTGCACGAGCCGGCCGCGGAGCGCGGCGGTGAGGTCGCGCCACACGGCGGCGGGACTGAGCGGGAAGAACTGGGTGAGACCGCGCCCGGTGACGAGGTTCATGACAAGGTAGAGGGCGAAGCTCGCCATCAGGAGCCACATCGCCGCGAAGTGCCACAGCAGCGCCCCGCCCAGCCAGCCGCCGATCGTGAAGTCGCGATCGAAGCGAAAGCCGAAGAGCGGCGAGGCGTTGTAGATCTTCCAGCCGCTCAAGGTCAGCAGGACCACGGCCACGGCCGTGAGCCAGTGGCTGAGCCGCAGCCACAGCGGCTTGCCGGCGGCCGCTCCGCCCGGTGTGCTGGTCGGTGTCATGACACTCATCGTCGCGCGCCCTCCCGGATCGCCGGGGTCTTCGGCAGTGGACCGGCCGGAAACGGATTTTGTCACGGGCCGGTGACGGACTCCGGCCAGCTGAACTCGAAAGCGGCTGGCGACAGCGCCGAGGCATACGCCCAGGTGACGCGCGAGGGCTGCACCTCGAGCAACCAGGTCTGCAGTTCGAGCGGCGTCGGGACTTCGAAAGCGTCCGGGGAAAACAGCACCACGGCGCCGCCGTGCTCGGGGTCGCGCACCGATTCGTAGCGCAGGAGCTCGATACCGGCCGTGCGGGCGCGCCGCGCCAGCGCCTGGGTCGCCGTGTAATCGGCCGGCGCCGTCCAGCGCTCCCGGTCGGCGGCGAGCGGCGGGCGGCGCAGGTCGAGGCCGTTGCCGGCGATCGCCGCCCGGAACAGCGTCTGCGCGCGGGCCGGCAGGTTGGCGAGAGCGGGGCTCGCGCGCAGGAACCGCCACCGCCAGTAGCCGACCTCGGCGCAGGCCGTGCGCAGGCGGTCGGCGCCGTACCAGACACCCGGATCGGCCGGGCCGCGAAAGCGCGAGCCGCCGGCCAGCGGTGGGTAGCGGAAAGGCGTCGCGAGCAGCCAGTGCACCGGCGAGCGGCCCGGCAGCGGTGGCTTGGACTCGTCGAGCAGCCGCTCGAGTTCCGCCTGCTCGGCGAGGGTGTCGACCAGCACGTTGGTCGCGACGATGTGCTGCGCCTCGACCGCGCGCCAGAACTCGCCGCGTTCCGCGCTCGGCGGCGGCAGCGCGACGGCGGCCATCAGATCCGGCCGCGGTGGGCGTCGAGGTAGTGCAGTACCCGCACGAGGCCCTCGGCACTCAGGACCAGCTCGATCGGCCGCGCGCCGAGATCCGTGTTCGGGCCGTTCAGCCAGGCGCGGGCCGTCTCGCCATGGCCGACCAGCGCATCGAGCGAGCGGAACAGCCGCACGAAGAGCGTGGCCATTTCCCATTCGTGGGCGCGGTGCCGGCTGAGCGCATAGCGCCCGCGGACGAGGCGGGTGACGGTCGGGCGGGAGACGCCGAGGATGGTGGCCAGCGACTGCTGCGACAGGCCCAGCAATTCGCCCGCCCGCGAGACGGCTTTGCCGAGGGTCGCGGACTCACCCTCCGTCGCGGCAGAGGGCGACGAACTGGAGTGCAGTTGAACCATGGGAACGAGTATCGATCCGTGGATCCAGAAAAGCAAGAGCGCGCCGGCGTGAATTTGACTTATATAGTAGTCATGTCGTGCTATCGATCGACTATTGACCAACCCGGTGGACACGGCAGTCGCGCTGTGTTCGCCAGCCGACGCGGGGGACCGGGTTTGGAAGGTCGGCGGCTGACCCGCCCGGTCGGCGGCGGCCCGCCCCGGCGCCGTGGCATGCGCCCCGGGCGCGGC
>CAIMCI010000354.1 GCA_903839465.1 uncultured Pseudomonadota bacterium
CCACCGGCCCGGCCCGCCGCGGTGCGCCGACCGCCGCGGGCCGCGGTCGTGCCGTACCGGGCGAGGCGATCCCGCCCGGCGTGGATGCCGCGCTCGCGCCGCGACATCGCCCTCTCAGTCCGCCTGACGGCGCAGGAACGCCGGGATGTTGAGCAGGGTCGCCTCCTCGTCCGAGTCGTTCATTCCGTCACCGACGGCACGCTTGCGGGCCAGCGCCGTCTGGTTGGCGAGTACTTCGTAGTCCGGCCGGGTCGCGGCACGGGCCTCGCGCTCACGCATCGGCCGCGGGACGATCGTCGGTCGCGCCGCGGTGTGCACGACCGGGCTCGGCTCGACGCGCGCCATCGGCCGGCCGAGGCCGGTCGCGACCACGGTCACGCGCAGCTCGTCGGTCATGTCCGGCTCGATGACCGTGCCGACGACCACCGTCGCGTCGTCGCTGGCGAAGGCCTTGACGGTATTACCGACTTCCTCGAATTCGCCGATGCCAAGGTCCATGCCGGCCGTGACGTTGACGAGGATACCCTGCGCACCGTGCAGGTTGATGTCCTCGAGGAGCGGACTCGACACCGCCATCTCGGCAGCGATGCGCGCGCGATCCTCGCCGGTGGCCTGACCGGTACCCATCATGGCCATGCCGGTCTCCGACATGACGGTGCGCACGTCGGCGAAGTCGACGTTGATCAGGCCCGGACGGGTGATGAGGTCGGCGATACCCTGGACGGCGCCCTGCAACACGCCGTTGGCGGACGTGAACGCGTCGAGCAGGCGGGTCTTCGGCCCGAGCACCGACAGCAGCTTCTGGTTCGGAATGGTGATCAGCGAATCCACGTACTTGCTGAGCTCGGCAATGCCGTGATCGGCGATCGCCATGCGCTTCTGACCTTCCATGAGGAAGGGCCGCGTCACGACGGCCACCGTCAGTATGCCGAGCTCCTTCGCCACCTGGGCAACCACCGGGGCCGCTCCGGTGCCCGTACCGCCGCCCATTCCGGCGGTGATGAAGAGCATGTCGCACCCTTCGATCAGCTCGATGATGCGGTCGCGGTCCTCCATGGCGGCCTGACGGCCGACCTCCGGATTGGCGCCGGCACCGAGGCCCTTGGTGATGTTCGAGCCGATCTGCAGCGACGTCTTCACCGTCGACTTCTTGAGAACCTGCGCATCCGTGTTCAGACAGATGAATTCCACGCCCTCGATGCCGGTCGAAACCATCTGGTCGATGGCGTTGCAACCGGCGCCGCCCACCCCCAGGACCTTGATTACAGCGCTCTGGCTGTACGCATCCATCAGTTCAAACATGAGCTGTTCTCCTGTTATTTTCTAAAGTAATCCGACAATTCCGCCCAGTCCTAAAAATAGCCCTTAAACCAGTCCTTAAGCCGATCGAAGAACGTGCGCACCGAGTCGCGTGACGCGCGCGGCGCACCTCCTTCTGCCTCATAGAGCGCCCGCGCATAGAGCAGCAGGCCGACGCCCGTTGCATGCACGGGGTTCGTAACCACGTCGGGCAGGCCCGTGATGCCCTGCGGGAAGCCGAGCCGCACCGGGACGTGGAACACCTCCTCGGCGAGCAGCACGGCACCCTCCATCTTGGCGCTGCCACCGGTCAGCACGATCCCGGCCGCGATGGCTTCCTCGAACCCGGAGCGCCTGAGCTCGTCGCGGATAAGCCCGAACAGCTCCTCGTAGCGGGGCTCGACGATTTCAGCCAGCGTCTGCCGCGCCAGCCGCCGGGGCGGCCGGTCGCCGACCGACGGCACCTCGATGGTCTCGTCGGGATTTGCAAGCTGGGACAGCGCGCACGCGTAGCGGATCTTGATGTCCTCGGCGTACTGCGTGGGCGTGCGCATCGACACGGCGATGTCGTTGGTCACCTGGTCGCCCGCGATCGGTATGACCGCGGTATGGCGCAGGGCGCCGCTCGAGAAAACCGCAATGTCGGTGGTGCCGCCGCCGATATCGACGAGGCAGACACCGAGTTCCTTTTCGTCCTCGGTAAGAACGGCATAGGAGGACGCCCACTGCTCGAGGACGATGTCCTCTACCTCAAGCCCGCAGCGCTGCACGCACTTGACGATGTTCTGCGCGGCGCTTTCCGCGCCGGTGACGATGTGCACGCGCGCCTCGAGCCGCACGCCCGACATCCCCATCGGATCGCGGATGCCCTCCTGGCTGTCGATGATGTATTCCTGCGGGATCACGTGGACGATGCGCTGGTCGGCAGGCAGGGCGACCGCCTGCGCCGCATCCATAACGCGCGCCACGTCGCCGGCCGTGACTTCCTTGTCCCGGATGGCGACTATGCCGTGCGAGTTGAGGCTCTTCACGTGACTGCCGGCGATTCCGGTGTACACGGCATTGATCTCGACACCGGCCATCAGCTCGGCCTGCTCGACCGCGCGCTGGATGGACTGGACGGTGGAGTCGATGTTGACGACGACGCCCCGGCTCAGGCCGCGGCTCGCCGCGCTGCCGATGCCGATGACCTCCAGTTCGCCGTCGGCCTTGTATTCGGCGACCAGCGCGACGACCTTGGACGTGCCGATGTCGAGTCCGACGATGAGATTCCGGTCTGTGCGCTTAGACATCGTTATCGGGTTCCTTGACCATGTTCTGCTCGGTGACGGCCGGCGTGACCTGAGCAGTGGGCGCGCCGGCGGCGCGCCAGCTGACCGAAAATCCGTTCGAGTAGCGCATGTCGAGCGCGCTGATCTCGCTGCCGCGGGTCGCGAGCACTGCCGTTCCGGCGCGCAGGAATCGATCCACGCGCTCGTTCAGCTGGCGGCGCCCGAACCGCACCAGCACGCCGTTCGACAGCTCGAGCTGCCAGGCGCCGCGCGCATCCTGCGTGAGCGCGGTGGCTCGCAGGCCCGACTCGAGGAGGCGCGGATAGAGCTGGAAATAGAGCTCCGCGACCCGCGCCTGCGACCCTTCCGGCCCGTCCAGCCGCGGCAGCTCCTCGGGTATATGCCGCGCGTCGACGGCGAAGATCTCGCCGCGGGTATTGACCAGCGCCGTGTCGCCCCAGCGTGCGGCGGCTACCTGCTCGGTGACCTGGACGTACAGACCGTCCGGCCAGTGGCGCTGCACGCGCGCGTGATCCGCCCATGGCAGCTTCTCGACCGCCTTCTGCAGCGTGGCGAGGTTGGCGGTCAGAAAGCCGCCGCGCAGGTTCTCGCGCACGGCGCGCTCAACGTCTAGCGCCGCCACGCGCTGGAACGGGCCGTTTACCACCACGGTCGTGAGCGGTCGATCCAGCGCCTTGACGATCCCGAATCCGGCGGCCGTCAGGCCGGCGACCGCAAGGACCGCCGGCGCGAAGCGCGCCACGTTCAGACGGGGAAGGTTCCAGCCATGGCCTGCCGCCTTAGGGCGGGCCTTGGCGCGGTTCCGGCGCCGGAACCTGAACAGTCTGTCGATCATGTCCTCACCTCGAGGGCTCACGCATGAAGCTCGTTTCGAGCACGCGCCAGGCCAGTGTCGGAAAATCGATGCCCACCGCCTTGGCGGCCATCGGCACGAGGCTGTGGTCGGTCATGCCCGGCACCGTGTTGATCTCGAGCAGCATCGGTACGCCGTCGTCTCCGATCATGAAGTCGACACGCCCCCAGCCCGACGCGGCGGCGGCATCGAAGGCGCGCAGAGCGAGCCGCTGCAATTCGGCTTCGGCAGCCGCGCCGAGGCCGCACGGCAGGTGGTAGAGCGTGTCGTTGGCGAAGTACTTCGCCTGGTAGTCATAGAACGTGCGCGGAGTCTCGATCCGTATGGCCGGCAATGCGGCGCCCTTCAGTACGCCGACGGTGTACTCGCTGCCGAGGATGCAGCGCTCGGCGATCACGACCGGATCCAGTGCCGCGGCCGTGCGCCAGCCGCCGATCAGGTCGCCGGCCGCCTCGACACGGCTCATCCCGACGGACGACCCCTGGCTGGCGGGCTTGACGATCAGCGGCAGCCCGAGCCGCGCAAGCGCCAGATCGACCGCTTCGGCGGAGTCGAGCAGCACCCAGTCGGGAGTCGACACGCCGGCGGCCGCGGCCAGCTGCTTGGTTCGCAGCTTGTCCATGCACAGCGAGGAGCCGAGCACGCCGCTGCCCGTGTACGGGATTCCGAGCCACTCCAGGGCACCCTGCATCGCCCCGTCTTCGCCGCCCGGTCCGTGCAGCGCGATGAAGGCGCGATCAAAATGCCCGTCCGCCAGCTGGCTCAGCGATACGTGCGCGGGATCGATGAGCGCCGCATCGACGCCGCGTTCGACGAGCGCGGCGTGCACGGCGGCACCGGTCTTCAGGCTGATCTCGCGCTCGCTCGAGCGTCCGCCGAGCAGCACGGCGACCCTGCCGAATGCCGCGGCATCCGTGACCTCCGGCGCGTTGCCACCGACGAACTTCAGTCGACTCATTGCGCCTCTCCCACGATGCGTACTTCCGTGACCAGACGAACGCCGTGCGTCTTTGCGACCGTGTCCTGAATCTGGGATATCAACTGCTCGAGGTCGTTCGCGGTTGCTGCCCCGTCGTTCAGGAGGAAATTCGCGTGCTTGGTCGAGACCACGGCGCCGCCGAGGCGACAGCCCTTGAGCCCGGCAGCGTCGATCAGTCGCGCGGCGTGGTCGCCGGGCGGGTTCATGAACGTCGACCCGCCGCTCCATTCGCCTATCGGCTGGCTGTCGCGCCGCTGATCGAGGAGGCGCTGGATCTCCGCCTGGGAGGTGGGCGTCTGCGTCGAAAGGGCGAACAGGGCGCCGAGAAACCACTCGCCGGCAACGGGCGGTTCGACATGCCGGTAGCTGTAGCGATAATCGCTCGCCGGGCGCGTCGTGCGGACGCCGTGCCGGTTGATCACGGTCACGGATTCGACCAGCGGCCACGTCTCCCCACCCCAGGCGCCGGCATTCATCGCCAGCGCGCCGCCCACCGTGCCGGGAATTCCCGCGAAGAACTCCGCCGGGCCGATGTTCCAGCGTGCGCAGTTCTTGGCGAGGCGCGCGCAGGGCACACCGGCCGCCGCGTAAACGTGCCGGTCGCCGACCATCTTCATTTCATCGAAGCCGCCGTGCAGCGCGACCACGACGCCGCGCCAGCCACCGTCGCGGACCAGGAGATTGCTGCCGAGGCCCAGCATCAGCACCGGAATTCCGTCCGGCAGCGCCCCCAGGAACTGGGCAAGCTCGTCCTCGTCGGCAGGCTTGAAGAACACGTCGGCAGGGCCGCCGACGTGCCAGGAGGTGTGCCTGGACAGCGGTTCACCGAACCTCGTGCGCGGCGCAAGGTTTGCCGGCACCCAGGTCGGCTGTTCTCGCATGGCGCTCATGAGGATGCCCCCGCCGTGGCGATGCGGGTCGGCAGACCGGGCGCTGCCGCGCCGATGCTGCCGGCGCCCATCGTCACCAGGAGGTCGCCACCGTGCAGGCAGGCGGCGAGCGCCTCGCCCAGGCCGTCTACAGTCTCGACGAAGATCGGCTCGACCCTGCCGCGGGTGCGCACGGCGCGGCAGATCGCCCGGCCGTCGGCACCGGCAATCGGCTCTTCGCCTGCCGCGTAGACCTCGAGGACCAGCAGCACGTCGGCGGCCGACAGAACCCTCGCGAAATCGTCGAGGAGATCGCGCGTTCGCGTATAGCGGTGCGGCTGGTAAACAAGCACCAGCCGCCGGTCCGGCCATCCCTGGCGCAGCGCTTCCAGCGTGGCTTCGATCTCGGTGGGATGGTGGCCGTAGTCGTCGACCAGCGTGACGGCGCCGCCTGCCCAGTCGAATTCGGCGAGCACCTGCAGGCGCCGGTCAATCCCCTGGAAATTGCCAAGAGCGGTCACTATCGCCTCGTCCCGGACGCCAAGCTCGGTGGCGACCGCGATCGCCGCCAGCGAATTGAGTACGTTGTGCAGGCCGGGAACCGCCAGAACGACCGACAGCGGCTGCTCCCGGCCCGGACGCAGCACGTCGTAGTGTGTGCGCACGCCGTCGCGGCGGATGTTGACCGCCCGCACGTCGGCTTCCGCGTCCTGGCCGTAGGTGACGACCGGGCGCGATACCCTCGGCAGGATGCCGCGGATCTCGGCATCGTCCAGGCAGAGCACGGCGAGGCCGTAGAACGGCAGGTTGTGGAGGAAGTCGACGAAGCTCTGCTTCAGACGGCCGAAGTCGCCGTCGTGGGTGGCGAGGTGATCGTTGTCGATGTTGGTGACGATGGAGATCATCGGCTGCAGGTGCAGGAACGATGCGTCGCTTTCGTCGGCCTCGGCGACGAGGTA
>CAIMCI010000355.1 GCA_903839465.1 uncultured Pseudomonadota bacterium
CGCTCGCGCCGCTGCCGGCCGCCGCCGCGGCGCGCGGCGTGGCCTTCGGTCCGGTGCTCCACGAGCTGGTCGACAACGCGCTCGCCTTCAACCTGGAGCTCGAGGCGGCCGGCGCCACCGTCGAGCAGCGGGTGGCGGCGCTCGACCAGGCGCGCGCCCGCTACCTGCCGACGCTCGATCTGGCCGCCCGCTATTCCGCCGCCAGCGGCGGACGCTCGATCGACATCCCGGTCGGCGATCTGGTCAATCCGGTGTACGCGGCGCTCGAGCGACTCGAACCTGGCAGCCACTACCCCGCGGTCGCCAACCAGCAGATTCCGTTCCTGCGCCACCGCGAGCAGGAAACGAAGCTCGTCCTCAACCAGCCGCTGTACGACCCGCGGATCCCCGCCGGGCGCGACTACGCCGCCGCCGACCTCGAGAAT
This sequence comes from uncultured Pseudomonadota bacterium, assembly GCA_903839465.1. Taxonomy (GTDB): domain Bacteria; phylum Pseudomonadota; class Gammaproteobacteria; order Steroidobacterales; family Steroidobacteraceae; genus CAIKMS01. The sequence continues at coordinate 426 of CAIMCI010000355.1, forward strand.
TCGCGCGCGGCGCGCGCGGCGCTCAGCGAACGGATCACCCGCGACATGCAGCAGGCCTACCTGCGCCTGCTGGCCGCCACGGCCGATGTCGCCGTGCTCGACGCGACGATCGAGCTTGCCCGCGAGAACCTCAAGGTCAATGACAGCCTGTATCGCAACGGCAAGGCGACCCGCGACCTCGTGTACCGCGCCGAGGCCGACCTGCTGGAGACCGAGCAGCGCCGGCTGACCGCGGCCAACGCCGCCGAGATCGGCCGCGCCTACGTCAACGTGCTCCGCAACCGGCCGCTGTCGAGCGAGGTGCCGATCGCCGACGTGCGCGAACTCGATGAACAGGAACTGCTGCGCCTGCCCGGCACCGGCGCCCGCGACGGAGCGCTGGCGGAGCTCACCGACCGCGCGCTCGCGAACCGGCGCGAACTGCGGCAGCTCGATGCCGCCAGGGACGCTGCCCGGGCCGGTGAGGCGCTGGCCCGCGCGGGCTTTCGGCCAACGCTTGGCTTTGCCGTCGAGGGCGGCACACAGGGCGAGAGCTACGGTTTTTCCGCCAACGACCGCTACGTGCTGGCCTCGGTGGTGCTGCGCTTCAACCTGTTCGACGGTGGCGGCGACCGTGCCGCCGTGCACAAGGCCCACGCCGCGCTGTCGCAGATCGATGCCCAGCGTAGCGATACCGAGAACCGCATCCGCCTCGAGGTGCAGCGCGACCTGCAGGACTTCGTCGCGGCCCGCGCCTCGATAGACACGGCCAAGAAGCGGCTCGAAGCGTCGCGGGCCGCCTTTGCGATCAGCCAGAAGAAGCGTGACCTCGGGGCCATCAACCAGGCCGAGTTCATCGACGCGCGCCGGGCCCTGACGGATGCCGCGCTCAACCTCAACCAGACGCGCTTCCAGGCCCTGTCCAGCCTCGCCGACCTCGATTACGCCACAGGCCGCGCCGCCCGCACGCTGCGCGCCGGAACCGGAGAATGACCATGCGCCGACCGCACCACCGCTCTGTCAGCCGCGGCCTCGCGCCGGCGGCCCTTGCCGCCACCGTTGGCGCGCTCCTCCTTGCCGCCTGCCAGCGGCAGGCGCCGGCCGCCGCCGCCCTGCGCAGCGTGGCGGTCGCCACCGTCGCCGACGGGTCGCTCGGCGAGACGCTCAGGATCGTCGGCGTGCTGGCGCCGCGCGACGAGGTTCGCCTGTCCTTCAAGGTCGGCGGCGTCATCGAATCGGTCGGCGTCGAGGAAGGCGGCATCGTCCGCAAGGGCCAGCTCCTGGCCAGCCTGCACGCCACCGAGGTCGAGGCGCAGGTGCGCCAGGCCCGGGAAGCCGCCGACAAGGCCGAGCGCGACCTCGCCCGCGGCCGTGCCCTCTACGATGACGGCGTCGCCACGCGCGAGCAGCTCGACGACCTGACGACGCTGACGGCCACGACCCGCGCCGGCCTCGCCGCTGCCACGTTCAATGCCCGCTACGCGCGCATCGAGGCGCCCGCCGACGGCGTCGTGCTGCGCAAGCTCGCCCAGGCGCACGAGCTGGTGCAGGCCGGCCAGCCGGTACTCTCCGTCAGCAGCCTCGACCGCGGCTGGATCGTGCGCGGTGCGTTTGCCGACCGGGACGTGGTCCGGGTCCGGGTAGGCGACGAGGGCACGGTCGCGCTCGACGCGTTCCCGGGTCGCCGCTTCCGCGCCACGGTGCAGACCGTGGGCTCGGCCGCCGATCCGCAGACCGGGACGTTCACCGTCGAGTTCCGGGTCGAACCCGCCGGCGCCGCCTTCGCCCAGGGCATGGTCGCCAAGATCGAGATCGAGCGCCCGGCGCGGGACGCCAGCGCCGTACCGCTGCTGCCCCTGTCGGCGCTGGTCGAGGCCGACGGCGACAACGGCTTCGTCTACGTGCTCGACGGCAATGGCGCCATCGTCCACCGGCGCAACGTCCGCCTCGCCGGCGCCGACCGCGCCCGGGTCGCGATCGCCGATGGCGTGCATAGCGGCGAGCAGGTGGTGGTCGAGGGCGCCGCCTTCGTCAGCGACGGCGATAAGGTCCGGGTGGTCGCGGCCACCGCCGCGGCCGCGGGCAGCGACGCCGCCGTCGCGGCGCACTAGGAGGCACGGTCATGCGTATCTGGGCATTTGCGGTACAGCGCTGGCAGTTCACGCTGGTCATCTTCGGGCTCCTCATCGCGCTCGGCGTCTCGACGCTGCTGACCATCCCGCGCTCCGAGGATCCGACCTTCCCGTTTCCGGCCGTGACGATGACGATCGTCTACCCGGGCGCGACGCCGGCCGACATCGAGCGGCTGGTGATCAAGCCGGTCGAGGACGCGATCAACTCGCTCGACAACGTCAAGAAAATCGATAGCTCCGCCTTCGACGGCCTCGCCAGCATCCACACCGAGTTCTTCTACGGCGGCGATCCGGAGAAGAAGCAGGACGAGGTGATCCGCGAGTTCGATCGCATCCGCCCGACGCTGCCGGTGGACCTCGCGCACATCGACATACGCAAGGACAACCCCGGCACCGTCAACATCGTCAAGATCGCGCTGGTCTCCGAGTCGGCGAGCTACCAGGAGCTCGACCGCGTCGCACGCGACCTGAAGGACGCGCTGGAGACGGTGCCCGGTGTTCGCCACGCCGAGATCTGGGCGCTGCCCAAGCCCGAGGTCCGGGTCGCGGTCGATCTCGAGCGGCTGGCGACGATCGGCGTCGGTCTCGGTGCGGTCACCGGAGCGATCCAGGGCCAGAGCGTCAACGTGCCCGGCGGCGCGGTGTCGACCGGCGAGCGGCGCTTCAACCTGCGTACTTCCGGCTCCTACAAGTCGCTCGACGAGATCCGCCGCACCGTCGTCGCCACGACCCGCAACGGCGTGGTGCGGGTCGGCGACGTCGCCGACGTCAGCTGGGCGACCGAGGAGCAGGCCTACGTCGGCCGCTACTCCGGCCAGCGCGCGGTGTTCGTCACGGCGAGCCAGAAGGACCGGCAGAACGTCTTCGCCGTCAAACAGGGCATCTACGAGAAGCTCGCCGCCTTCGAGGCCCGGCTGCCGGAAGGCATCAGGCTCGAGCGCGGCTTCGACCAGTCGAAGAACGTCGCCAGGCGCCTGTCGCGCCTGGGTGGCGACTTCGGGCTCGCGCTCGCCATCGTCGCCCTGACCCTGCTGCCGCTTGGCCTGCGTGCGGCGGGCGTGGTGATGATTTCGATCCCGCTGTCGCTCGCGATCGGCCTCACGGCCCTCAATTTCGCCGGCTACGGCCTCAACCAGCTGTCGATCGCCGGCTTCGTCGTGGCCCTCGGCCTCCTCGTCGACGACTCGATCGTCGTCGTCGAGAACATCGCCCGCTTCCTGCGCGAGGGGCACTCCAGGATCGACGCGGCGATCATGGCGACCGACCAGATCGCGCTCGCCGTCCTCGGCTGCACGGCGACGCTGATGCTCGGCTTCCTGCCGCTCCTGTTCCTGCCCGAGGGCGCCGGCGAGTTCATCCGCTCGCTGCCGGCCGCGGTGCTCTTTACGATTCTCGCCTCGCTCTTCGTCGCGCTCACGGTCATCCCGTTCCTCGCCAGCCGCCTGCTCAAGGGCGAGGCACCGGCGGCCGGGGCCGGGTGGTTCGCGCGCTTCGTGGCCCGCTTCGACGACTTCGCCGAGCACCTGCTCGCCCGCCTGATGGCGGCGATCCACCGCGTCTACGGACCGGCGCTGCACTACGCACTCGGCCGGCCGCGTGCGGCGGTCATGGCGGCCGGCCTCGTGTTCCTCGGCACGCTCGCCACCGTCCCGCTGATCGGCTTCAGCCTCTTCCCGTCAGCCGACACCCCGCAGTTCATCATCCGCGCCCGGGCGCCGGACGGCGCCAGCCTGGAGGCGACCGACGCGGCCCTGCGCTACGCCGAGGCCGAGCTCAAGGCCATGCCCGAGGTCGAGCGCTGGTTCACGCACGTCGGCCACGGCACGCCGTACGTCTACTACAACATCTACCCGCAGGGCACGACGCCGAACGTCGGCGAGATCTTCGTCGAGCTCAAACGCTTCGACACGCACGCCACGCCGCGGGTCCTCGCGAAGCTCCGCGAGCGGCTGGCCGCCTACCCCGGGGCCGAGCTCAGCGTCCTGCAGTTCGAGAACGGCCCGCCGATCGACGCGCCGGTCGCGATCCGCATCGTCGGCCCCGACCTCGATACGCTGCGCGGCCTGGCGGCGCGGGTCGAGAAGGTGCTGAAGGCCACGCCCGGAACGCGCGACGTGGTCAACCCGGTGCGGCTGCAGCGCACCGACCTCAACCTCGGCATCGACACCGACAAGGCGGCACTGGCCGGCGTCTCGCCGCTGGAGGCCAACCGCACGGTGCGGCTCGCGGTCGCCGGCCAGGACGTCGGCTCCTTCCGGCAGTCGAACGGCGAGGAATACCCGATCACGGTCCGTCTGCCGATGGCCGCCCACCCGACCATCGACGCGCTGTCGCGCATCCAGGTCGCAAGCTCAAACGGTCGCGAGGTGCCGCTCGCGCAGATCGCGACGCCGCACTTCGAGGCGGCGACCAACGTCATCAACCGGCACAACCGCGAGCGCGAGGTGACGGTGGCCGCCTGGACGCGGACCGGCTACAACACCGCGGCGGTGACCGGCGAGGTGCTCAGGGGCCTGAAGGCCGTGCCGTTGCCGCC
>CAIMCI010000356.1 GCA_903839465.1 uncultured Pseudomonadota bacterium
AGCGACCTGCACGGTATCCACATCCCGGAGGCCCTGGTGCCGCTCGCGATCGACGAATTCCCGGTGCTCTTCATCGCCGCCGCCGCGGCCGAGGGCGAGACGGTGCTGAGCGGGGCTGCGGAACTGCGCGTCAAGGAATCCGACCGGATCGCGGTCATGGCCGAGGGCCTGGCCGGGCTCGGGGTCGAGACCGAGGTCTACCCCGACGGCCTGCGTATCCGCGGCGGAGCGCTCTCGGGCGGCACGATCGACAGCCACGGCGATCACCGCATCGCGATGGCCTTTGCGGTCGCGTCGCTGCGCGCCGAGGGCGAACTCCTGATCCAGGACGTGGCCAACGTCGGCACCTCGTTTCCGGACTTCCCGGGCATCGCCCGCGGCATCGGCCTCGAGGTCACGAGCGAGACATGAGCGCTGCCACCCCAGGCCCCGCGCCGGCGGTTCCGGTGGTGGCGATCGACGGGCCGAGCGGGGCGGGCAAGGGCACGGTGGCGAGGCTCGTCGCCACCCGGCTCGGCTGGCACTGGCTGGACTCCGGGGCGCTCTACCGGGTGGTAGGCCTCGTCGGCCGCCGGCACGGACTGGCGCCGGGCGACGAGGCGGGCCACGCGGAGCTGGCCGGGCGGATCGACATCGTCTTTGGCGGCGACGCGGCGACCGACACGGTCTGGGCGGACGGCGCGGACCTGTCACGGGAGCTGCGCACCGAGGAGGTCGGGCATCTCGCCTCCGCGGTCGCGGCCCAGCCGCGGGTCCGGGCGGCGCTGACCGGCCGCCAGCGGGCCTTTCGCCGCCTGCCCGGGCTCGTCGCGGACGGGCGCGACATGGGCTCGGCGATCTTCCCGGACGCGACCCTGAAGGTGTTCCTGACGGCGACCGTCGCCGAGCGCGCCGAGCGTCGTTATAAGCAGTTGAAAGATAAGGGGCTCGGTGGTAGCCTTGCCGACCTTTCGCGTGACATCGAGGAACGCGATCGGCGCGACGCGGGGCGGGCGGCCTCGCCGCTGGTGCGGACCGACGATGCGCTGCTGGTCGATTCGACGGGCCGGAGCATCGAGGCGGTCGTCGCCGAGGTGCTGGAACTCGCCGCGGCGCGCGGTCTGCAGGCCGCGGCACGCTGAGGGTTGGTGCCGGTCGCGGAAAGTCGGTGGTCGGTGGCCGGTCGGGGATCGCCGGCCGGCGCGTCACACAGGTTTTTGTCGAGAGCCGCTTCGGCGGCAAAGGGTGGGCCGGGTCGCCAGACCGTCGGGCCCGATCACGTACCTAACCCCGCCTGAAGGGCCTGACGGTCCGACGGCGGTCAAACCACGCCGGGCGCAGGCCCGGGAATGAGCCATTAAATGACTGAAAGTTTTGCGCAACTGTTCGAGCAGAGCCTGGCGAGCCAGCATTTCCGCCCGGGCCAGATCCTCACCGGTCACATCGTCGAGGTCGGTCCCGACTTCGTCATCGTCAGTGCGGGTCTAAAGTCGGAAGCGGTCATCCCGACCGAACAGTTCAAGAACGAGCGCGGCGAGCTCGAGGTGAAGGTCGGTGACGAGGTCGAGGTTGCCCTCGATTCCGTCGAGGACGGCTCGGGCGAGACCCGGCTGTCGCGCGAGAAGGCGAAGCGCGCCCGCACCTGGACCCGTCTCGAGACCGCATTCAACGACCAGCAGGTCGTCACCGGCATCATCAACGGCCGCGTCAAGGGCGGCTTCACGGTCGAGATCGAGAACATCCGCGCGTTCCTGCCGGGCTCGCTCGTCGACGTGCGTCCGGTCCGCGATCCGTCCTACCTCGAGGGCAAGGTCCTCGAGTTCAAGGTCATCAAGCTCGACCAAAAGCGCAACAACGTGGTCGTCTCGCGGCGTGCCGTCGTCGAGCAGGAATACTCGGCCGAGCGTTCGGCGCTGCTCGACAACCTGCAGGAAGGCGCGGTCGTCAAGGGTACCGTCAAGAACCTCACCGACTACGGCGCCTTCGTCGACCTCGGCGGCATCGACGGCCTGCTGCACATCACGGACATGGCCTGGAAGCGCGTCAAGCACCCGTCGGAAGTGGTCAAGGTCGGTGACGAAATCGACGTCCGCATCCTCAAGTTCGACCGCGA
>CAIMCI010000357.1 GCA_903839465.1 uncultured Pseudomonadota bacterium
CCTTCGCCCCGAAATCGACGCCGGAGAACGCCGGCAACGGCATGCACGTCCACTTCAGCTTTCGCGACGAGGCGGGCCTGCCGGCCGTGCACGATCCGGCGGCGCCCGGCACCGTGACGCCGCTCGCCGCGCAGTTCATCGCCGGAGTCATGCGCCATATCAACGCGATCACGGCCATCAGCGCGCCGACACCCGCATCGTACCTGCGCCTAGGGCCTGGCCACTGGAGCTGCGGCTATGCCGCCTTCGGCGTGCAGAACCGCGAGGCCGTGCTGCGGGTCTGTCCGTCGCCCGATCCGGAACCCGCCGCGGCGGCGCGGGCGACCAACATCGAACTTCGGGTGCCGGACGGCACCGCCAATCCCTACCTCGTGATCGGCATGCTGGCGCGGGCCGGGCTTGCCGGTATCCGCGAGCGCCTGCCGCTGCCGGCGATCGTCGCCTGCGATCCGGCCGAACTGACGGCTGAGGCCCGCGAGGCGCTCGGCGTCCATCCGCTGCCGGCGAGCCTGCACGAGGCCGTGGCTGCCTTCGAGGCGGACGCGGTGGCGAGCGCCTTCCTGCCGGCTCGGCTGCGCGACACCTGGCTTGCCATCAAGCGGATGGAGATCGAGCGCTTCCGGGACACCGATCCCCGGACCCTCGCCGCCAGCTACCGCGAGATCTACTGAGGTACGCCGCGCCATGCAACACGCCCCGCTGATCGACCACCACTGCCACGGCGTGGTCACGAAGGAACTCGACCGCACCGGGCTCGAGGCCCTGATGAGCGAGAGTTACCTGCCGCCGCCGACCGGGACCCACCAGTTCCAGAAGCCGCTGGGGCTCGCGATCCGCCGCCACTGTTCCGCGCTCCTCGACCTCGAGCCGCTGGCATCCGCCGACGACTACGTGGCGCGCCGCACGGCGCTCGGATCGCGGGAAGTCAGCCGCCGCCTGCTCGTCGCCGGCGGTGTGGCCACGCACCTCATAGACACCGGGCACCGCTCGGGCGAAATCTCGACGCCCGAGGAGTTCGCGGCCCTGTCCGGCCACGCCGTGCGCGAGGTCGTGCGCATCGAGTCGGTCGCCGAGGAAGTCGCGGCGTCGGGCGTGAGCGCCGCGGAATTCCCGGCCCGGTTCGAGGAGGAACTGCGCCGGCGCAGCCGGGACGCGGTCGGCTTCAAGAGCGTGGTCGCCTACCGGACGACCTTTCGCATCGAACAGACCGCGCCCGCGCGAAGCGAGGTGATCGAAGCGACCGGCCGCTGGCTCGCCGCCTCCGAGGGCCGTCGCCCGCGCCTCGCGGACGCCGTGATCATCCGCCACGGCCTGTGGGCCGCCGCCGGGATCGCCCGCGAGCGGCGAATGCCGATCCAGCTGCACGTCGGCTTCGGCGACCCGGACGTCTACATGCACGCCTGCGATCCGACGCACTTCACCGACTTCATGCGGTTCATGGAAGCGTGGGGCGTGCCCATCACGCTGCTGCACAACTACCCGTTCGTGCGCGAGGCCGGCTGGCTGGCCGAGATCTTCCAGAACGTCTACTACGACGTCGGCGCCATCCTGAACTTCACCGGCGCATCCAGCACGCGCGTCATGCGCGACGCGCTGGAAATGGGCCCGTATTCCAAGCAGCTGTTCAGTTCGGATGCCTTCGGCCTCCCCGAACTGCACTATCTCGGCGTGGTGCTCTTCCGGCGCGCGTTGTCGCAGGTGCTCGACGAGTGGCTGCGGGCCGGTGACTGCGGCACCCGCGACGTCGAGGAGATCAGCCACGCCATCGGCCACGGCAACGCGGCGCGGATCTACGGCCTCGCCTGAGTTTCGGCCGGGTCAGTCGCTGGTCAGCCGCAGGTGGCGGCGCAGCGCGTAGCCGCCGAGAAAAGCCCCGAGCACCAGCAGCGTGATCGCCGACCAGGCGGGGTTGGCGATGAAGCACGCGGCCAGCATCACCGCCGATGCGAGCCACGCAAAGCCCGAGGTCCAGACCCCGCCGGGGGTGCGGTACGGGCGGGCGAGCGCGGGCGAGCGCCGCCGCATCGTCCAGTGCGCGGGCACCATGAGGAGATAGCTCAGGGTCCCCGAACAGACCATCAGCACGAAGATGGCCTCGGCGGCGCCGGTGAGCGCGAGCGCGCAGGCGATGATCCCGGGCACGACGATGGCCGTCACCGGCACCTGGCGGCGGTTGGTCCGCGACAGGAACCGCGGCAGGTAGCCGGAGCGGGCGAGCGCGTAGGTCAGGCGCGAGTAGCCGAAGATGGCCGAGAAGAGGCACGCCATGAGTCCCGCCAGCCCGCACACGTTGACGACCGTGACGGCGGCGCGGCCGCCGCCTGCCGGCGTGACGCTGTTCAGCCCGACGACCAGCGGGTCCTCGGCCGTGGCCAGCGCGTGGATGCCGGCGGCGCCGGGTCCGAGCGTCACGAGCAGGACCGCGAACAGGGTCAGCACGAGGAGCGCTGCCAGCATGCCGCGCGGCACGTTGCGATGCGCATCGCGGGTCTCCTCGGCGGCCATGGCGATGCCCTCGACGCCGAGGAAGAACGCCGTGCCGAACGGCAGCGTCGCCCAGATGCCGAGGAGGCCCATCGGCAGCAGCCGGCTCGAACCGGGCGAGCCGTCGGGCGGCAGTTCCAGGAGGTGGGCCGCGGCGAAATGCGGTGCCATCGCTGCCGCGAACAACACAAGGCCGACGAGCGCAACAAGCGCCATCACCAGGAGGAGCTTGAGCGCCTCGCCCACACCCGCGGCGTGGATCGCCACGAACAGTACGAAGAAGCCGACGATGACCGGCGGACCGCCGAAGCCGACCAGGGCCTGCAGGTAGGACTGCAGGAACACGGCGATGACGGCCGCCGCCGCCGTGTACTCGAGCCACACGCAGGCACCGGTCAGGCAGCCGGCCCAGGGCCCGAAGGCGCGCGCCGCGAACGCCGAGCCGCCGCCCGCCTCGGGGATGATCGTGGCGAGCTCGGCGAGCGTGGCGAGGAGCGCGTAGTACATCGTGGCACCGAACGCCACCGACGCGGCGAGACCCCCCCAGCCGCCGTGCTGCAGGCCGAAGTTCCAGGCCGAGTAGTCACCGGCGATGACGTAGGACACGCCGAGGCTGGCGAGCAGCACCCAGCCGATCGCGCCCGTCTTCAGCTGGTCAGCCGCTGGTGCCGACGGTTCCTGCATGTGGCCGCTCCCGGGGTGCCCGATGCCGGAATGACCGGCCGTTATTACCTGCGCGTCCGTTGCCGGCTGTTCGGCGGATCCGGCCGGTCTGTATGATACGGCGGTCGGGCAGGATCATTCCCAAGGAGCATAACGTGAAGGCACTGATGACGGTTGTGGCCCTGCTGGCGGCGTTGCCGGCGGCGGCCGAGGTCTACGCGGTCAAGGCGGGCACCCTGATCGATCCCGCCACCGGCAGCGTCACGCACAACCAGACGATTCTGGTCGACAACGGCACGATCAAGGCGGTGGGCCCCGCCGTCGTGGTTCCGGCCGGCGCCAAGACGGTCGACCTGTCGAACGAGTATGTGATGCCCGGCCTCATGGACGCACATACGCACCTGTCCCTGACCGAGCTGATCGGTGACGCCCCGTTCGAGTCGTTCTACATCAAGGAGTCCTCGACCTACCGCGCCATGCGCGCCGTGCACAACGGCGAGGTCGTCCTGCACCAGGGCTTCACGACGGTACGGGACCTCGGCAACGGCGCCGACTACGCGATGATGGACGTGCAGCGCGGCATCGCCAATGGCTGGTTCGTGGGGCCCACCGTGCTCACGACCGGCAAGATCATCACGCCGTTCGGCGGCCAGTCGCACAGCATTCCCTCCGAGCAGGGAGCGTTCTGGAAATACGAATACCTGGATGCCGACAGTCCCGCCGAAATCCGCAAGGCCGTCCGGCAGAACATCTATTACGGCGCCAACGTGATCAAGCTCGTTCTCGACAACAGTGCCTACCACTACTCGGTGGAGGAGATCCGCGCCGCGGTCGACGAGGCGCATCACGCCAACATCCCGGTCGCCGTCCACGTCTATGGCGGCGAGGCGCTCGACAACGCCATCGAGGCGGGCGTCGACTCGATCGAGCACGGCTTCTTCCTCACCGACGCGCAGCTGAAGAAGATGAAGGAGAAGGGCATCGCGCTCGTTGGCACGGACTTCCCGCGCGCGCACCTCGACATCGTCGGCACGTCCGGCGGCATCTTCCCCGAGCCCAAGGTGCTCGCGCCGGCGATCATCGATCGGCTGTCGCGCGCCTACAAGATCGGCGTCAAGCTCGCCTTCGGCAGCGACACGGTCATCGAGATGGAGGGCCGGACCCGCGCCGATCTCATGCTCGACTACCTTGCCACCTGGCGTGCGGCCGGGATTCCGCCGATGGCCGTGCTGAAGGGCTGGACCAGCGATGTCGCGGCGGTGCTGCGGGTCGAGAAGACCCGCGGTCGCGTGGCCGAAGGCTTCAAGGCCGACCTGATCGCGATGCCGGCCGATCCGCTGGCGGATCTCGAGAGCCTGCGCCACGTCGACTTCGTCATGAAGGACGGCGCGGTCGTGCGCCACGACGGCGCGCACTGAAGCCCCGGAACCCGGATCCATAACCGACGCGATAGCAAGGCAAGGCCCATGTCCCAGCAGCCGATCGAGTACGACGACGCATCCGCCGAGGTGCGCGCGATCTATGACGACATCATGGCGACCCGCAAATCCGACTGGATCAACAACTTCTGGAAGGTGCTCGCCCACCATCCGCCGACGCTGCGGCGGATGTGGGCGAACGTCAAGGAAGTGATGGGTCCCGGTGCGCTCGATCCGCTGACCAAGGAGCTGATCTACGTGGCGGTCAGCGTCACCAACAATTGCCAGTACTGCATCGCCTCGCATACGAGCGCAGCGCGCGCCAAGGGCATGACCGACGAGCAGCACGCGGAGCTCATGGCCATCATCGGCCTCGCCAATGACACGAACCGTCTGGTCAACGGCTACCGCGCGGAAATCGACGAACGCTTCAAATAGGACGGGCCCTTCAGCGGTAGCCGCGCGCCTGCAGCGTGAAGAGGTGGGCGTAGCGGCCGGTGCCCTGCATGAGCGCGTCGTGCGTGCCCTGCTCGACGATCCGGCCGTTTTCCAGTACGACGATCTCGTCGGCCATCCGCACCGTCGAGAACCGGTGCGAGATGAGGATGGTCATGCGGTCGCGCGTGTTGCCGCGGAAATGCTCGAAGATCTCCGCCTCGGCGGCCGCGTCCATCGCCGCCGTCGGCTCGTCGAGCACCAGTACGTCCGCCTTGGAGCGCATGAACGCCCGCGACAGGGCGATCTTCTGCCACTGGCCGCCCGACAGCTCGCGGCCGTCGTGGAACCACTTGCCGAGCTGGGTGTCGTAGCCGGCCGGCAGGTCGCGGATGAAAGCGTCGGCCAGCCCGAGCCGGGACGCCTCGATCCACCGCTCGCGGTCCAGGAAGCGGTCGACGTCGCCGGCGCCGACGTTCTCGCCGACCGGCAGCTGGTAGTGGGCGAAATCCTGGAAAATGACGCCGATCCGCGCGCGCAGGGCGGCGGGAGACCAGTCCCTGAGGTCCGCGCCCTCGAACGTCACCCGCCCCTCGCTCGGCCTGTACAGGCCGGTCAGGAGCTTGATCAGCGTCGTCTTGCCGGAGCCGTTCTCGCCGACGAGTGCCAGGGTCTCGCCGGGGCGTATCGCGAGGCTCACGTCGACCAGGACCGGGGTGCTCGCGCCGGGGTAGGTGAACGAGACCCCCTCGAAGCGGATGCCGGCGGCCGGGTCCGGGCCGTGGGAGAGAGTTCCCGACTCGCTTCGTACCGGCTGCTCGAGGTACTCGTAGAGGTTGGAGAGGTAGAGGTTGTCCTCGTACAGCCCGCCGACGGCGGTCAGCCCCGACGACAGCGCGGTCTGGCCCTGCCGGAAGAGCATCAGGTACATCGTCATCTGGCCGAGCGTGATGCGCCCGGCGACGGTGCTGATGGCGATCCAGGCGTAGGCGCCGTAGAGCGTCGCGGTCGCCAGCAGCCCGAACAGGAAGCCCCACAGGTCGCGGCGGATCGTCAGGTCGCGATCCGTCGAGTAGAGGCGGACGAAGATGTCCTTGTACCGCTGCAGGAAGACGGGCCCGAGGTCATACAGCTTCACTTCCTTGGCGTGGTCCTCGCGCGCCAGCACGGTCTCGAGGTAGGCCTGCATGCGGGTTTCGGGTGACCGCCAGCGGAACAGGCGGAACGCGTCGCCGGAGAATTTCGTCTCGGCGATGAATGCCGGCAGGGCTGCGGCCGCGAGGATCGCCACCGCCCACGGCGAAAAGCGGATCAGGATCACGCCGTAGCTGGCCAGCGACACGGCGCTCTGCAGGAGCGTGAAGCTGCGCATGACCATCGACAGGGGCCGGCTCGACGCCTCGCGCCGGGCCCGGGTCAGCTTGTCGTAGAACTCGCTGTCCTCGAACTGGCTGAGTTCGAGCGTCAGCGCCTTCTCGAGGATCATGGCGTTGACCCGCTGGCCGAGCTGGGCGCGCAGGAGCGACTGGCAGGTGGTCAGGCCGCGCTGCGCGCCGCTGATCGCGGCGACGATGCCGGCCTCGAGCGCGACCAGTTCCAGCACCGGCCGGAACGCGTCGGTGCCCGCGCCCGCGTAGACGCGGGTGGCGGTGAGCACCGCATCGACGATCTGCGCGCCCACCCAGGCGACGGCCGCCGGCAGCGCGCCGGCCGCCAGCGTCAGCAGGGCGAGCGCGATGGTCAGCGCCCGGCTCGTGGTCCACGTCAGCGTCAGCGCGGCCCAGCCGTAGCGGTAGACGGCAAGCCCCGAGGGCGTGTTCCGGTCGCCCGGGCGGACGGGGCCGCCGGGGGGCGGTCGCTTGACGCTCACCACGTCGGGACGACCCGGTCGGCGGGGCAGGGTTTAGTCAAATCGCGTCGCAGCATTTCGCAATCAAAGCGGCATCCGCCGGCAGGCCCGGTTTTTGGGAACGTATTGTCCACTCTTCAGGGGCACAGACGTCGAATTGTTGTGCTAGAAATATCCCAAGTGAGGAATGCCCCTAAGGATAACCCCGAGGGCATTCCGGCGAGGGAGTAGATCTTGCCGCAGCCTGAGCCGCGTCACGCGGGGGCCGCGGCCCATCCGGACGGCGCGACAACGTCAAGGAAGTGCAGCGATGGGAATCTTTCTGGAATCGGTGCCGGAGTTTGCGAGCCAGACCGAGCGGACGGCCTTCTGGTCGGGCCTGGACGGCGACTCGGTCATCGTGATCGCGCGCGCCGGCGACCCGCCGCTGCCGGCCCTGGCGGACCGCGTGTCGCTGCGGGCCGTGTTCGGTGGCCGGGTCGCGCACCGGGTGGGCGACGCGCGCCTCAGCGTCGATGACGACGCGTTCCTCGTTCTCAACGCCCATTCGGCGGCCAGCGTCGCGCTGCCGGCCGACGAGCCGTACACGTACTGCGCCATCTACTTCAGCGAGGCGACGCTGAAGCACTGCCTCGGGCGCGTCGCCGGCACGAGCCGCGGCGAGACGGTCGGCTTCATCGAGCGCCTGCGGCCCTACGAACCGGCCGTGGCGTCGCTGATCCGTGCGTTTGCCGGCGCCGGCGACGCGGCCGCCTCGACGAGCCGCGAGAC
>CAIMCI010000358.1 GCA_903839465.1 uncultured Pseudomonadota bacterium
CCATGTCATCGCGAGCGACGACCTCTACGGCGGCAGCTGGCGGCTCTTCGAGCGCGTGCGCCGCTCGTCGGCGGGCCTTGATTTCTCGTTCGTGGACCTGACCGACCTTGCGGCCGTGGCGGCGGCGATCCGGCCGGACACCCGGCTGCTGTGGATCGAGACACCGACCAACCCGACGCTCAAGCTCGCCGACCTCGGCGCGCTGGCGAGACTCGCCCGCAAGCACCGCATCCTTTCGGCCGCGGACAACACCTTTGCCAGTCCGATCGTGCAGCGCCCGCTCGAACACGGCATCGACATCGTCATGCATTCGGCGACCAAGTACCTGGGCGGCCACTCCGACCTCATCGCCGGCGTGCTGGTGGTCGGCGACAACCCCGCACTGAGCGAGCGGCTGCGTTTCCTGCAGAACGCGGTCGGCTCGATCCTCGGCCCCTTTGACAGCTTCCTCGCGCTGCGCGGACTGAAAACGCAGGCCGTGCGCATGGAGCGGCACTGCGACAACCCGCTCGAACTCGCGCGCTTCCACGATCGCCACCCGCGCGTCCGACGCGTTAATTATCCGGGCCTTAAGTCCCATCCGCAGCACGGGCTTGCATGCCGGCAGATGGAGGGTTTCGGGGGAATCGTCAGCGTCGAGGTGCAGGGCGGCCTGCGCGCCGCGCGCGCGGTCCTCGAGCGCTGCGAGATTTTCGCCCTGGCTGAAAGCCTCGGCGGCGTCGAGAGCCTGATCGAGCACCCGGCGATCATGACCCATGCCTCGCTGCCGCCGGCCCGGCGCCGCGCGCTCGGAATATCCGATTCGCTGATCCGGCTCTCGGTCGGCATCGAGTCCGTCAAGGACCTGAAGGCGGATCTGGTCCATGCGCTGCGCTGATTTCAGAGCGGCGCGCTACCGGCATCGCGAATGAGCTACCAGGCCCTGCATGCACGGCTGGCCGCCGGCGAGATCGTGCTGATGGACGGGCCGACCGGCACCGAGCTGCAGCGGCGCGGCGTGTCCATGGACCCGGCCGCCTGGTGCGGACCGGCGACGCTCGGCAACGACCACATCCTCACCGACATCCATCTCGACTACCTGCGGGCCGGCTCGGACGTCATCACGGCCAACACCTTTTCCTCGTCACGTCTCATGCTCGAGGGTGCGGGGCTTGCCGACCGGGCGGGCGAAATCGCGGCACGCGCGGTCGAAGCGGCACTGCGCGCCCGCGAGCGCGCTCCGGATCCCCGCCGCGTGGTCGTCGCCGGGTCGCTGTCGCATATGGTACCGGTCTCGTCCGGCACCGCGGTCGTCGACGCGTCGCGGGTACCCGACGAGGCACGGATCAGTGATGCCTTTGCCGAGCTCGCCGCCCAGCTGAAGGCGTCGGGCTGCGATCTGATCATCCTCGAGATGATGTACAACCCGACCCGCATACCACTGGCGCTGGCGGCGGCGACGGCCACCGGGCTGCCCGTCTGGTTCGGGCTCAGTGCCCGCGCCGGCGCCGCCGGCGAGCCGATCAGCTTCGACCGCTTGGACGACGTCCCGCTGTCCACGCTGCTCGATTTCATCCCGGCCCGCGGCGTGGACGTGGCCGGCGTCATGCACACGCCGGCACCGCTGATCGCGCCGACCCTGGACGCGATCCGGCGGCGCTTTTCGGGCCCGACGATGGCGTACCCCGACTCCGGATACTTCGAGATGCCGGACTGGAAGTTCGTCGACGTGATCGCGGTCCCCGACTACGAGCGCTACTGCAGCGAGTGGCTCGCCCACGGCGCCCAGCTGCTCGGCGGCTGCTGCGGCCTGACGCCGGCCCACATCGAGGCGGCCGCCCGGGCCCGGGACCGCTTCCGCGCCCGGCGGACCGAATAATGCTCCCCGCCCGTTCCGGGCGGGTCAGGAGCCCTGCTGCGCGGCGCTGCCGGCGACACGGAAGGTCACCACCAGTACGTCGCGGTAGCTGGGTCGCCCGGGCTCCAGCGGGGTGACGGGCGTCACGCCGTGGGCGAGCCGCTCGTCGTCGAGCATCACGAGTTCGGCCGGATCGGTCAGCGTGAAGCCGGCGACCGCCGCGCCGTCGCGATCGTAAAGTTCGGTACGGCCGCTCGCGATGTTCTCGCGGTGGACCATCATGACCATCACGTAGTCGACGCCGTCGCGGTGCACGCCTTCGGGCGTCGGTCGCCCTTTGCTGTGAGCTTCCGCCGTAATCCGGAACTGATGTGTCTCGATATGCCAGCCGGCGCCGGGCCGCAACCCCGCCACGAGGTCGTGTCCGGCGCTGATCAGGGCGCGCAGTACGGCGCCACCGGCGAGCGGTGCTTCGATCGCTTCGAACCAGCGCTCGACGCCACCGTTGAGCGCGTTGTAGTCGCGGGCCTGGTAGTGCGCCTGATGCGGCGCGAGCCGGAGCACACCGTGCGCCGGCCACGCGTAGGTGGCGTGCCGGCGAAACCGGTAGCGGCCGCCGTCGCCCATGTAGGCGTCGCGCACCAGTCGGTGCCAGCTGGCAGCGAAGTCAGTCCAGTCTCCGGCACGGGTCGGGCCGAATCGCGCCAGCGCCGACGAGGTCGCGGCCGGCGTCCAGCGGGCATAACCCTGTGCCGTCAGCGCCGCGGCCGTCGTCGCGGCCAGCGCCGTCCACGTCGACAGAGGATCGGAATTTCCCGCATCAGAGTGCGTCGTTGTCATCCAGCCACTGTACCGGAACGGTGCCCGACCGTGCTTAGGGAAGAGGCGCAGGCCGAATTGCGGACGCCGGCCCTCACCCGGTCCGGTCTGCGGCCGACAACCTGACCCAGATGCCGCGCGATTCTCCCGCGCGGCGACCGTACGGAGCGCCGGATGCAGTGCCTGTGCCCTCTGCCGCCGCGGGCAGCCAGGGCCAGGCGCTCGGGGATCTGCCGATGAACCAGCGTGCGCCGGACCTGAGCGAACCCTGCCGGATCGCCGCACTCGAGTCCTACGCGATCCTGGACACGCCGGCAGAGCAGGCCTTCGACGACCTGACGGCCCTCGCGGTGCAGGTCACGGGCCAGCCGGTAGCCCTCGTCAGCCTCGTCGACGAACATCGCCAGTGGTTCAAATCACGACAGGGTCTGGACGCCGTCGAGACACCACGCGATGTCGCGTTCTGTTCGGTGGCGATTCGCGGGCGCGCCCCGCTGGTCGTCGACAACGCACTCGCGGATGGCCGTTTCGCGGCCAATCCGCTGGTCACGGGTCCGCCCCACATCCGCTCCTACTGCGGCGTGCCGCTGGTCACGGCGCAGGGTCATGCGCTCGGGACTCTGTGCGTGATCGGCTATCAGCCGCGGCGCGTCTCGCACGAGCAGATCGCGGCGCTCGAGCAACTCGGCCGCCAGGTGGTGGCGCAGCTGGAACTGCGGCGCACGAACGCCGAGTTGCTGGCGACCCGCGAGATCGCCGAGCGGGCCAGGGCCGAGAGCCGGCGCCTCGCGATGGCGAAGTCCAATTTCCTGGCCATGGCCAGTCACGAGATGCTGACGCCGCTGAATGCCGTCGTCGGCCTCAGCGATCTCCTGCGCCACCGGCTGACCGACGGCGACGACCAGGCCATGTGCGCGGAAATCCACGCCAGCGGCCGGCACCTGGAGACCCTGCTGACCGGCATGATCGACCTGTCGATCCTCGACGCGGGGAACGTGTCGCTGGCCGCCGATGAACTCGTCATCGCGACCGAAATCGACCACGTGCTCGACGCGCTGCAACCGCTCGCCCGCAGCAAAGACCTGCCGCTCGTCCGGGAACGCGCGCCGGGCGCTCCCTCGGTGCTCATCGGCGACTCCAACCGGCTGCGCCAGATTCTCAGTCACCTGGTCGACAACGCGATCAAGTTCACGACCCGGGGTGCCATACGCGTGAGATGGCGCGACGATTCGCTCGCCGACGGCGCGCCGGCCGTCCGCGTCGACGTGATCGACACCGGCGCCGGGATGGGTGCGGCAGACGCCGCCCGCCTCTTTGAACGCTTCAGCTCCCGCGATCCGGCGGCACCTGCTGTCGAGCCGGGACTGGGACTGGGCCTCGCCATCACCCGCCTCCTCGTCAGTGCGATGGGCGGAACGCTCGGCCTCGACAGCCAGCCCGGTCGTGGCACGACGTTCACGGTGATCCTGCCGCAGGCCCGACGGCGCCGGGCCCCGCCGCCCGCGAAGGTGTGCGCCGGGGCGACGCCGCTGGCCGGCTGGCGGGTGCTGGTCGTTGACGACAACGACGTCAACCGGATGCTCGCCTGCCGCCTGCTCGGCAAGCTCGGCTGCGAGGCGATCGTCGCCGACAACGGCGAAACCGCGCTCGCGGTCGACCCCGAACGCTACGACTGCGTGCTGATGGACTGTCAGATGCCGGTCATGGACGGCCTGAGCGCGACGCGGGCAATGCGCGCCCGTGAGCTGCAGACCGGGGCCCTGCGCAAGCCGATCCTCGCGGTGACGGCCTCGGTACTGTCAACCGAACGCGGTCAGTGCCGGGAAGCGGGCATGGACGAGTGCATCTCAAAGCCGCTGAATCTCGAGCTGCTGCAGCGGGTTCTGGCGAGGCAGCGCCAGTAGCAGGGAGCGGCAGGGAGGCGACCCGCGGCGGCTGCCGCGGGTCCCGGGGGCGTGTCAGTGGGTCTTGATCTGCTGGCTGACCGCGTTCTCCTGCTGGTTCAGCGTCTTCTGTTCCTGCTTCGTGATGTGGCCGCCGTTCTGCGAGGCCATCGTCCGTTCTTCCTGGCGGATCTGGTGATCCTCCTTGTGCAGCTTGTTCGCCTCGTGCTTGCTCATCTCGCCGTTCGCAACCTTGTTGTCGATACGCGCGTTCTGGTTGCCCAGGCGGTCATTGACCTGCTCGCGGCGCGGATGGTTCTTTTCCCACTGCGTATCGGCGAGCGTCGCGGTCGATACCGCACCGAGCGCGAGCGCCAGGGTCGTTACGGCAAGGGTCTTGCGGTGGATGCTGAACATGTCGGTCGTTTCTCCAGAGTGGGTTGCATTCAGTCGCAATGCGCGAAGGAGCACTGCGTCGTTCCGGGGGAGATAACGCAGCGGCCCGGTGTTTCGTGCACACGATGACGGATTGTTAATGCAGGCCGCGATGCAGCAATGCGAACCGCGTCCCAACCCGCAGCGAATCGCGGCGCAGCGGGCCGCGTTAATTCAAGTCGGCGGTACTGGCGCACGCTTACCCGGCGTAGGGTTCCGGGGCGGGCAGGCGCTTTGGCGTCGGGCGTGCCGCGGGGCCGGGTAACCTTCGCGTCCTCGTCGCCGCGTTTGTCCGCACCACATTCCGCGCGCCGGCGCTGCCGGGCGCGCTCAGCGTCCCGGGACCCGGGTGAGCACGGTCGTTGCCCACGCGAGGCCGACGCCGAAGCCGCAGAGCACCACGCGGTTGACGGACTCGCGGACATTCTGCGCGAGCACGACAGGCAACGACGAGGAGACGAGGTTGCCGTAGTCGGCGGCGTAGAAGTGCGTGCGCTCGCGCGCCCCCAGCGTGTCGCCGATGGTCTCGACGATATAACGGCTGCCCTGGTGCAGCAGCACCTCGTCGATGTCGGCGAGCGTCAGCCCGTTGGCCGCCAGTGCGGTGCGGATCGACTCCGGGACCACGGTCGAGGCAAGCCGGGCGATCCGCTTGCCGTTCATGTGCAGCCGGTGAGCCGCATCGACGCGCAGCGCATCGCGGGTCGCGCCGTTGCTCCCGAAGTCGGTTTGACCGACCCGCCAGCGCGGCCGGTCGGTCAGCACCGTCGCCGCGGCGCCGTCTCCGAAGATGAGGGCCGTGTGCGGGTCGGCGGGATCGACGATCCGTGAGTACGGGTCGGTCGTGACCAGGAGCCCGGTCGACAAGCCGTGCACCTGCATGAAGGACCGGGCGATCGCCAGGCCGTAGACGAACCCGGCGCAGCCGTGACCGATATCGAAGGTGGCGACCGCGGAGCCGAGGCCGAGCCGGCCGTGCAGGATGGTCGACACCTGCGGAATGCCGGCCCCGTCCGGGTTCTGGGTAACGACGCAGAGACACTGTACGGTGCCGAGGTCAAAGCCCTGCGCGGCCAGCGCCTGGACAGCCGCGTAGCCCAGGTCCGAGGCCTCGGCGCCCGCCGGCATGCGGGCCAGCGCGCGAAAGCCCAGCCGGCGCTCCAGCCGTTCAGGCTCGATACCCAGACCCGGCGCCAGGGTGGCGGTGTCGACCCGTTCGTCTGGAAGCGCGACGCCAATGTCGCCGATACCGATGTCCTGCATGCCTCCCCTACCCTCCGCCGACCGGCCGTCAGGGGCCAGGCGCCGCAGATAGTGCCTGAATTAGACCCCGGATGGCGCCCGAGATGGGGCTGGCGTCGGACGATCGAAACTGTATATTTATACAGTATGAGTTTCCGGTGTCCCCTCTGCAAAGCCACGGTCTTCGAGCAGCTTCCGGCCGGACCGCCGCCGGCGTCCCGGCCGCTGTTCACCTGCGCCGGCTGCTCGGTCGTCTTTACGGACCCGAAGCGCATCGCCGCGGATCCCGGCGTGGTCCCCGGCCAGCCCAGCGCCGCGCCGTCCTTCGCCCGGCTGCACACACCGGCGAAGCCCGCCAACGGCCGCTCGCGCGGCCGCCGCGACCGCTCCGCCTGACCCCGGGCACGCCCCGCCGTCCAGCCCCGATCCGCGTTCGTTTCCGCCGCAGCCGCCGTCCGCGCGGTGGCCGCCGTTTGCGCGATTGAACTTATGGGGTAGCCCATTTAACGAAAAAAAGCAGGAAAATCAGGCACGAAGTGACATAAGAAATGCCCTAGCGACGAAACTTGAGGCGCCAAACCGTGACCGCCGTCGCGAGCCGGTGAAATTCCCGGCCTCGCGCCGTGGCTACCCGTCCGACCGCCATCGCGGCGTGACGCGGCGCACGGTTGGGCCTGGCGGCGCCGCGCAGAGTCGGCCGCGCATCGCGCCTTGCGCGCCCCGAAACGAACGCCAGAAGCACGGTCTTGCCAGCACCCAGCCTCCGCACTGTTCTGCCCCGCCTCGTCCGCGCCGTCGCGCTGGGCGGGGCCCTCTTGGCCTCGGCAAGCGCCGGTGCGCTGACGTTCCACGAGATCAATGCCGCCCGCGGCGCGTGCCCGGGCAACACCGGCGCACCGCTGGTGGAAGTCGCCTCCCTCGACCACGTCGCCGCCGATCTCGCGTCCGGTGGCACGCTCGAAGATGCCCTGGCCGATGCCGGCTATCACGCCAGCGAGGCCGTGGCGCTGCCGATCGCCACCACCGTCACCGGGCAGGGCGTGACCGCGACCCTGCGTGCGCAGTACTGCCGGGAGCTGTCCCGGGCCGACCTGAGCGATGCCGGGGTCGCCGAGCGCAACGGCCTGCTGTGGCTGGTCGTCGCCGCGCCGCTGCAGCTGCCCGCGGCGACCGACGCGGAGTCGGTGCGCCGCCAGGTCCTCGCGCTCGTCAATGCCGCGCGCAGCAAGGCACGACCGTGCGGTAACCGCTTCTACGAAGCCGCGCCGCCGCTGGCGCTGTCCGAGGAACTGTCGGCGGCCGCGCTCGGCCACGCGCAGACCATGGCGCGCACCGGCACGTTCGAACACGTCGACGACGACGGCCAATCCCCTGCCGACCGGGTTCGTGCCACGCACTACCAGGCCCGCCTGGTGGGCGAGAACATCGCTGCCGGCATGACCAGCGCGGCGGAAGCCGTCCAGGGCTGGCTGGACAGCCCCGATCACTGCGAGAACGTCATGGACGCCCGCTTCACCCACCTCGGCGCCGCGTTCGCCACCAATCTGGCCCGCGACCCCGCCGTGTACTGGACACTCGACCTGGCGGCGGCGCGGCTCCCGGCGCCGTTGCACCTGGCGGCGAACGCGCCGCCGACCCACCGGGCGGCTTCCCTGGCCGCGCCGGTTACCACCCTCGCGGCCCGGCGCGACTAGTCTTGCGCGGCGCGCGGCGCCGCGTGCGACTCCCAAGCCCCCGCGCCCTTCGGCTTCCTGCCCCTGACGGGTTACGATGCCGGGGCGCGATCCATGACCCTGTAACACCCGATCCGCAGGCTGGTGTGCGACGGGTTGGCGTGGCGAGGGGTATCCGATGCTTGAGTCTCTTGGAGTCAGTGGCATCCAGCTGGTCTGGCTGCTGCTCGCCCTGGCCCTGGCGCTGTCCTTCGAATTCGTCAACGGCTTCCATGACACGGCGAACGCGGTCGCCACCGTCATCTATACCCACACGCTGAAACCCACCTGGGCCGTGATCTGGTCCGGATGCTGGAACTTCTTCGGCGTGATGATCTCGAGCGGCACGGTCGCCTACAGCATCGTTGCCCTGCTGCCGGTCGAACTGGTCCTGAACGTCGGCTCGGGCACCGGCTTTGCGATGGTGTTCGCGCTGCTCCTGGCGGCGATCATCTGGAACCTCGGTACGTGGTACTTCGGTATTCCGGCGTCCAGCTCGCACACGTTGATCGGTGCGATCGTCGGCGTCGGTCTGATGAACTCGTACCTGACACCGGGTGCGGCGCTGGGCGAAGGCGTCAACTGGGGCAAGGTCGCCGACGTCGGCAAGGCCCTGCTGCTGTCACCGCTGCTCGGCTTTGTCCTGGCTGCCATCGTGCTGCTGCTCATGAAGGCCACGATCCGCAGCCAAGCGCTGTTCGAGCCGCCGGTCGGCGACCGGCCGCCGCCGTGGCCTGTCCGCGTCCTCCTGATACTCACCTGCACCGGCGTCAGCGTCGCGCACGGCTCCAACGACGGACAGAAGGGCATGGGCCTGATCGTCCTGATCCTGGTCGGCCTCGCGCCGCTGACGTTTGCGATCAACCCCGCCACCAGCGCCGAGACGATCGCGGCGGTCCAGAAGGACACGGGCCGGATCGCCGAATCGCTGGCCACCGGCGGCATCGTGCCGGTGCCCGCGTCGGTTGACGCGCGACACATACTGACCGCCGCGTTGCAGCGCAACCAGTTCGGAGCGGACTCGACGGCCGCGCTCGCCCGGGTGAACCTGAACGTCCTCGCCGCGATCAGCGGCCCGTCGCTGACCCGCACGGACCAGGCCGACCAGCGCCGCGAGGCACGCGTCGACATGTACCTCGAATCGGAGGTGCTGGCGCGGCTGGCGAAGAAGAACAACCTGCCGCCCAACATTGAAACGGCCACGGCCAAGAGCCTGCGCGAGAACCTGAAGTCGATGACCTTCTTCATCCCGACCTGGGTCAAGGTTGCCGTGGCGCTCGCCCTCGGTCTCGGCACGATGATCGGCTGGAAACGCATAGTCGTCACCGTCGGCGAGAAGATCGGCAAGGCGCACATGAGCTACGCGCAGGGCGCGTCCGCCGAACTCGTCGCCATGACCACGATCGGCGCCGCCGACATCCTGGGCCTGCCGGTCAGTACGACGCACGTGCTGTCGTCGGGCGTTGCCGGTGCGATGGCCGCCAATCGCTCCGGCGTCCAGGCGGCTACCGTCCGCAACCTGCTGCTGGCCTGGGTGCTGACGCTGCCGGCTTGCGTGCTGCTCGGCGCTTCGCTGTTCGCGGCCGGTCTTTTCCTCGTCTTCCACGTCCTCGGCATACGCTGAGCGACGCGCGGGCCGCTGGCCGGGCGGCGGCCACTCGTCTATCGTCCGCTGATGGCTCAGACACCCGACCTGGGACTCGCCGACCTGCGCGACGCCGCGGCCGTCGCGTCCCTGTCGCGACGCTACATCGAGGCCGGCCTCGAACCGAGCTGGACGGTCGAGCGGGTCAGTCGCGCCATCCGGCACAGCGACAGCACGGTGCTGGTCGCCCGGCTCGGTCGAGAGCTCGCGGGCTTTGCGATCATGCAGTTTGGTGACTCGACGGCACACCTCAGCCTGCTGGCCGTCGCCACCGGCCACCGCCGCCGCGGGCTCGGCCGGCGACTCGTGGGCTGGCTGGAAGACAGCGCGGTCACGGCCGGTACCTTCGTGATACGCCTTGAATGCCGGATCGGCAATCAGGACGCGGTGCGCTTCTATCGGGCGCAGGGCTACCGCGAGACCGGCGTCGTGGCCCGCTACTACCAGGGCGTCGAGGACGCGCTGCGCATGGAGCGCGATCTTCGCCGGACGACGACTGCCGGATCCTGAGCCGACACTGCCCACCGATCGGTAGCCGCCCGGCGCGGCGCGCCGGGCAGGGACCGGCCATCGTCGGGCGATCGGTCAGCGCTCCTCGCCGCGTGGCGGATTCAGCGGCGGCAGGCCCTCGAGCACCTCCGTGCGCTTGCGCTCGATCCCGGAGAGCAGCGTCGAATAGTCGGCGGCGAACCGCCCGAGTTCGGCCGCCGCCGCCGCCGCCGCGGTCGCCGGCGGATCGAGACCCAGACGTTCGAGGGCCGCGAGCGTCGCTTCCGCCTCGTCGATGCCGGCTTCCAGCGTCGGCTCGACGCGCCCGCTGGCCCGGAATTCGTCGAGGGTCACGACCGGCATGGCGCTGACCGAATCGGCGCCGACCAGCGCCTCGGCATAGCGCAGGCCGGCGCGACCTCCGGGGGTCGATAGCGCCGCAAAGAGCAGCCGCTGCGGCCGCGCGCCACGCGCAGCCAGCCGCATCCAGCGCGGCCCGGAGTGGAGCCGCTTCCAGTCACGGTAAGCAAGGCGCGCGGTCGCGATCGCCGCCTGGCCGGCAAAGGCGGCCGCGCTATGCCCGGAGCCGACCGTGGACAGCCGCTCATCGGTGACCTGATCGATCGTGCCGATCGGCAGGCTGGCCACGGCGCCGAGACCACCCAGATCGCCTTCGCGCAGCTCGAGGCCGCGAAAGTAAGCCTCGGCAACCTCGCCGTAGCTCTGCAGGCCGCACACGCCGGCAACGTTCGTGTTCAGTCCCGCGGCCACCATCTGGGTCAGGGCGCCGAGCCCGGCCGGTGTTGCGTACACCATCAGCATCACGTTCGGTCGACCGATCTGCGCCGAGACGCGCAGCGCCTCGGCGACCAGCGCCGGGCCATCGTCCGCCAGCGGCGGCGGCAGCGGCAGACTGACGAAGCCGTCGCGCCGGTCGCCGCGCTCGTAGACATCCCGCAGCTGGTCGGCTGCAACTTCGATATCGGCGAAGGCGAGGCGCTCGTACAGGCTCTTCGCGTCGAGTTCACCGCGGCGCACCCACTCGGCCAGCGCCACGTCGTACTGACCGGTCCAGGCGATGGCCTGGGCGAAGGTCGTCGGCGTGGCCATGACGCCGTGCACGTGGTCGCGATCGATCGCCGTGCGCAGGGCGCCCTGCAACAGCAGGTCACGGCGCAGGTACTCGAGCCAGAGCACCTGCCCGTGGGCGCGAAGCTGCGCGAACGGGCGGGCGGTGCGGCCAGTGGCGAACGGCAGGCGAGTCGGGCTCATGGCCCGGGAGTTTGCTACGCCGACCCGGGCACGTCGACCCCGGCGCGCGCTCCGGGCGCGCGTACCGGGCGCGACACGCCGGCAGAACCTGCCACGCGGCTGCCGGTCCCCGAAAGCCGATCATCGGTCCCAGCCGGTGGATGCACTGCACTCGCCGGTGGATCGTGCGTACCAACCGGAGGCAGCGGGACCCGATGCAAACGCCACTCCTGCCGCCGGAGTCTCAGTCCGCACACCAACTTCGGGAGATAGCCATGAATATGTTTGCCACGCTTGCGCTCGCCCTCGGTCTCGCCGCTCCTCTCGCCCCGGCGCTCGCGGCCCCGCCGGCCACCGCCGCCACGGAGCGCGTTGCGTTCCATGCCAGCGACCTCGACTCGGCTGCCGGCCGCGCCGGCGCCGAAAGCCGCATTCGCGCCGCCGCCCGGCACGTCTGCCAGGATAGCCATGAGATCAGTGTGGCCGGCCGCGCACGGCAGGAGCAGTGCTACGCCCAGGCGGTCGACGACGGCATACGGCAGTTGAACAGCATCAAGGCCTACGTGGCGGGTACTGCCACCCCCGGCCACCGCGGATGAACCGTGCCGCCGTGGCGGTCGATCCACGCAAACCGGTGCCGCGGCGCGACGCATGCGCCGTCGGCACTGGGACCAACGCACCGTTCCCGGGGACGAAGCCGGTGCCTTGGCGGGACGCAGAAACACGGGTCTTGCGCGGGCCCGGCCACGGGCGCTAGCTTGGCAGCGGATCGCCGTCCCGGTGGTCCCTAGCGGAGTCAGGGTCTTGCACGACACCCGTCGATCGGAACGCATGCTGGGTTGGCTGCTGACGCTGTCCGATGGCGCGCTGTGCGCTGTCGTCGCCGCCGCCTTCTGGCTCTTTTCCGCGACCAACAAGATGCTCGTCCGCGGCACGCTGCTGGCCGTCCAGCAGGCTCCCTTCCTCGCCACGCCCCAGCAGTACGGCCTGCAGTACCTGCTGATGATTCCGGTTCTGGTGCTGGTCCACTACGCGGCGTTCCGCATCGGGCTGCCGTCGCGCGGCCGCCTGGTCGCGATCGCCAAACACATCGGCCTGATGATCGCGCTCGGGTTGTTCGCCCGCCTGGCGCTCGACTTCGCCTACGTGCTGCTCAACCACGGCGATGTCGACATGGACGACTGCCGGCAGATTCTCGGCAGCTGGCTCGGCCGGCCACCCGTTGGCGCCCTGCCAACCGCCCCGCCTGCCGCGCCGCACGTCTATTCGCCGCTGATGCTGCTGTCCACGGGTCTCGACATCGTCTTCCAGTACCTGATCGCGCTGGCGCTCATCGCCGGGGTGCTCGGCTGGAAGCGCTACCACGCCGCCGAGCAGGCACGGGCGCGCGTCGCCCTCGAAGCCGAGCGTGCCCGTGGCATGGCGCTGCGCCGCCAGCTCGACCCGCATGCGCTCTTCAACACGCTGAATGCGGTCGCGGCGACGATCAAGCCCTCGCCGCAGACCGCCATCACCATGATCGCCGCCCTCGGCGACCTGTTGCGGGAAACCCTCGAACAGGACCGCGAGCTGTCGACGATCGCCGAGGAGTTCTCCATTGCCGACCGCTACCTGCAGCTCTATGCGCTGCGCTTCCCGGACCGCCTGCACATCGCGATCGACGAGCCGGGTGACTGTGCCAACGTGCTGGTGCCGTCGCTGCTGCTGCAACCGCTGATCGAGAACGCCGCCCTGCACGGCGTTGAATCCGGGGCGACACGGGTCGATGTGACGCTGCAGGCGCACGCCACCGGCAACGGCGGCGTCCGGATCGCGATCGGCAACACGGTCCAGGAGGACGCCGAGATGCCGGAGCCGGCCAGCTCGCCCGGCATCGGCCTGCGCAACACCTGGAACAGGCTCGTGACGCACTACGCGCGCACGTTCACGCTGCGCTGGGAGCGACCGACGCGCGCCGAGGTCAGGCTGGTGCTCGAGCTGCCCGGCGCGGTGCGCTCATGAGCTCGCTCGACGCCGTCCTGGTGGACGACGAAGCGCCGGCGCGGGCACTGCTCCGCGACCTGCTCGGCGAGCACCCGCAGGTGCGTGTCGTCGGCGAAGCGGGCTCCGTTGCCGAGGCCGCCGAGCTGATCCGCCGCCTGCGGCCCGGCATCGTCTTTCTGGATATCCGCCTGGGCCGGGCCAACGGTTTCGAGCTCCTGAGCCAGCTGCCGCAGCCGGCGCCACGGGTGGTGTTCGTCACCGCCTACGGTCAGTACGCCGTTCGCGCCTTCGACAACGAGGCGGTCGATTACCTGCTGAAGCCCCTCGATCCGGCCCGGCTGAAGCGCACGGTCGATCGCCTGTGCACGGCATCGGGGAGCCCGTCCGGACCCGACATGGGCGCGCTGCTCGCCACCCTGCAGTCACTGGCAGGCTCCTTGCCCGACAGCGCGCGCCCGGCCGCGGTCGCGCCGCCCGCCCGGCCGCGGTTCGTGGCGCGCGTCGAGGACCGGTTCGTCGTCATCGACGTCGCCCAGGTCCACACCATCGAGGCCGACAAGAACTACGTCTGGTTCTGCATGCCTGAGCAGCGGGTGCGCGCCCGCTACACGATCAACGACGTGGAAGCCAGTATCGATCCGGCGGAGTTCCTCCGCCTGAATCGCTCGACGATCGTCCAGGCCGCGCAGATCCAGGGTTTCGAACGAAACTTCCGCGGTCGCCTGCTCGTGATCCTCAAGTCCGACAAGCGCCTCGTCTGCACGTCCGGCTACCGGGAGCGCGTATTTCGCTACCTCGGCGTCTAGCGGGGGGACGGTCCGGGCTATAATCCGGTGTTGCCGGCCGGAAGCCTCATGCCAAACGCCACGCCCGATCCCAGCGACATCGAACGCGCCGCAGCCCTGCTCGGTGGCCACCCGGATTTCCGGCTGTTGCGCCGCCTCGTGCCTCGCGACGAATTTGCGGTCACCGCCGGCGGGCCTGCCGCTGAATGCATCGTTCTCGATACGGAGACGACCGGCACCGACGCCGATGCCGATCAGGTCATCGAGCTGGCGATGCTGCGGGTGGCCTATGAAGTCGGGTCCGGCACGGTTCTACGCGTCGTCGACAGTTACGAGGGGCTTGAGGACCCCGGCCGGCCGATTCCGCCCGAATCGACGGCGATCCACGGCATCACCGACGCGATGGTCGCGGGCCAGCGTTTCGATGAGGCCCGGATCGCCGCCTTCGTCAGCGGCGCGACCCTGCTGATCGCGCATAACGCGTACTTTGACCGGCGCTTCCTCGAGGGCCGGCTGCCGCTGTTCGCCGCACTGCCGTTTGCGTGCTCGTTCCAGGACCTGCCGTGGGCGGCAGCCGGCTTCGGCAGTGCGAAACTCGAGTACCTGTGCTGGCGGAGCGGATTCTTCTATGACGCCCATCGCGGCGGTGCCGACTGCCGCGCGCTGCTCGA
>CAIMCI010000359.1 GCA_903839465.1 uncultured Pseudomonadota bacterium
ACTCCCGGCCGCCGACTTATGCACCGAGTTGTGCACAACGTGCCCGGCCGCGGGCCGCGACGCGGTTCCGGTGGATAGGTCACGCCATCATCGCCCGCGACGTTCCACGTGGAACCCGCCGCGCCGGACAGACAGCCCGTCCACCGCTAGTCGGCGGCGAGTCGGCCGTGTTCCACGTGAAACCTCCGCCCCGGTGTGCCGAGGCCGTCGAGATCGCCGCGAAGCGAGGTCACGAAAAGCTGAACCGGCAACGTACGCACCAGTGCCACCAGCCGCTCCAACCGCTCCGCGTCGAGTTCCGCCGCCGGGTCGTCGAGGAGCAGCGCCGTACGGCCCGGGTGCAGCGACTCCTGCAGCGACAGCTGGGCCAGTGTCAGCGCCGAGGCAAGCAGCTTCTGCTGGCCGCGCGAGACCCGCTCGCGGGCCGGCTCGCCGTCGACCCGCACCGACAAATCCGCCCGGTGCGGCCCGACATGGGTCACGCCGTGGCGGTGGTCGCGCTCGGTGGCGCGCTGCAACGCTTCCGTGAAGGACAGCTCGCTGTTCCAGCCCGCCTGGTGGACCAGAGTGACGTCGAGGTCGAGGAGGGCGCGGCCGGCCTGCCGCAGGAAGGGCTCCAGCTGCAGGAGGTACGAAGACCGCAGGTCCGCCAGCCGCTGGCCGGTGGCCACCAGCTCGTCATCCCAGACCGCGAGGGGCGCGCCCCGCCCGGCCGCCCGCAGCGCCGCGTTCCGCTGCCGGAGCGCGCGGTGGTACCGCTGCCAGTCGGCAAGGAACGTCGGTTCCACGTGAAACACACCCCAGTCGATGAACTTCCGGCGCTGTGCCGGCCCCTCTTCCAGCAGCTTGTGGATCTCGGGATCGATGATCTGGGGCGGGAAGTGCGCGGCCAGCTCCGTCGCGGAACGGACTTTCTCGCCACCGATGTGGATTTCGGTCCCGGCGCGGCCGGCGCGGATGCCGAGCGTGACGGGCAGACCCTGGTGGCGCAGCGTTCCGACCAGCTGGAAATCTGCTTCCCCGTGCCGGACCAGCGCCGGCACGCGCCGCGTCCGGAAGGACCGGCCGCGGCCCAGAAAGAACAACGCCTCGAGCAGACTGGTCTTGCCCGAGGCGTTGGGTCCGACGATCAGGTTGTAGCGCGGATCGACATCGGCAGCGAACGGCTCCAGTCCGCGGAAACGCTCCGCCTCGAGGCGCGCGAGCGGCACGACCGGGCTAGAGACGCATCGGCATCACGACGTAGCGGGACGGGCCGCCGCCCGGCAGGCGCACGAGGCAGCTGCTGTTCGAATCGGTCAGGCCGAGCTCGACCTCGGGCCCGTCGATGGCGCCGAGCGCGTCAAGGAGGTAGGTAACGTTGAAGCCGACCTCCATGGCATCGCCCTCGTAGGCGACCTCGACGTCTTCCTCGGCCTCTTCCTGTTCCGGGTTGTGGGCGGTGATCGTCAGCACGTTGGGCTTCAGCGCGAGCTTGATGCCCCGGTACTTCTCGTTGGAGAGAATTGCGGTGCGCTGCAGGGCGTGCCGAAGGAGCTCGCGATCGGCCTTCACGAGACGCGGCGGATTGTGCGGGATAACCCGCCCGTATTCCGGGAAACGACCGTCGATCAGCTTCGAAGTGAAGCGAATGTCGCCGATCGTGGCCCGAATGTGGTTCGTCCCGACTTCGACCTTGACGCGCCCGTCGTGGCCGACCAGGCGGCTGAGCTCGAGCACGCCCTTGCGCGGCACGATGACCTGGTTCAGGGTCCCGGCGGTCTTGAGCTCAAACTCGCACAATGCGAGACGATGGCCGTCAGTCGCCACGGTTCGCAGCAATTTGCCGTCGGTTTCCAGCAGCATCCCGTTCAGGTAGTAGCGCACGTCCTGCTGCGCCATCGAGAACTGGGTCTTCTCGAGGAGGCGCTTGAGGTCGGCCTGCTCGATCTCGAAGCTCGTGGTCGCGTTGATCTCGTCGACGGTCGGGAACTCGCTGGCGGCGAGCGTTGACAGCGTGAAGCGGCTCTTGCCGCCGCGGACGACGATCTTGTCGCCCTCGCGGGACAGCCGGACCTCCACCTTGTCCGGCAGCGCGCGGATGATGTCGAGGAGCTTGCGTCCGGGCACCGTGATCTCGCCGGCCTCGGCGCCCGGTACGGCGACACCCGCCACCAGTTCCACCTCGAGATCGGTGGCCGTGATCGACAGCCGCTCGTCGCGGACCGTCAGCAGCACGTTCGCCAGGATCGGCATGGTCTGGCGCCGCTCGACGACGCCGATGACGGCCTGTAGCGGGGAAAGAATCTGCTCGCGCTCACAATTGAGTTTCATCGCTGTCCCTGAAAGCTTGGGTCGAAGCGCCTCTGGCGCTCTCTCTCTTAATCTTAGGTTTTATTCAAGAAGATTGTTATAGCTACTATGAAGGCGGCCGATATCGGTTGATAACCCCGGGTTCGCCTTGTCCTTCAGCCGCTTGCCGCGCCGCGAACCCCGGGGACCACTCGCGTCCGACCTGCCCGTACGCTGTGCACCCGTTGTGGATATCTTGCCACCGAAATTTCCTGCACGCGTCGCCCACAGGCAGGACGCCACGTCGCGCACAGCTTATCCCCATCACCCGGTCAGCGTGCGCAGCAGGTTCGAATAGTCCTCGGTCATGCGCCGCTCGGACTCGCGCAGCTCGCGGATACGCTTGCAGGCGTGCATGACGGTGGTGTGGTCGCGACCGCCGAAGGCGTCGCCGATCTCCGGCAGGCTGTGGTTGGTCAGCTCCTTCGCGAGCGCCATCGCCATCTGCCTCGGCCTCGCGATCGAGCGGCTGCGCCGTTTCGACAGGAGATCGGCGACCCGGATCTTGTAGTACTCGGCCACCGTCTTCTGGATGTTCTCGACGGTGACGAGCTTCTCCTGCAGCGCCAGGAGATCGCGCAGCGCGTTCTTCGCGAAGTCGATCGTGATTTCGCTGCCGGTCAGCGCCGCGTCGGCATGGACGCGGCGCAGCGCGCCCTCGAGCTCGCGGACGTTCGAGCGGATCCGCTTGGCGACGAAGAACGCGACCTCGTGCGGCAGGTCGATCCGCATCTGCGCGGCCTTGGTCATCAGGATCGCCACGCACGTCTCGAGCTCCGGCGGCTCGATCGCAATCGTCAGTCCCCAGCCGAACCGCGATTTCAGCCGCTCCTCGAGGCCGGTCACTTCCTTGGGGTAGCGGTCGCAGGTCAGCACGACCTGCTGCTGCCCTTCGAGCAGTGCGTTGAAGGTGTGGAAGAACTCTTCCTGCGAGCGGTCCTTGCCGGCGAAGAACTGGATGTCGTCGATCAGGAGCGCGTCGAGCGAGCGGTACGCCTGCTTGAACTCGTTGATGGTGTTGTGCTGGAGCGCGCGCACCATGTCGCCGACGAAGCGTTCCGAGTGCACGTAGGCGACCCGCGCCCCCGGATTGCGCTCGCGCATGGCGTTGGCGATGGCGTGCATGAGGTGCGTCTTGCCGAGGCCGACGCCACCGTAGATGAACAGCGGGTTGTACGCCTTGCCCGGGTTGTCCGCGACCTGGCGGGCGGCCGCCTTGCCGAGCTGGTTGGACTTGCCCTCGACGAAGTTGTCGAAGGTGAATTCGGGATTGACCCGCCCGCTGAGCGGCACGGCCCCGAGCATCGGCTGGCGGGCGGGCCCGGTCCGTTCGGCAGGGGCGGCCTCGGGCACCGGTTCCGGGGTCGCCGGCGCCGGCCGCGAGCCCACCTCGAGCTGCACCTGGCGGGCGGGGCTGCCCGCCACCGCGGCCCCGCCGTGGGCGTCGCCGCGGACGAGCTCGAGGATCCGCGGCAGGGCGTTCTGCCGGACCCAGTCGACGACGTAGTGGTTCGGCGCGAGCAGCTTGAGCACGCCGCCTTCCTCGATCGCCTGCAGCGGCCGGATCCAGGTGTTGAAATGCTGCTCCGCTACCTCGGCCTCGAGTTGACGTATGCAACGATTCCAGAGCAATGGATCCACCGACGCGGGCTCCCGGGGGGCTGACGGCCCCGCGGCCGCCAACAAAAAAGGGGGAGCGAGTCTATACCGCGACCGGGTTCCTTCCAAACGCCGTCTGCACGGGCCGGGCGGGGCCTCGGGGCGCGGGCGTCCGGGGCCCGCCGGCCGCGCGGCCGTTGACACCACCCGGTCCGCCACGTAGAGTGCGCGGCCCTCATCGCGTGGTTCGGGCGAGTGCCCTGCTGCGCGCGGCCCGGATCGGTCCGACGGTCGGTCGGTCCCGAACGGGTCGCAGGGAAGTGGAATTTCAACGGTTTCGCCAGCGGGCGAGACCCAGCGGGCCAGTGTCATGAAACGTACCTACCAGCCAAGCAAAGTCCGACGTGCCCGTACGCACGGTTTCCGCGCCCGCATGGCGACCAAGAAGGGTCGCCAGGTGCTGGCCCGCCGCCGTGCCAAGGGTCGCAAGCGGCTGATTCCTTAACGGTCCACGCCGTTGGGGCCCCGCCGTCCACCTTCCGACGGCGGCAGTTGAACGCCGTGCAGCGGCCGCTCGCCTTCCGTACCCGGCACCGCCTCCGCTCCGCGCCCGAGTTCGAGCGGGTCTACCGGCAGGGCATACGCGCCGGTGACGCCCTCTTTGGCATCAGCGCACTCAAGAACGACCATGGACACGCGCGTCTCGGCCTGTCGATCGGTGCCAAGGCGGTCGGCAACGCCGTTCGCCGCAACCGCCTGCGCCGCGTGCTGCGCGAACACTTCCGGCAGAGCCAGCACGACCTGCCGGCCATCGATATCGTGATTACCGCCCGCCCCGGGGCGCGGGCCGCCGCCAACGACGCGGTCGCCGCGAGCATCGTCCGCCTGCTGGGCCAGATCCGGAGCCGTTGCCAGTGAGCGCACGCCCCGCCCTGTCGCTGCCGGTCCGGCTGCTGCGCGCGCCGGTACAGGCCTACCGGCTGGTCTTGAGCCCGATGCTCGGCCCGAACTGCCGCTTCTACCCGACCTGCTCTGCCTACGCCCTCGAGGCCCTGGCCGAGCACGGCGCGCTCCGGGGCAGCTGGCTCAGCCTTCGCCGCCTCGGTCGCTGCCACCCCTGGCACGCGGGCGGGTACGATCCCGTGCCGGCGGCGACCCGGACCCCCTCTTCCTTTTTGCACAGCAAGTAACGCATCGGCACACAGAGCATGGAAAACCAACGCGTCTTCATTTGGGTTGCCGTCGCGCTCGCGGCGTGGATGAACTACGAGGTCTACCAGCGCGACTACGGGCCGCGCCCGGCACCGGCCGAGGCCGCGGTGAGCGCGCCGGCCGCGGGCACGCCGGCGACGCCGCG
>CAIMCI010000360.1 GCA_903839465.1 uncultured Pseudomonadota bacterium
GCGGCGCCGGCGCCGCCGCGGCGGACGGGGTGGGCAGGCGGCAAAGGCCGCGGAGGCGGCAGCCGTGGGCCCGGCAGCGGTGGCCGCGCCGGCTTCCGTCGGCGGCCTGCCGGTGCGCTGGCTGGCCGCCGGCCTGCTGGTACTGGCCGTCGTCCTCGCCTACCTCGTACTGCACGGTCGCGGCTGAACAGGCTGCCGGCGACCGGCTAGGGCGGGTCGTCGTGCGCGAGTTCAGCAATCGAGTCGACCGCCGCGAAATCCCCGGTAGCCCGCGCCGGGCCGCCGAGCTCCGGGTGGCGCACGGCGCGGATGTGGGCGATGCCGAAGTTCCGCGCGGCGCGCAGCACCGGCAGGCTGTCATCCACGAACAGGGTACGGAGCGGGTCGAAGCGCACCGTCGCCGCGAGTCGCGGCCAGAACTCCGGATCCTCCTTCGGTCGGCCGTAGTGGTGCGATGAGTGCAGCTCGTCGAGCAGCGGACCGAGCGAGACCCACTCGTCCTTGATCGCGAGCGTCTGCGGATGGGCGTTGGTGACCAGGATCCGCCGCTTGCCGCGCAGCGCGAGCCATCCCAGGAAGTCGGCGGCGCCGGGCAGGAAGCGCACCCGCTCGCGGGCCGCACGCTTCAGGTCGCCGATGTCTAGCGTGAGCTCCCGGCTCCAGTGCTCGATGCAGTACCAGGCGAGCGAGCCCTGCGCCGCGCGAAAGCGCGGCGCGAGCAGTTCCGCGGCGGCGCCGGGCTCGAGGCGATGCAGGCGCGCATAGGCTTCCGGCACGTGTTGTTGCCAGAACCAGTTGTCGAAGCCGAGGTCGAGCAGCGTGCCATCCATGTCGAGGAGGACGGTGTCGACCGCCTGCCAGTCGATACGCTCGGGCCGCCGCGGAATCCGGTCGTGCATGGGGCGCATGGTATAACGCAGCAGCGACCGCGCGCAGGCACGCGGGAGGATAGCCGGCGATGTCGATGACCCAGATTCTCTACAGCCTGCTGGCGGTCGGCGTCGGCGGCGCCTGGTGGGTGCAGTCGGCGCGGGCGCGCGAATGGGCCTGTGGCCGCGTGGCCGACGCCTGCCGCGAGGCCGACGTGCAATGGCTGGACGGGGCGGTCGTCCTCAAGCGGATCGAACTCGGCCGGAACGCCCACGGCGAGCGCTGCCTGTGCCGCACGTATGTCTTTGAATACTCCGAGGACGGCGCCAGCCGGCGGCAGGGATTCCTGCGCCTGCGCGGCGCCGAGCTCGACTGGATCGGCTTCGGCCCCGTGGCGGTCAGGGGCGCGGCGTGAATGCCGAGGCCGGCGCGCGGGTCGATCTGCACCTGCACTCGACGGCCTCCGATGGCGTGCTGTCGCCGACGGCCCTCATCGACGCGGTCGCCACGGCCGGCGTTACCGTCTGTGCCCTGACCGACCACGACACGGTAGCCGGCCTTGCCGAGGCCGCTGCCGCGGCCGACCGGCACGGCATCACCCTGGTATCGGGCATCGAGGTATCGGTCGGCCATGCCGGGCGCACGCTGCACGTGGTGGGCCTCGGCTTTCAGCCGGCGGCGCCGTCGCTCCTCGCGCTGATCGACTCGCTGGCCGCCGCGCGCGCCGAACGGGCCCGCGACATTGCCCGCCGGCTCGACCGGCGCGGAATGCCGGGGAGCGACATGCTCGGCGACCTCGCCGGCGCGACCGTCGTGACGCGCACGCACTTCGCCCGCGAGATGGTGCGGCGGGGCCTCGTCGCCGACCCCGGCCAGGCCTTCAAACGCTGGCTCGGCAAGGGGGCCCCGGGCTACGCGCCGGCCGCCTGGCCAAGCCTGGAGACCGTCATCGCCGCGATCGGCGCGGCCGGGGGCGTGGCGGTGCTCGCCCATCCGCTGCGCTACACACTCAGCGCCGGCCAGCGGCGGGAGCTGGCCCGCGAGTTCCGGGCAGCCGGCGGCATCGCCATCGAGGTCTGCGTCGGCGGTCAGAACCCCGCCCAGACCGAGGTGGCGGTCGGCCTGTGCCTGCGCACCGGCCTCGAGGGTTCGGTCGGTTCCGACTGCCACGACCCCGCCCTGCCATGGCAACGGCCGGGGCGATTGGCTAAGCTTCCTGCGGCCATCGCGGCCGTCTGGGGCCGGTGGCAGGCCACCCCCGCCGGCCCGGCGTCGGGCGACACCAACAGGGACGCCGCGTCAGCCTGATGTCCGACGTAGAAGACAAGGTCTCCACCCAGCTCCTCGCCCGCCTCGAGCGCCTGAGGCAGCTGCGCATCGAGCATCGCGACCTTGACGACATCATCTACCGGCTGCACCTGGACCTGCACGTCGACGAACTGCAGCTCAAGCGCCTGAAGAAGCGCAAGCTGATGCTGCGCGACCAGATCGCGCGCCTGGAAAGCGAACTCATTCCGGATCTCAACGCATGAGCAACCCCGCGTGCCCGCGAGCCTGATCGACGCCCTGCCGGGCCGGCTGGCCGAGGTCGCTGCCGCCGCCATCCGTCCCGCGACACTGGCCCAGCTCGCGGTACTTGCCTGTGCCGTGGTCTTCGCCTACCTGACCGCCCGCTATGCGCGCACGGCACGCGACCAGCAGTCGCGGCGCCAGATCCTCGCCGCGACGCCTGCAGGTTCGGTCATGTTGCGCGAGGTGCTGCTGATCAGCGCACCGTACGCGACGGCGATTGCGGTGCTGCTTGCCGGACGTGCCGTGCTGGCGCCGATCGAGCTCAGCACGACCATCGTCGACCTCGGGCTGCGCCTCCTGGGCGCGCTGATCGCGATCCGCAGCGCCGTGTTCCTGCTGTTCGCCTCGGTCGCACCCAATCACCGGCTGCGCGCCCTCGAGGCGCGCAGCGCGCTTGTCATCTGGTTCTTCGTCGCGATGCACCTCCTCGGCTGGCTCGAGGCGTTCATCGGCTACCTCGACGCCGTGCCGATACTCAACGCGCCGAAGGCCGAGGCACCGGTGACGCTCTGGTCGATCATGAAGTCGCTCTTCACGGTGGTCGTCTTCGTGATCTTCTCGGCCTCGGCCGGCCGCATGATCGAGCGGCGGATCGCGGAGCTGAAGGGCCTGGCGCCGAGCACCCGCATTGCGGTTGCCAAGTTCTCCTACGCTCTCCTGATCGCCTTCGGCGTGCTGTTCGGACTGTCAGCATCGGGCTTCAATCTCGGGGCGCTGAGCTTCTTCGGCGGCGCGCTCGGCTTAGGCCTCGGCTTCGGCCTGCAGTCGATCGCCGCCAACTTCGTCAGCGGCTTCGTGCTCCTGATGGACAAGTCCATCAAGCCCGGCGACGTGATCAGCTTCACCGGCACGCTCGGCACGACGACGGAGGGATTCGGCTGGGTGCAGCAGCTGCGCGGCCGCTACGTCGTCGTCCGCGACCGCGACGGTGTCGAGACGCTGGTGCCGAACCAGAATCTCATCACCAACCAGGTGATCAACTGGAGCTACAGCGACCGGCGCGTGCGCCTGAAGCTGCCGGTGCGCATCTCCTACGCCGACGACCCGGAAACCGCGATGCCGCTCCTCGTCAAGGCCGCCGAAGGCCATGCGCGCATCCTGCGCGACCCGCCACCGGTCGCGAGGCTGATGAGCTTCCACGACTACGGCATGGACCTTGAACTGCGCTTCTGGATCGCCGATCCGCAGGAAGGGGTCAACAACGTCCGCTCCGACGTCAATCGCGCGATCTGGCGGCTGTTCCGCGAGGCCGGCGTCACGATTCCGCGGGCGCAGCTCGACCTGCGCCTGGTTGACGAGGCGGGCCGCGCGCAGCTGCTCGAATCCGCCCGACCCACCGACCGCGGTCACTGACGCCGTGCTGCTCGCCCCCGGCGTCGAAGTACCGGACGAGGACATCGAGCTGCGCTACATCCGCTCGCCCGGCCCCGGCGGCCAGAACGTCAACAAGGTAGCGACGGCCGTGCAGCTGCGCTTCAACGCCGCGGGCTGTGCGGCGCTCGATGACTGGACGAGGGCGCGCCTGGCGACCCTCGCTGGCCGCCGGCTCGCCGATTCGGGCTGGATCGTCATCAGTGCCCACCGCCACCGCACCCAGGAGCGCAACCGGGCGGACGCGTTCGAGCGCCTGGCGGAGATGATCGTCGCCGCGCGCTTTAGGCCCACCGTGCGCCGCGCAACCAAGCCCACCAAGGCATCGAAACGCCGGCGCCTCGACGGCAAGCGCAGTGACGGCACCAAGAAAAAGCTGCGCTCCCGACCGACCGAGGACTAGAGGCAGGGCGGGGCCGGGTTCCGGTTGCTACCTGGGCATGTTGCAGTGCATGGCCAGCACTAGGCTCGGCGAAGCGCGGATTTTAGGCGGTGGTTCGCGCGCTCAGCCCATCTGCTGCACTATACGTTCCCGGCGGGTGGACTCTCCCAGTAAGTCTTTCTCAGCTCGCGCTTCAGGAGCTTGCCGTTCGGATTTCGCGGCAATTTCTCGCGAAACTCGACTCCGGCCAGACGCTGCTGTTTTCCGAGGCGCTCGTTGGCCCATGCCCGGAGGCCCTCGGGATCGGCATCTTCGTGCCCCGGCCGGAGAAGCACGAGTCCGAGAGGCGTCTCGCCCCACTTCTCATGCGGAATGCCGATCACTCCGCAGTCGAGCACGGCCGGGTGCGTCTTGAGAACCGCTTCGATGTCCGCCGGATAGATGTTCTGACCTCCGGACAGGATCATGTCCTTCTTTCGATCGACGATGTAGAGGAAGCCGTCCTCATCCAGGCGGCCGATATCTCCGGTGCGTAGCCAAGGACGACCGAGCTCGTCGTGCCACAGCGTCTCCGACGTCGCGTCGCGACGGTTGTGGTACTCGCTCATGACGAAGCGCGACCAGCCAACGACCTCTCCGCTCATGCCCGCCGGCACTTCGCGGCCCGCGTCGTCGATGATCCTAAGGTCCGTGCCGGGCACTGGCTTGCCAACCGAGGCGGCCTTCGACTCGACATACTCGGGATCGAGCGTCGTCAATATGCCCTCGGTAAGTCCGTAGAGCTCAATGAGTTCGGCGCCGAACTCACGGCCGACGCGCTGCTTGAGACCAACGTGCATCGGTGAACCGACCGTGCACATATGGCGCATTGAACGCATGGCCTCCCGGGTGAACGCCGGATCTTCGATCACGAGCTGGAACTGCAGTGGCACCATCACCACATGTGTACACCCGTGGCGCTCCACCTCTTGGATGAAATCGTGCGGCGTGAAGTGCTCCATCACGATGGCGCGCCCGCCCGTCAGGCAGGTGCAGAGTAGTGCTGCCAGGCTGATGTTCGAAAACAAACCGATCGGGCAGATAGTCACCGCGCTCGAGTGGAAGCGCAGCACCGTCGTGAGGTCGTACGTCCACTCGATCCGGCGCCGCTGCGAATGGACGATGCCTTTGGGCAGGCCGGTGGTACCGGAGCTGTAGATGATGTTGATCGGTGAATCGGGATCCGGATTGATCGGACACCGACGCGAATCCGCTGCGTCCCGCCACTCTTCGTAGTCGCTCCAGCCTGCCCCTCCGTCGACGCAGATCCAGCCCGCTGCGGGAATCGGCGTCAGTTCCGACCGCAGCGCGTCCAGCCGTCCGCGCTGTGCCGGCGTCGCAAACAACGCGTGCGCGCCCGCGTCGCGAATCATGGTCGCAAGCGCGGCATCCGGTACCGACAGATTGAGTGGCGCAATGCAAACGCCCGCTTTGAGCGCCCCGAATATGACTTCGACCATCTCCAGGCCGTTGTTCATGACGATCGCGACGCTCGCATCCTGGGGAATATCAAGGGCGACGAGCGCATTCGCCACCCGCTCGGTACGACGGTCAAACTCCGCCCAGTTCAGCGTCGTCACGCCGCAGGTGAAGGCCGGCTGGGACCCGCGCCAGCGCCCGTTGAGGCGCAGCACGTCGGCGAACAGGGGTTGGGGTGCAGCAATCATTTTGGAGATGGCTCTGACTGTTTACAGGACGTTAGACTTTGGACAGCGGTACTGCGGTCCAATTTCTGCTAATCGTAACCCAAGATTCATAGGTCCCGGGTGCTGGTCGGGACCACCAGCTGCCCTCCAAGGACGTCCGCGATGGGAACGTCCGACGGAGCTGCTTTCGGTACAAATGTCCCTCACCGGAACGTCTTGCCACGACCCTCACGTGCTTGAACCCGGCAGCAATACAGAACTCTCCGGCATGCGGGTTGCCAATGACGCATAACGCGGTCGAGTCACTTGAATAGGCGACGTCCTCGCAGTATTCGAGGAGCCGGTTGCCAATTCCCCGACGCCACATCACTGGGTCCACAAAGAGTGCGTGGAGCGCCGTGTCTCCATCCGGACAGGGCGGGGTCGCGGCAATTCCCGCGATCTCATCGTTACACTCCGCGACGTACACCTTCCCAGACGCCAGCTGATGCGCAGGAATTTGGATGGCATCGGCGTGCTCACCGAGCACCTCGCGGTTCCGCGGATTCTCGAGCGACGCCGGTCTTTGCAGCGCCTCCAGGGTTTCGCGCTCCGATGACTGTGCATACCGAATCGATATGGAAACCAGCATTGCTAGCCTGGGGTTCGGATTGAGGGAACGGTGGCGGGCCGTCCGGACACGATCCCTGTCAGAAGTCCGGGAATGCCCGCTTTGCAACACGGGGACCGAGCTTCGCGGCTTCGGTTGGCTTTTGTGCCGGCGGTGCCGGCCGATCGCCGACGCCTGAGTGCCGATTTCTCCGCCAGGCCAACCTCGAACACGAAACGTTCACCGTGCACCAATTTTTCTCGCGGCCCGCCTGAACGGCCATGGGCAACTGTGGACCGCGTCGCGGTTTTGCATAATGACCCTGGTAACCGTTACACAGCACAATTGGATATATACCTCAATAAAAACAATTATTTAGGAGTAATACGGAAAGCAGAATTGCTCCGACTGGCAGGTTTGGACCGCTTCAGATGCTGCGCTTCGAGTCGACTATTTCACATAGCGCGCCCGGTCATCCGTGGGTTGTGGCGTGCACGCAACACAGGAGCGTTGATGTCTGGTCGATCCCTTCTGCTCTGGCTCGCGCTCGCGCTATGGCCCGCAACGGACGCGATTGCGCTGGGATTGGGCGATATCCGCGTCGAATCGGCGCTTAATCAGCCCCTATCTGCAGAGATCGAGATCCTTGGCTCGACCCATGAGGAACTGCAGCAGGTCAAGATTGCGGTCGCCAGCCGCGACCGGTTCCTGCAATTCGGCGCGGACAGGCCCGCTTTCCTGTCGTCGGTGTCGTTTCGAATCGTCGAGGA
This sequence comes from uncultured Pseudomonadota bacterium, assembly GCA_903839465.1. GTDB lineage: Bacteria > Pseudomonadota > Gammaproteobacteria > Steroidobacterales > Steroidobacteraceae > CAIKMS01. The sequence continues at coordinate 7,240 of CAIMCI010000360.1, forward strand.
CGGCGCCGGTCGTGCGACGCTGCGCGTGCGCGCTGCGGAGGCGTTCACCGAGCCCTTCGTGGCTCTGCTGATCGATGTCACCTGGCCGTCAGGCCAGCTGATTCGGGATTACACGCTCTTGCTGGATCCGCCCGGCAGCGAGCCGGTGACGGCACCCGCGACTGTCGTAGCCACGCCCGCCGCGCACGTCGCACGTGTCCAGGCCCTGCCGCACGGCGGCATAACAGGCGCCTTCACCGGCGCTCCCGCCAGGACGCAGCACCACAACCCGCCGCCACAGGATGGCCCGGACCTCGATGCCGTCGGGCGGGCGGCGAACACCACGCCGTCAGCGCCGCGCGTGCATCACACCCGCGCACACTCCTCGCCGGCGCCGGTCGCCGCCGCGTCACGACCGCCCGATGCCAGTGCCCTGACCGTCCTGGTGGAGCGCATCACCGCGCTTGAAAGAGCGCTGGAGGAGACCCAGCAGGTCCAGGCGCGCGAACACGCGGAACTGCTCGCGCTGCGGGCCGAGGTCGCCGAGCGCGCGTCGAGCGCCCCGGCACCCCGAAGCCTCGAGCCGGGACACGTGGAGCGCACCGCGGCGCCCGCGGCGGACCCGGTCATCGCCGAACCGGCACCGACGCCAGCCGTCGAAGAAGACACCGTCACGCCAGAGACTGCCCGGCAGGAGCCTCTGGAGACGCAAGCCGATGACCCGGCAGCCGTGCCTTCAACAAACGCATTCAGCGCGACGGCGGCGGCACGACACATCCCGTGGCGACTAGCCACAGTGCTGTTAGCGGTCGCGACGCTGCTGTATCTGACGAGGCGCCAATTGGCGAAGCGCCGTGCCGCGCACCTTGCGTTGTCGGACTTCGAGGATGAGGATGCCGTGCCTGACGATGCCACGGCGCATCCCGGCGCACGCGACGGACCCGCCAAGAGCGACCTCGACGCCCTGTGGATGCATCCCCCCGTGGTGCCCGTACGCGATGGGCCGAAGCTGCCGCGCGTGGCGCTGTCGGGAACCGAGTCCGTCGAGCCCTCGAGCGCGGCGCCCGCCGAAGAGCCGGTCACTGACGACGTGGCGGACGAAACCACCGCGGGCTACCTCACGGTGCTTCAGCAGCAATTGTCGGACGAAGCGCTGGCTGGCGATGGCTTTCCGGACGATGCCACCACCGTCGCAGTGCGGCCGCCGGAGGTCAACGATCACACCGAAGCTATCGGCAACGCGCTGGACAGCAGCGGCATTGGCGCCGACCTGGGCATCCTGGAGCCTGACTTGACGTCCACCGACGTGGAGCTCACCAGCCGGCGTTACGATCACGCGCCGGGTACGACCGAGCACCGTTCGGACGCGACGGACTCGCTCAAGAACGCCCTGCTCATGGCGATCAAGCGTGAGCCCGACCGCGTTGACCTGAGAATCAAGCTGCTCGAGGTGTATTACGCCACCACCGTGGCGCATCGCCTCGCGTTCTTCGATCTTGCCAGCGCGCTGTCACGGGAGCGAGAACACGTACCGGCAGAGGAACTCGAACGGATCCTCGCCATGCAGCGGGCGATCACCGCCGGTCCGGCGCGGGCGGCAGCGACGGCCGCGAGTGAGGATCTGGCGGACTGCGCGTAACCCGCGGGCCTCGCGGGGTGCGGCCGCGGCGCCCGCCACCAACCTCGCGCGTCGCGCGCACGCCGCGTGCGCGCGGCGAGCCCATCGGGAGCGCATGTTCGAAAGTCGCCTGAACTGAATCTTTCGATCGGCCCTCTGCCGCGCTGCCCGAGATTAGTCCGGTTCTGACCCTCAGCGGCGTTCCGGAAAGGTCAGTTTTGAGGGCCCCGATGTGCATTGCGCGGCTTGTAATCGTCGCTATGTGTGCGAATTGCAACTGATGTTCAGGCTTTACGCCCGCGCCCAACGATGCTAAGCGCACCCAGGCCTGATAGCAGAAGCCATGCCGAGGTCGGGAGTGGCACAGGCGACGCGGTCAGTCGCACGTTATCGTATTGCTGACCTCCACCACGGTCCCCGAGCGCGATTGTCAGATCTCCGGAGACGCTGGCGCCGGTCGTGTAGGTTAACGTCACGTCTTGCGGCGTGGGCACGAGAAATGAATTGAATGCCAGCTCGGTCCCGGTGTAGTCGGTGCCGTTGCGCAGCTTGATTACACCGTCACAGCTGCTAGGGCACGTTGCGAGCGAGGGCGGCGCCACTACGGAAACCGTAAGCTGGTAGGTCGTATTGGGCGAAATCGCGCCGACATCCTGGTATATCTCGCCAGCCTTATCGATCAGGTACGCGGCTTGGACGCCCTCCGTGGCGTTGCCGTTGCGTTCGACCCCGACGGAGCCGTTATTGTTCGGGACATAGGCGCCCCAACCGGGTATCGCGGAGTCCAGCGCCTGCGAGATCGTTACGGTGCTTGTGCGAGCCTGACCCGGCAGAAGCGCGGGATCCTCGAAGGAATAGTTCTGAACAGTAATCGATGCGGCACTCGCTACGCGCTCGCAGACGAATCCGGCAAACAGCAACGCCAGCGACGTTATCAGCGTTCGTGAGACGTTCATTGCCATTCTCCCACTTTGTTGAACCACACGGCTAAGAACACCAGCTACCTGGATTCTTTTCGATCGCATTGACGAAACTCAGGCAGTGTTCCTCTACGTCCATCCTATAATCGAGTCAAAAGACAAATGTGTTACACGTGGCGCGGCGAGTGGCAGCGCGACCAGGTACCCGCAGGGACTACGACCGCCACGTATGGCAACGTGCATGCTCGATATTGGAAGGTCGGTTGAGGGCCAGTTGCCGCCTGGTGCGTCGCACAATCGCTGCTGAATCGCGGATTATCGGGCCCGACCCGTCGCTGCCGCTCGCGAAGGGCAGGCATCGGGCAGCTAAAATGAAAGTTCGATAGCGAAAACCCCGCCCGTAGCCGGGTTCCTTTCTACGAATCCAGCGAGCGGCTCAGCGCATTTTCATTCGGCTTCTCATTCCGAGTCCGCCTAGTCCACTCAACATTAGCCATACGGTGCCGGGAAGCGGGACGGGGGCCGCCAGAACAATGCTGTCCACCGCATACGTTGCGGAAGGATCCGTGTCTGAGAGTGTGACCTGAATTATCGGTGCGCCGACGTCCCCCCGCTTTCAGTAGCGTAGGGGTCTAGAGTCTTCCGTGCGCCGTTACGTCAGACAATTTCGTACTTCAGGGAGGGTGTCGTCTGCCTCTGACCCCAAGCGGTCCTTGCCGTACGTCCGCTCTTGGGAAGGATATTCGCACTTGTTGATATCCGAAAAGCTGGACCGAGTGCCCGGAGAGGGCTATTGAACATAGTCGTAGGCATTGCCCCGGTCGATTGGCATGGCCCCTGCGAAAACATGCCTATTGACCCTCCCCAACTGAACTCTTCCAATCGGGCGGCGGCTGTAGTGGCTTGTGACGAGCGGTGAGAACGGCACGCATGACGTCGCTCTCGCTGGTGGTGGATCGCGCCGTCTCGAGGCGAAGCGCTGTATCAAATTGGCCAAAGAAGCGCGGACGACTCGACTCAATGACAAGGTAGTCGAACTGGCGGCGTTGCTCTCTCACCCGCTCAAGCGCCAGAGGATCGGCCTTTGCCAATCTCGCCTGTAACGACAATCCCAGCCCTTGCGTGATCGCCTCTTCCGACTTCACAAGTCGCGCGGTGACTTCCTCACACGCACGACGCCTTCCCTGATCGTTCAGCGCGTCACCCTCGCACGCTTGTGCAAACGCACGCAAAGGTGGGATTACGGGCTGCAGCAAACCGACTGCCACGACGCTCCGCTCCTCCAGTGAGTGCGCTGAATCGCCTGGCTTTGTCGCACCCCGCACGTATCCCAGTTCATCGATGATGAGAATCAAGAGGGGATTCCAGTACACGGTCATTCGGTCAGTGTGGGCGATGCGGTTGAGGGCTGCGGTCACTTCGGCTGAGTCGTTCTCTGCCAGCGCGCCGTTGAGGTCCGGCACCCACACCCATCCGTTTGCCGGATCGAGCTGCTTCAACCGGCCCTCGACGACCTTTAGATTCGTGCACTGAACACGCAGGCACAGGACGTACTCGACCCACGCGATATCGACCCGCCCAGGCGCGGCGGCAGCCGCGGCTTGAATTTCCGCGGGTACGGCGCCTGGACCCAGAGAGGAGGGATCGCTTAGAAGGGCAGCGGTTGCCAAGCTGTTCGGCGTGCCGCGCAATACAAGTTCAGCGCGGTCTCGGCTCGCCTGAACTCGGAGTTCCGCCTCTGCGTCGGTCCGATTACCCGCGCAACCGCAAACTGACAAGCAGGCCAGCAAGCTAAGCCCGCTGATCGTCATTCCGATGCAGTGAGTGCGCAAACCCATCAGCGAACGTTATCACCAATGTCCACCGGAATCTGGCCGTCGATCGGACCCAAGCGGCGGTGATTGCTCAAATTGGCATCCTCGCACCCTAGGAGAACCGATTCACCCGATCTTCTTGTAAATGCGCTTGAACCGATCTAGCTCTGGGGACCCGCTTCCATTAGATCGTTCTGTTCAATTGGGTCAGCCGCTTTTGACCCTTAGCTGTCTTCCAAGAAGGTCCGCTTTAGAGCGTCCAGAGAAAATGTAATGGCCGTCCATCGTCCTTCATACGGTGTCGAGGAGTCTGCGCCATTTGGATTACGTCAGGACACGAGCAATCGGACAGGATCCGTTAGTCTACGTGACGCGGCAAGTTCATCCGCTGATGGAGAATTCGGACGATAGAGAGACTGGTTGCTTCAGCTCGATAGACGATGACGTGTGATCCAACGACATACAGGCGGTGGGTGTCAGGCAGTGCCCTGCTGAGGTGCCCGAGGTCAGGGTAGTCAGCGAGAAGGCGAATCGCCTCGTCAAGCCGCGCCGCGTAACGATGTAGC
>CAIMCI010000361.1 GCA_903839465.1 uncultured Pseudomonadota bacterium
CCTGCGCCGTCCAGCTTCTTCGTCGCGTCGTCGCTTGCCTTGTTGAACAGGAATTTGCTGATCAGGTTCTCGAGGACCACGGCCGACTGCGTGAACTCGATCCGGTTACCGTCCTTGTAGTAGCTGTCGGCGCCACCGGGCGTGACGCCGATGTACTGCCCGCCGAGCAACCCCGCGGTGTAGATCGCCGCGTCGCTGTCATCGGGGATCTTGTCGAATTTCGGGAAGATGCGCATGCGCACGACGGCCTTGTAGTCCGTCTGGTCGAGGTCTATGGCCTCGACCCGGCCGATCGTGACGCCGCCCATCGCGATCTTGGCGCCGACCTTCAGCCCGCCGATGTTCTGGAACTTCGCCGACAGGCGATAGCCCGGGTTGCCGAATGACACCTCGCGATTCGTCAGCTGAATCACAAGGAAGAACAGCGCGGCGAAACCGAGCAGCACGAACAGGCCGGTGCCGAGTTCTGTTGCTCTGTCTTGCTTCATGGGACTCACTCCTTAACTGGGCCACCGCCGCTCAGAGCAGCAGCGCCGTCAACATGTAATCGAGAATCAGCACGGCGACCGAAGAATTGACGACGGTGCGGGTGGTCGCCCGACTCACGCCCTCCGCCGTTGGCACCGCGCGGAAGCCTTCGTGCACCGCAATAGCGCTGCACGCTACGCCGAATGCGCAGCTCTTCAAGAGCCCCTCGCGCACGTAGCGCGACTCCATCGCCGCCTGCAGCTCCGACCAGAACTGGCCGGCGTCAACCCTCATCAGGTGCACGCCGACGAGCTGCGCGCCGTAGATGCCGATCATGCTGAAGATCGCGGCCAGGAGCGGCATCGAGATCATGCCACCAAGGAAACGGGGCGCGCAGACCCGGCGCACCGGATCGACCGCCATCATCTCCAGCGCCGACAGCTGGTCGGTCGCCTTCATGAGTCCGATTTCGGAGGTCATCGACGTGCCGGCACGGCCAGCGAAGAGGAGTGCCGTTACGACCGGGCCGAGCTCCTTGATGAGCGCGATCGCGCTGACGGAGCCCAGAGCCTCCTCGGAGCCGTAGCGCTGCAGGATGTCGTAGCCGGTGAGACCGAGGACCATGCCGACGAAGAGGCCCGCCAGCATAATGATCACCAGCGAAAGGGCGCCGGCGTTGTAGATCTGTGCCGAGACGAGCGAGGGCCGCGCCAGGGTCGCGGGCATGGCGGCGAGCAGCCGGCCCGTGAAGAGCGCGAAATCGCCCGCCTTGGCCGTGACGTCCAACGCCCGCTCGCGGAGGTTGCGGTAAAGACTCACGGCCGGCCCGCCCCGAGCAGTTCGGTCGCGAGATCCGGTGCCGGGTAATGGAAGGACACGGGTCCTTCCTCGAGGCCGGCCATGAACTGCCTGACGGCGGGCTCCGGGTCGGCGGCGAGTTCGGCCGGCGTGCCGCGCGCGGCGATCGTGCCGGCATTGAGCACGTAGGCATAGTCAGCCAGCTGGGCGATCTCCTGGACGTCGTGCGAGACGACGATGCTGGTCAGGCCGAGCGCATCATTCAGCCGGCGGATCAGGCGCAGCACCATGCCGAGGGCGATGGGATCGAGCCCGGCGAACGGCTCGTCATAGACCAGCAGTTCCGGGTCCATGACGATGGCGCGCGCCAGCGCGACGCGCCGTGCCATGCCACCGGAAAGCTCGGCCGGCATCAGTCCGGCCGCGCCGCGCAGGCCGACGGCCTGAAGCTTGGTCAGAACCACCGTGCGCAGCAGTTCCTCGGTCAGGTCCGTGTGCTCGCGCAGCGGATAGGCCACGTTCTCGAACACGGTCAGGTCGGTCAACAGCGCGCCGTTCTGGAACAGCATGCCCATCCGCTTGCGCAGCGAATAGAGGCCGTCGCGCGACAGGCGGGCGAGGTCCTCGCCGGCCACGACCACCCGCCCTGCGTGCGGCTGCAGCTGGCCGGTCATCAGCCGCAGCAGCGTCGTCTTGCCGGTGCCGGACGGACCCATGATCGCCGTCACCGAGCCTCTCGGCACCTCGAGCGAGAGCTGCTTGAGGATCGTGCGCCCGCCGGCGCTGTAGGTCACGCCGTCCAGGCGGACAATCGCCGCGTCGGTGGCGGCGGGCCCGGGCGCGGCGCCGGCGTCGGTCGTCACGGCGGACACCGCGGTCACGACGGACGCGACCCGGCGGCGACCCGGGCGCCCGGCGTCACGTCCTTGCAGCGATGCATCGATCGAGCGCCGTCCATCATGACCTCCGGCTCGACGATCGGGACGATGCCGGCTTCCTGACACAGAGCCGCGCGGCGGGCCGGAAGTTCCGCGCCCGCGCCATGCGTTCAGTATCCGACTCGTTCATCCGCGTCCGCCCTGTGATCGGTCAGCTGTCCGGGGGGCCCGGCGCCAGCGAACGGCAAAGTATAGCCGACCGCAATGCAACAAAAGGACGGCGAATCGCGCGATCGCTGGCGGCCAACGACTAACTGGACTAAAATGGTGCTGTATAGGACAGACCCACGCCGCCGAGGTCCCCCCCGTGTTGCGCATCAGCAAGTTGACCGACTACGCGACCGTCATCCTGGCCCAGCTGGCCGAGGCCGGCGGCGAGCGGCGCACCGCGGCCGAAGTCGCGGCCGACGCCGGCCTCGCTGCACCCACGGTGGCCAAGGTCCTGAAGGAGCTGCAGCGGGCGGGCCTCGTCTCGTCCAGCCGCGGCTCGCGCGGCGGCTATACCCTCGCCCGCACGGCGAGCCAGATCACGGCGGCCGACATCATCGACGCGGTCGAGGGTCCCGTCGCCCTGACCGAGTGCGCCTCGCACGACAACCACTGCGGCCTGGAGAAGTCGTGCCGGGTCAGTTCGAGCTGGCAGCGCGTCAGTATTGCCATCCGCGGCGCGCTCGCCGAAGTCACCCTGCACCAGCTCGTCGGCATGGAGCCGGTCGGTGCCACCTCGCTGAAACTCGCCCCCGGCGCCGAACTACCGCTCGTCTGGCGCGACCGGGTCTGAAGGTAAGCAACCATGTCCAGCAGTACACAGGATCTCGAGTCCCTGGTCGGCCAGAAATACCGCCACGGCTTCGTCACCGACATCGAGGCCGACACCGTCGCGCCGGGCCTCAATGAGGACGTCATCGCGTTCATCTCGCGCAAGAAGGGCGAGCCGCAGTTCATGCTCGACTGGCGCCTGAAGGCCTTCCGGCACTGGCAGACGATGCGCGAGCCGCACTGGGCGCACGTGGCATACCCGCCGATCGACTACCAGGCGATCAGTTACTACTCGGCGCCGAAGCAGAATGCCAACGCGCCGAAGAGCCTCGACGAGGTCGATCCTAAGCTGCTGGAGACCTACGACAAGCTCGGCATCCCGCTCCACGAGCGGGCGCGCCTCGCCGGCGTCGCCGTGGACGCGGTCTTCGACTCGGTCTCGGTGGCCACGACGTTCAAGGACCGGCTGGCCAAGGCCGGGGTCATCTTCTGCAGCTTCTCCGAGGCCGTGCAGACGCACCCCGAACTGATCGAGCGCTACCTCGGCACCGTGGTGCCGATCACGGACAACTATTTCGCCGCGCTGAACTCCGCCGTATTCACCGACGGCTCGTTCGTCTACGTACCGAGGGGTGTGCGCTGCCCGATGGAGCTGTCGACTTACTTTCGCATCAACGCCGCCAACACCGGCCAGTTCGAGCGCACCCTGATCGTCGCGGCCGAGGGCGCGCACGTTTCCTACCTCGAGGGCTGCACGGCACCCAAGCGCGACGAGAACCAGCTGCACGCGGCCGTGGTCGAACTCGTCGCTCTGGACGATGCCTACATCAAGTACTCGACCGTCCAGAACTGGTACCCCGGCGACGAGAACGGCCTCGGCGGCATCTACAACTTCGTCACCAAGCGCGGCGAATGCCGCGGCGCACGCTCGCACATCTCCTGGACGCAGGTCGAGACCGGCTCGGCGATCACCTGGAAGTATCCGAGCTGCGTCCTGCTCGGCGACCATTCGGTGGGCGAGTTCTATTCGGTGGCCGTCACCAACCACCGCCAGCAGGCCGACACGGGCACCAAGATGATCCATGTCGGGCGCAACACCAAGAGCTCGATCGTCGCCAAGGGCATCTCGGCGGGGCACGCACAGTCCTCCTACCGGGGCATGGTCAGCGTGCTGCCGGGCGCCGAAGGCGCGCGCAACTTCACGCAATGCGATTCGCTGCTGATGGGCGGCAACTGCGGGGCCCACACCTTCCCGTACGTCGAGGTGCGCAACCCGCGCGCCACGGTCGAGCACGAGGCCACGACCTCGCGTATCGGCGAGGATCAGCTCTTCTACCTGCGCGCGCGCGGCATCGGCGCCGAAGACGCCGTCAACATGATCGTCAGCGGGTTCTGCAAGGCGGTGTTCAAGGAACTGCCGATGGAGTTCGCCGTCGAGGCGCAGAACCTGCTTGCCGTCAGTCTCGAAGGTGCGGTCGGCTGACCGCACCCCAGCCAGAGGATCCCATGTCCGACACTGCCATTCCGCCTACCGTCACGCCGCTTCTGGAAGTCGCCGGCCTGCATGCCCGCATCAAGGGGCGCGAGGTGCTCAAGGGCCTCAACCTGCGCGTTGCGCGCGGGGAAGTGCACGCCATCATGGGGCCGAACGGCTCCGGCAAGAGCACGCTGTCGCAGGTACTCGCCGGACGCCCGGAGTACGAGGTGACGGCGGGCACCGTCCGCTACGAGGACACCGACCTCCTTGGCCTCGCTCCGGAGGACCGCGCGCGGCGCGGGTTTTTCCTCGGCTTCCAGTACCCGGTGGAGATCCCCGGGGTCAACAATGTCTACCTCCTGAAGGCGGCGCTGAACGCCAAGCGCAAGGCCGGCGGCCTCCAGGAACTCGATGCCTTCGATTTCCTCAACCTCGTCCGCGACAAGATGCGCGTCATGAAGATGGACGAGAGCTTCCTGTCGAGGGCAGTCAACGAGGGCTTCTCCGGCGGCGAGAAGAAGCGTAACGAGATCCTGCAGATGCTGGTCCTCGAGCCGACGCTCGCCGTGCTCGACGAGACCGACTCCGGCCTCGACATCGATGCGCTCAAAGTGGTCTCGGACGGCGTCAACACGCTGCGCTCGGCCGGTCGCTCCATCGTGCTCGTCACGCATTACCAGCGCCTGCTCGAGCATATCGTCCCCGACTACGTGCACGTGCTCGCCGGCGGCAGGATCATCAAGACCGGCGACCGCAGCCTTGCGCTCGAACTCGAACGCCGCGGCTACGACTGGGTGCTCGAAGAGGCCGCAGCGTGACCGGCGCCGGGCGCCCGGCGCCCTACTTCGCCGCCCTGCAGGAAGCCCTGCCGGCCTTGCCGGGCGGCGAGCACTGGGCCGCGTTTCGCGCCGCCGCGCACGGCCGGCTGATCACGCTCGGCCTGCCGACGCCGCGCGACGATGGATTCCGCTACGCCAACCTGCGGATGCTGGAACGACGCGACCTCCGCCCCGCCGCGAACGGCGCGGCGCCGGCCACCTTCGCCGGCGCACTCGACGCGGCCAGCTGCCATTCGATCCTGATCGTCGACGGCCACGTCCGCCCGGCCGACCGCGAGGCGCTGGCCCGCGACGGCATCGTGTTCGAGCGGCTGGCGGAACGGTTAACCCGCAGCGCCCCCGCCGACCTCGGTTTCGAGGTGCCCGGCGACGGCGCCGACGAGCGCCTGCGCCTGTGGTCGGCAAGCCTCGCCGCCGACGGCCTGCTGCTGACCGTCGCGCCGGGAGCACGGGTGTCCCGCCCGCTGCATCTCCTCTACGTGTCGACCGGCGGCGGCTCCTACCCGCGACTGCAACTCGAACTCGGCCGGGACGCGGAGCTCCTGCTGGTCGACGAGCACCGCCAGTCGGGCGCTGCCGATGGCATCGCGCTCCTGGTCAGCGATATCGGCCTCGCCGCCGGCGCAAGGCTCACGCACGTGCGCCTCGACGATGCCGCCGCCGGCACGGTCCTGCTCGAGGAATCGCGGGTACGGGTCGGGCGGGAGGGCTGCTACCGGCAGAATTCCTACGGTCTCGGGGCCGGCCTGTCGCGGCTCGACCTCGCCGTGATGCTGGAGGAGACGGGGGCGGCGACCGAACTGACCGGCCTGTCACTCGTCGACAACGGGCGCCAGGCGCATATCCGTACGCGCGTCACGCACGCCGCGCCATCGACCACCTCGACGCAGACCTACCGCGCCATCGCCGGCGCCCGCGCCCGCGCCAGCTACGACGGCAAGGTACTCGTGGCCAGCGGCGCACCGGGCAGTTCTTCGCGCCAGTCGAGCCGCAACCTGCTCCTGGCCGCGGACGCCGAGATCGACACGCGGCCGCAGCTGGAGATCTACACGGACGAAGTCACGGCCAGTCACGGCGCGACCACCGGTACGCTCGACGAGGACATGCTTTTCTACCTGCGTGCGCGCGGACTCGACGACGCCACGGCGCGCGGGCTTCTGACCTACGCCTTTGCGGCCGACGTCATCCGCGGCGTCCCGCTGCCGGAACTCAAGACCCTGCTGGGCAGGCGCGTAGCGGGCCTGCTGCCCGAAGCAACCCTGCTGAAGGAATTCGTGGCATGAACACCGCCCGCCAATTTGCCCACGTGCAGCCGCTCGACGTCGAGAGACTGCGCGCCGATTTTCCGATTCTCGGCACCGAGGTCCACGGCAAGCCGCTCGCCTACCTCGACAACGGCGCCTCCTCGCAGCGGCCGGCCGCCGTTCTCGACGCCGAGCGCTACTATGCCGAACACCTGCACGCGAACGTGCACCGCGGCGTGCACCACCTCTCCCAGGTGGCAACCGAGGCCTTCGAGGGCGCGCGGGAGAAGGTACGGCGTTTCATCAACGCGAGATCCGTGCGCGAAGTCATCTTCACGCGCGGCACCACCGAGGCGATCAACCTGGTGGCGCAGTCCTACGCCAGGCCGAAACTGGGTCCCGGCGACGAGATCATCGTCTCGCGCCTGGAGCATCACGCCAACATCGTCCCTTGGCAGATGGTCTGCGAGCAGACCGGCGCGAAGCTCGTCGTCGCGCCGATCAACCAGGCAGGGGAACTCGACCTCGAGACACTGGCAGGCCTCTTCTCACCGCGCACCCGGCTCCTCGCCATCACCCACGTATCGAACGCCCTCGGCAGCGTATTCCCGGTCAGGGCCTGCGTCGAACTCAGCCACGCGCGCGGCGTGCCGGTGCTGCTCGACGGTGCTCAGGCAGTGCCCCATATCGCCGTCGACGTGCAGGACCTCGGCTGCGACTTCTACGCCTTCTCCGGGCACAAGCTCTACGGCCCGACCGGGATCGGCGTGCTGTACGGGCGGGAGGAACTGCTGAAGGCGATGCCACCCTGGCAGGGCGGTGGCGACATGATCATTGCCGTCACGTTCGAGCGCACGACCTACAACGAGCTGCCGGCGAAGTTCGAGGCCGGCACGCCGAACATCGGCGGCGCGGTCGGCCTCGGCGCGGCGATCGATTACGTGCAGGGCATCGGGCTTGAGCGGATCGCCGCCTGGGAACACGAGCTTCTGCTGCACGCCACCCGGCAGCTGTCGACCATCGACGGACTCACCATCATCGGCACGGC
>CAIMCI010000362.1 GCA_903839465.1 uncultured Pseudomonadota bacterium
CCAGCCCTTCGGCAGCCAGGACGGGCAACATCACGTCCGCCACCTCGGTGACGTAGCGGTTGCGGTCGTCGCGGCGCTCGGGCGGCAGCGCATGGGCGCCGAGGAAGGTGGTGCGCACCGTCACGTCGCGAACCTCGCCGAGCCGGCGGGCGACCGCGAGCGCCTTGCGCTCGCTGGCCAGATCGAGCCCGTAGCCGGACTTGACCTCGATGGTCGTGACACCCTCGGCCAGCAGCGCGTCGAGCCGCGGCAGGGTGTCGCTGAGCAAGGTCTCTTCGTCGGCCGCGCGCAGGGCCGCCACCGACGAGACAATGCCGCCGCCGGCCCGCGCCACCTCCTCGTAGGTCGCGCCGGCCAGCCGCATCTCGAACTCGCGGGCGCGGTTGCCGGCATGCACCAGATGGGTGTGGCAGTCGACGAGGCCGGGGGTGATCCAGCGGCCGTCGCAGTCGATCGTTTCGGCGTCTGCCGACACCGCTAGGGGAAGGTCGGCGCGGGGCCCCGCATAGGCGATCCGCCCGTCACGGACGAGCACCGCGCCGTCCTCGACCAGGCCAAGTCCGGGCCGGTCCGGCGCCAGGGTCACCAGCCGGGCGCCGACGAACAGCCGGTCCGGCGCGCCGTCGGAGCGGGACGCGGACACCGGTTGCGGCATGGCGAGGAACTCCGTTGCGGGGGACGCGGAACCCTTTTATTGTATAGACATAAAACAGGCCCGCGCAAGTCCGCGGGGCCCTGCCGCGGGGACAGCCAATGCCCGATGCCGCCGTCACCACCCTATCACCGGCGATCCACGCCGCCACGGCGTTGACGCGCGACGGTTGGCAGGCCGATGTTCGAATCACGGTGTCGGGCGGCGCCGTGGCGACCGTGACGGCTGGCGTGCCGGCACAGCCCGGCGACACCCGGGTCGTCGTGCTTTTACCGGCCGTCTGCAACCTGCACAGCCACGCGTTCCAGCGCGGCATGGCCGGACTGGCCGAGCGGCGCGGCCCGGCGGCGGACAGCTTCTGGAGCTGGCGCGAGACCATGTACCGCTTCGCCCTGACGGTGACGCCCGACGACATCGAGGCGATCGCGGCGCAGCTCTATGTGGAGATGCTGGAGGCCGGCTTCTGCCGTGTCGGCGAGTTCCACTACCTGCACCACGACACCGACGGGACGCCCTATGGCGACGTCGCCGAGATGGCGCTGCGCATCGCCGCGGCCGCCGGTGCGACCGGCATCGGCCTGACCCTGCTGCCGGTGTTCTACGCCCATGCGGGGTTCGGCGGCACGCCCCCGGCGGCCGATCAACGCCGCTTCGTCAGCGATCCCGACCTGTTCGCCCGCCTCGTCGCAGGCGCACGGACGGCCGTCGCCGGCCTGCCGGGATCCGTCGTCGGCATCGCGCCGCACAGCCTGCGGGCGGCGACGGCGGCGGAGATCGACGCGATCCTGCCGCTGGCACAGGGCGGACCGGTGCACATCCATGTCGCCGAGCAGGTGCGGGAGGTGGAGGACTGTATCGCCGCCACCGGCCGACGGCCGGTGCAGCGCCTGATGGACATCGCCCCGGTCGACGGGCGCTGGTGCCTGATCCACGCCACCCACATGGAGCCAACAGAGACCGAGGCGCTGGCCCGCTCCGGCGCCGTTGCCGGACTGTGCCCGCTCACCGAGGCCAATCTGGGCGACGGGACCTTCGATGCCGTCCGCTTTGTGGCGGCGGGTGGGCGCTGGGGCGTCGGCTCGGACTCGCACATCCAGGTCGGGCTCTCCGACGAGCTGCGCCAGCTCGAATACAGCCAGCGGTTGGCGCACCGGGCGCGCAACGTCCTGGCACAGGGCGGCGGGTCGACCGGCCGGGCGCTGTTCGACACCGCGCTCGCCGGCGGCGCGCAGGCGCTGGGCACACGGCCGGCCGCGATCGCGCCCGGCGCGCCGGCCGACCTGGTGGCGCTCGATGCCGG
>CAIMCI010000363.1 GCA_903839465.1 uncultured Pseudomonadota bacterium
CGAGCGCCGCCAGCGCCGCGAGCGGCGTGCCGGACCGCGTCACGGCCGCGGCGCCGCGCGCGTGGCCGGGGGTGGCGCCGTGAAATCGGCCTCCCAGAGCACAAGGCCCGTCAGTTCGAAGGTCGTCACGAGCAGCGCGTCGTCGCCGACGATCGCGCGCGCCGGGCCGAGGCAGAAGCCGCGCGCCTTCACTTGCCAGCGGTGGCCGCCGCCGGTGCCGTCGGCAAGGCGGACCTGCTGGAGGTCATCGACGGTGCAGCGCTCCGCGCCGCGCGTACCGTAGACCCGTCCGCCCGGGGCGATCACCGTCAGGTTGACGGGCAGGGCGCTGCCCGCGGCCCCCTCGGCCACGTCCGGAATGCCGAACACGAAGGCCCACTCGCCGTGCGTGCCGGCGCCGGTGAAGCGCAGCCGCATGCCGCCGTCGGCCCGGCGCATCCCCTCGCACTGCATGTCGGTCGCACGCCAGGCGATCTCCTCGGCAACGGCGCCCGCCAGCCTCGCGTGCAGCACGGCGCCGTCGAGCGGGCAGGGCGGCGGCGCGCCGGCGACGGCCGCGGCGAGCAGCAGGGCGCTGGCCGGCATCCCCTCAGTCCCCTTCGCGGGCGACCAGCAGTCGCTTGGCAAGCTGACCCCGCAGCGAGCCGCCGGCGCGCACCGCGTGCAGGAACGCGGTCAGGAGGAACAGACCGACGACGGCAAGGCCCACGGCGCCGGCCATCGACAGCGGGGCGTTGAAGACCGTCAGGTGCAGACCGTCGGGCGCGTCGCCCGTGAACGGGTAGATCAGCGGCACGGCCAGGAAGCCAAGCGACAGGGCCAGCGCGACGGCCGTGACCGAAAAGTAGAGCACGCCGAGCGGCAGCGCGAGCAGCATGTACAGGAGCGTCGTCCACGTGCGCGGATCGGTCAGCATCTGCCTGACCCGGCCGACGAGCGTGGCCTGGTCGGGCGCTGGACGGGGCCGGCGCGGCATGCGCACGCCGAGCAGGCCCTCGACGATGCGACCCTCGACGAGGGCGAGCACGCGCGTGAAGCCGATGAAGAGCAGGAAGAACGGCAGGCCGATGATCAGCAGCGACAGGCCGAAGGACACCGACAGGCCGGTGATCGCGACCGTGAAGTAGAAAATGCCGGTCGGCAGCGCCAGCAGCGCGTAGAAGAGCGAGGTCCAGGCGCGGCTGTCGCCGTAGACGGCGAAGAAGCGGCCGAGCGCGCCGGACGGCGCGCGACGTGCCGGTGCCGCCAGTGCCGCGGCGACCGTGGCCTCGGTCTGGCGGTAGGCGGCGGCCACCTCCGCGGGTGCGCCGTAGGTGCTGGCAATCAGCTCAAGCACGTCGGCTTCGCTCAGATCCGGTCGACCGGCCACTTCGGCGCGCAGGTACTCCTCGGCATCGTAGAGGGCATCCTGGACCAGGGCGGGGTCGGCGCCGGCCAGCTCCTGGCGCAGGGCGCTGAGGTACTGGGCGATCGAACGGGGGGCGTTGGCGGTCATGGCGTCTGGCCTTTGTTGGCGGTGGGGCCCGGCGCGACCCGGTCGACGAAGTCGCGCATGTCGGCCCAGATGGACAGCCAGCGCCCGAGGACGGCACGGCCGAGTTCGGTGATCCGGTAGTAGCGGCGCGGCGGGCCGGCGTAGGACGGCACGACGCGGCTGGCGAGCAGGCCGTTGGCGGCCAGCGTGCGCAGCACGGGATACAGCGCGCCCTGCTTGACGGGACCGCTGCCGGTGCCCTGCAGCTGCTTGGCGATCTGGTAGCCGTAGAGGTCCTCGGTCGCCTGGTCGAGGATCGCCAGCAGCACGAGGCCGACCAGGCCGCCGTTCAGTTCCTTCTGGAACTTGCGGGCGAGGCTGTCGAGGTCGCTGTCGGCGGCCTCCGCGTCGGGCGGGTCCTCGGTCACGGCAGGGGTCCGGCGGTGCTCATGATCTGAACTATATTACGAAGATAACACTAGTATCAAGATCGCTATATTGATGCCCTGTCAGATGCCGGCAGGGGCGTCCGCGCCGCAGCCCCGTCCGGACCGCTATGATGGGACGGCGCCGCACCGGCCGGCGCGGGAACGGGCCGACGGACAGGAGACAGCCATGCGGGCGAGGGAATGGATGCGGGTCGCGGCGACCCTGGCGGCGGCGCTGGCGCTCGGCGCCTGCGCGGCGCAGTTCGAGAAGCCCGACATCCACGTCGTCAGCGTCGGCGTGAAGTCCATGTCGGTGCAGGCGCAGGAACTGCGCGTGCACCTGAAGGTCGTCAACCCGAACGCGATCGCGCTGCCGATCGAAGGTGTCAACTACACGGTGCTGGTCAACGGCGAGTCGTTCGCGCGCGGCGAAACCACCGAGCCGGTCACCGTGCCGCCGCACGGCGCCTCCGACGTCGAGGTGCCGGTGGTCATGGACCTCAAGGGCGGGCTCGGCGGCGTGCTGACGCTCGGCACGCTGCTGTCCGGCGGCGTCGAGTACCGCGTCGCCGGCAACGTCCGCACCGGCATCACGTTCTTCCGCAACGTGCCCTTCGACGAGAAGGGCAAGCTCGGCCTGCCCTGAGGCCGGGCATCGCGCGCGTCCGGGCCGGATGCGCCGAAAAAAAAGGCCCCGGCAGCCACTGCTGCCGGGACCTCTGTGCTCGGTTCGCAATCGGCCGGGGCGGCAACTGCCCGCGGCCGGGGCAGGCTCAGGCAGCCTTTTCGAACTTCGCGGTCTTCGCGGCCACTTCGGCGGTGGTCTTGTCCATCCACTGGGTGAAGTCAGCCTGCGACTCGCTCGCCACCTTCAGCAGCTCCTGCGAGCGCTGGGTCTGCTTCTCGACGAACTGATGGGTCAGCTCGGTCGACTTCTGCACGAACGTCGGGACGTCCTTGACGCTGGTGCCGAGGTGCAGGTGGGCGAGGCCGTAGTTGAGGAAGTCGCCGAGGGCGTCGTAGTGCATACGGGCAACGCGCTCGAGGGTCTTCGCCGATATCTCGTTGAAGCGCACGGCCGGGGCCAGCGCCTTCTTCGAGGCTTCGATGAAAGCATTGATTTCGTGGTTCGTGTTCGCCATGGTCATCTCCTTGAAAGGACTGGTCGGGAGTCGGATTGAGGCCGGGTGGGATCTTGTGCGATGCAGTATACGGATATTTTGTCGCACCGCAACATTTTTCTGCCGAGGCGTTCCGGCTGCTACCCTGATTAAAAAAATGATCTTAAATTCAATCTATTACGACGCCGCCCCGGGATGTCGGCCGCCGGCCGCCGGGGCGACCCGATGAGCACCGCCGGGACCCGTGCGCGCGCGACGGGCAGTGTCCCGCCCGCGTGGCACACCCTGCTCGCGGACTTCGCGGCGCTCGCCGCCGACTGGCAGCGGGCGGCTCGCGGCGGTGGACCGGCGGCCGTCGCCGCGGCCGCGCAG